>NZ_CP029043.1:1200000-1540000 GCF_003074055.1 Streptomyces nigra | reverse complement strand
CGGGAGTAGTGGCGAGCGAAACCGGATGAGGCCAAACCGTATGCGTGTGAGACCCGGCAGGGGTTGCGCATTCGGGGTTGTGGGATCTCTCTTGATCAGTCTGCCGGCTGGTCGACGAGTCAGAAACCGTTGATGTAGGCGAAGGACATGCGAAAGGTCCGGCGTAGAGGGTAAGACCCCCGTAGTCGAAACGTCAGCGGCTCGTTTGAGAGACACCCAAGTAGCACGGGGCCCGAGAAATCCCGTGTGAATCTGGCGGGACCACCCGCTAAGCCTAAATATTCCCTGGTGACCGATAGCGGATAGTACCGTGAGGGAATGGTGAAAAGTACCGCGGGAGCGGAGTGAAATAGTACCTGAAACCGTGTGCCTACAAGCCGTGGGAGCGTCGGAGTGGAGCTTGCTCCATTCTCGTGACTGCGTGCCTTTTGAAGAATGAGCCTGCGAGTTTGCGGTGTGTTGCGAGGTTAACCCGTGTGGGGAAGCCGTAGCGAAAGCGAGTCCGAATAGGGCGATTCAGTAGCGCGCTCAAGACCCGAAGCGGAGTGATCTAGCCATGGGCAGGTTGAAGCGGAGGTAAGACTTCGTGGAGGACCGAACCCACCAGGGTTGAAAACCTGGGGGATGACCTGTGGTTAGGGGTGAAAGGCCAATCAAACTCCGTGATAGCTGGTTCTCCCCGAAATGCATTTAGGTGCAGCGTCGTGTGTTTCTTGCCGGAGGTAGAGCACTGGATAGGCGATGGGCCCTACCGGGTTACTGACCTTAGCCAAACTCCGAATGCCGGTAAGTGAGAGCGCGGCAGTGAGACTGTGGGGGATAAGCTCCATGGTCGAGAGGGAAACAGCCCAGAGCATCGACTAAGGCCCCTAAGCGTACGCTAAGTGGGAAAGGATGTGGAGTCGCAGAGACAACCAGGAGGTTGGCTTAGAAGCAGCCACCCTTGAAAGAGTGCGTAATAGCTCACTGGTCTAGTGATTCCGCGCCGACAATGTAGCGGGGCTCAAGCGTACCGCCGAAGTCGTGTCATTCACACAATAGGGCCAACGCCTGTGTGGATGGGTAGGGGAGCGTCGTGTGCCGGGTGAAGCAGCACCGGAAGGTAGTTGTGGACGGTTCACGAGTGAGAATGCAGGCATGAGTAGCGATACAAACGTGAGAAACGTTTGCGCCGATTGACTAAGGGTTCCTGGGTCAAGCTGATCTGCCCAGGGTAAGTCGGGACCTAAGGCGAGGCCGACAGGCGTAGTCGATGGATAACCGGTTGATATTCCGGTACCCGCTGTGAAGCGTCAAACATCGAATCCAGTGATGCTAAGCCCGTGAAGCCGCCGGCTGAGTCTTCGGACGAGGTCGGAGTGGTGGAGCCGGTGACCCGAGCTGGTAGTAGGTGAGTGATGGGGTGACGCAGGAAGGTAGTCCATCCCGGGCGGTGGTTGTCCCGGGGTAAGGGTGTAGGACGGTGTGTAGGCAAATCCGCACACCATTGAGTCTGAGACCTGATGCCGAGCCGATTGTGGTGAAGTGGATGATCCTATGCTGTCGAGAAAAGCCTCTAGCGAGTTTCATGGCGGCCCGTACCCTAAACCGACTCAGGTGGTCAGGTAGAGAATACCGAGGCGTTCGGGTGAACTATGGTTAAGGAACTCGGCAAAATGCCCCCGTAACTTCGGGAGAAGGGGGGCCACATCCGGTGAGAGGACTTGCTCCTCGAGCTGGGGGTGGCCGCAGAGACCAGCGAGAAGCGACTGTTTACTAAAAACACAGGTCCGTGCGAAGCCGTAAGGCGATGTATACGGACTGACGCCTGCCCGGTGCTGGAACGTTAAGGGGACCGGTTAGTCCGATTTCGGTCGGGCGAAGCTGAGAACTTAAGCGCCAGTAAACGGCGGTGGTAACTATAACCATCCTAAGGTAGCGAAATTCCTTGTCGGGTAAGTTCCGACCTGCACGAATGGCGTAACGACTTCTCGACTGTCTCAACCATAGGCCCGGTGAAATTGCACTACGAGTAAAGATGCTCGTTTCGCGCAGCAGGACGGAAAGACCCCGGGACCTTTACTACAGTTTGATATTGGTGTTCGGTTCGGCTTGTGTAGGATAGCTGGGAGACTGTGAAGCTTGGACGCCAGTTCAGGTGGAGTCGTCGTTGAAATACCAGTCTGGTCGTGCTGGATGTCTAACCTGGGTCCGTGATCCGGATCAGGGACAGTGTCTGATGGGTAGTTTAACTGGGGCGGTTGCCTCCTAAAGAGTAACGGAGGCGCCCAAAGGTTCCCTCAGCCTGGTTGGCAATCAGGTGTTGAGTGTAAGTGCACAAGGGAGCTTGACTGTGAGACCGACGGGTCGAGCAGGGACGAAAGTCGGGACTAGTGATCCGGCGGTGGCTTGTGGAAGCGCCGTCGCTCAACGGATAAAAGGTACCCCGGGGATAACAGGCTGATCTTCCCCAAGAGTCCATATCGACGGGATGGTTTGGCACCTCGATGTCGGCTCGTCGCATCCTGGGGCTGGAGTCGGTCCCAAGGGTTGGGCTGTTCGCCCATTAAAGCGGTACGCGAGCTGGGTTTAGAACGTCGTGAGACAGTTCGGTCCCTATCCGCTGTGCGCGTAGGAGTCTTGAGAAGGGCTGTCCCTAGTACGAGAGGACCGGGACGGACGAACCTCTGGTGTGCCAGTTGTCCTGCCAAGGGCATGGCTGGTTGGCTACGTTCGGGAGGGATAACCGCTGAAAGCATCTAAGCGGGAAGCCTGCTTCGAGATGAGGACTCCCACCCACTTGATGGGGTAAGGCTCCCAGTAGACGACTGGGTTGATAGGCCGGATCTGGAAGCACGGTAACGTGTGGAGGTGACCGGTACTAATAGGCCGAGGGCTTGTCCTCAGTTGCTCGCGTCCACTGTGTTAGTTCTGAGGCAACGACCGTTGCCGGTTTCTTGAGCAGAACACATAACTAAAGAGTGTGCTTGTTCGCTCGAAACCATTAGGGTTTCGGTGGTCATAGCGTGAGGGAAACGCCCGGTTACATTCCGAACCCGGAAGCTAAGCCTTACAGCGCCGATGGTACTGCAGGGGGGACCCTGTGGGAGAGTAGGACACCGCCGAACAATCTTTGGGAAGGACCCCTGGTCACCAGCGTTCAGCTGGGACCAGGGGTCCTTTCGTTTTTACAATGCTTGCAGTACCGAAGACAGGAGTCACCATGTCCACCAACTCTCCCGACGATCGACCGGAGCGCGACCAGCGGCGACGGGACAGTGGTGACCGTGGTGGTTACCGAGGTGACCGTGGTGATCGGGGCGGCTTCCGACGGGACAACGACCGGCGCGACGACCGTCGGAACGACCGGGGTGGTGACCGCGGAGGGTTCCGGCGCGACGACAACCGCGGTGGTGGCACTGGCGGCGGCTACGGCCGGCGTGACGACCGTCGCGATGACCGCAGGGACGACCGCCGTGATGACCGTCGTGACGGAGACCGTGGGCAGCGTCCCGGGTTCCGCCGCGACGACCGGCCCGGCGCCCCGCGCCGTGACGACCGAGCCGGCGCCCCGCGCCGTGACGACCGGGACCGGGACCGTGGCTTCCGTCGGGACGGCGACCGTCCGGCCTACCGACGTGACGACAACCGTGGTGGCGGCAGTGGTGGCGGGTACGGCCGGCGCGACGACCGCAGGGACGATCGCCGTAGCGACGACCGCGACCGTGGCTTCCGCAGGGACGACCGGGACCGGGACCGCGGCTTCCGTCGGGATGACGACCGGGACCGTGGGTTCCGTCGTGACGACCGTGCTGACCGCGGTGACCGTGGCGGCGACCGCGATCGCGGCTTCCGCAGGGACGACCGGCGTGATGACCGTCGCGACGATCGCCGTGATGACCGTCGTGACGGTGACCGGGGTGGCTTCCGGCGCGATGACCGGCGTGACGGCGACCGTGGTGGGTTCCGTGGGCGTGACGACCGGGACCGCGGGTTCCGTCGTGACGACCGTGCTGACCGCGGTGACCGTGGCGGCGACCGCGACCGTGGCTTCCGCAGGGACGACCGGCGTGATGACCGTCGCGACGATCGGCGTGATGACCGCCGTGATGACCGTCGTGACGGTGACCGGGGTGGCTTCCGCCGGGATGACCGGCGTGACGGCGACCGTGGCGGTTTCCGTGGGCGTGACGACCGTGGTGCTCGTGGGCCGCGCCGGGACGACCGTGGTGGACGCCCCGGAGGGTTCCGTGGGCGGGACGACCGCAGGGATGACCGGCGCGACGACCGGCGTGACGACCGTCGCGGTGGCGGCCGCCCCGGTGGGTTCCGGGACGACCGGGACCGTGACCGTGAGCCGATCAAGCGGCTGCCGATCCCCGAGGACGTCACCGGCGACGAGATCGACAAGGACGTACGGCAGGAGCTTCAGAGCCTGCCGAAGACGCTCGCCGAGGATGTCGCGCGCAACCTGGTGATGGTCGCGCGGCTCATCGACGAGGACCCCGAGGGCGCGTACGGCTACTCGCGGGTCGCGCTGCGGCTGGCGTCGCGTGTCGCGGCCGTACGGGAGGCGGCGGGCTTCGCGGCGTACGCCAACCAGAAGTACACCGAGGCGCTGGCGGAGTTCCGTGCCGCGCGGCGGATGACCGGGACCGTGGAGCTGTGGCCGCTCATGGCCGACTGCGAGCGTGGACTCGGGCGTCCCGAGAAGGCGCTGGACATGGCCGGTGCGCCCGAGGTGCACAAGCTCGACAAGGCCGGGCAGGTCGAGATGCGCCTGGTCGCGGCCGGTGCCCGGCGTGACATGGGGCAGCTGGACGCGGCGATCGTGACGCTGCAGAGCCCGGAGCTCGCGTCCAACTCCGTGCAGCCGTGGACCGCGCGACTGCGGTACGCGTATGCGGACGCGCTGCTGGCCGCCGGGCGGCAGGGCGAGGCGCGGGAGTGGTTCGCGAAGGCCGTGGAGGCCGACAAGGACGGCAGCACGGACGCCTCGGACCGGCTCGCGGAGCTGGACGGTGTCGAGTTCGTCGACGCCTTCGACGAGTCGGAGGACGACGGCGAGGGCCAGAGCGGCGGCGGTGCCGCGGCGGCGCCGGCGGACGACGAGTGAGTGACTGACGTGTGAGGAGGGGCGGGATCCCGGCAGGGATCCCGCCCCTTCGGCGTTCTCAGACGTCCAGGGCGCGCAGCACCAGGCCCGAGGCCGGTTTCGGGCCGAAGGACGTCGACTTGCGGGGCATGGTGACGCCCTGGCGCGCGAGGTCGCGGACGACGTCCTCGCGGACGGGGTGCATGAGCACGGCCGTGCCGCCGTCGCGTTCCGCCTTGCGCACGGTGGCGGCGGTGTCGTGGATGTAGGCGATACGGGCCGGGTCGTCCTCGGGGATGCGCCAGATGTGCGCGAGGAGCGTGGCGTGCAGGACGGTGGCGTCCAGGGTGCGCCAGGCGGCCGGGCGGTCGGCGGGGACCGTGCGGTCGAGCAGGGCCGGGTCCGGCCGGTCGACGAGGTGGAAGCCGCCGTCGCCGGCCAGGAGGTACGCGTTGCCCTTGTGGGCCGCGTCGGCCAGGTGGTCCAGCGCCTCGGTGAGGGGCACGTCGAGGCGGCGTGCGCGGAAGTGGCCGTCGAGGGCGGCCAGGGCGTCGGCCGGCGCCAGGTCGTGCAGGAGGCGGTGGATGGCCCGTACGCGCAGCGGGTGGCGGGCCGTGTCGACCAGGAGGACCAGGCCGTGGTCCCAGGGGCTGGGGGAGGGGTGCTCGTCCCGCAGCCGCAGATAGGTGGCCCAGCGGTGGTGGCCGTCGGCGATCAGGGCCTGGCGGGGGGCCAGGTCCGAGCGGATGTGGGCCACGTCGGCGGGGTCGGTGAGCGACCACAGGCGGTGGCGGTAGCCGTCCTCGGTGGTGGTGGCGAACAGCGGCGGCAGGGCGGCCGTGCGGTCGATGACCGCGCTGGTGTCGTTCTCGGTGCCGTCGCCGCGGTAGGTGAGCAGCAGGGGTTCGAGGTTCGCCGAGGTGGCGCGCATCAGGGCGGCGCGGTCGGCGACCACGTGCGGCATGACGTCCTCGTGCGGCAGGACGACCCCCTCGGACGGGTCCGACAGACGCAGGGTGCCGATGACGCCGCGCTGGAGCATGCCGTCGTCGGAGCGCTGCTCGTAGACGTAGAGCGCGGGTTCGGGGTCGGCCCTGAGGATGCCCTCGGACAGCCAGCGGCGCAGCGTCTTCGCGGCCTGCTCGTTGCGGGCGGCGGGGCTGGCGGCCTGCGGCAGGATGAGGCGGACGATGTTGTACGGGTCCGCGTCCTGGAGGTGGTGCAGGCCGTCGGGCCGTACGACGACGTCGTACGGCGGGGATGTCACGGCCGCCAGACCGCCGACCCGGTCGGGGTCGTAGCGGAGGCCGCGGAACGGGGTGAGTTCCAGGCCGGGGCCCGCCGGTGGTTCCGGGTGACCTGCTGTGTTCATCCCGGCATCGTACGGGTGTCCGTGGCATGGGGGATGATCGGGGGAAAGCCGTCGAACGAGGAGCGATGCGGGATGAGCCAGAGCGTCAGGACGAGGCCCGGGGCGTGTGGCCGGGTGCTGAGCGAGGCGTACGACACGGCGCTGCTCGACCTCGACGGTGTGGTGTACGCCGGGGGTGACGCGATCGCGTACGCCGTGGACTCGCTCGCGGCGGCCAGGGCGGGCGGGATGCATCTGGCGTACGTCACGAACAACGCGCTGCGCACCCCGGACACGGTGGCGGCGCATCTGACGGAGCTGGGCATACCGACCGGCGCGGACGACGTGATCAACTCGGCGCAGGCGGTGGCGCGGCTCATCAGCGAGCAGGTGCCGCAGGGCTCCCGGGTGCTGGTGATCGGCGGGGAGGGGCTGCGGGTGGCGCTGCGCGAGCGCGGTCTCGTGCCGGTCGACTCGGCGGACGACGACCCGGCGGCGGTCGTGCAGGGGTACGGCGGGCCCGAGCTGCCGTGGGGCCGGTTCGCGGAGGCGTGCTACGCGATCGCGCGCGGGGTGCCGTGGTTCGCGTCCAACACGGATCTGACGATTCCGGGCGCGCGGGGGATCGCGCCGGGCAATGGGGCGGCGGTGGAGGTCGTACGGATCGCGACCGGTGCGGAGCCGCAGGTGGCGGGGAAGCCGCTGCCTCCGATGCACCGCGAGACCGTGCTGCGGACCGGTGCCGAGCGGCCGCTGGTGGTCGGGGACCGGCTGGACACGGACATCGAGGGCGCGTTCAACGGCGAGGTGGACTCGCTGCTGGTGCTGACCGGGGTCACGGACGGCGCCCAGTTGCTGGCGGCGCCGCCGCAGCACCGGCCGACGTATGTGGACGCGGATCTGCGGGGGCTGCTCACCGGACAGCCCGAGGTCGCCGGTGACGGGGACGGCTTCCGGTGCGGCGGCTGGACGGCGTCGGCGCGGGGCGAGCGGCTGGAACTCGACGGGGACGGCGCGCCCTTGGACGGGCTGCGGGCGCTGTGCGCGGCGGCCTGGACCTGGGCCGGGGACGGCGTGTGCACGCTGGACGCGGAGAAGGCGCTGGCGCGGCTGGGGTTGTGACCCCGGGGGTGCGTCGCCGTGCGGGAGGGCATCGTCGTTGATTGGCAGGCTAGGCTAACCTAACTGCGTGTTGGTCGACAGTCCTCCCCAAGAGCGCGCCCCGTCGGTGCCAGTGTCACCGAGCCGTCGGGCCGCGCGTGCCGTCGGGCTGCTGCTCTCCGCCCTGATCCTGGTGGCCGTCGTTCTGGCGAGCGTCGCGATCGGCGCGAAACAGCTGTCGCTCGGCGAGGTCTGGCACGGGCTGTTCGGGAGCACGGGCACCTACGCCGACGTCGTCGTGGACGACCGGATCTCACGGACCGTCCTCGGGGTGCTCGCCGGTGCCGCGCTCGGGCTGGCGGGAGCCGTCCTGCAGGCCCTCACGCGCAATCCGCTCGCCGATCCCGGGCTGCTCGGCATCAACGCGGGCGCGTCCGCCGCCGTCGTCACCGCCATCACCTTTCTCGGCGTCACCAGCCTGAGCGGGTATGTGTGGTTCGCGTTCGCCGGCGCTGCGGGGGTCGGGGCGCTCGTCTGGTTCCTCGGCGGCAGCCGGGGCGCCACACCGGTGCGGCTGGCGCTCGCGGGCACGGCCATCAGCGCCGCCCTGTACGGCTATCTGCAGGCCGTGATGATCCTGGACAACGCGGCGCTCAACAAGATGCGCTTCTGGACGGTCGGTTCGCTGACGTCGGCGACAGACTCCACCATCCGGCAGGTCCTGCCGTTCCTCATCGCCGGCATGGTGCTCGCGTTGTGTCTGGCCCGGCCGCTCAACGCCATGGAGATGGGGGACGATACCGCCCGGGCTCTCGGCGCCCGGCTGAACCGCACCCGTGTGCTGTCGATGCTCGCCGCGACCGTGCTGTGCGGTGCGGCGACCGCCGCCTGCGGGCCGATCGTGTTCGTCGGACTGATGGTGCCGCACGTGGTGCGTTCGTTCACCGGCCCGGATCTGCGCTGGATCCTGCCTTACGCGGCCGTCCTGTCGCCCGTGCTGCTGCTCGGCGCCGACGTGATCGGCCGGGTCGTCGCGCGGCCCTCGGAGCTCCAGGTCGGCATCGTCACCGCGATCCTCGGCGGACCGGTCTTCATCTTTCTCGTACGACGGCGGAGGACGGCCCAGCTGTGAGCACCGCATCGAAGCAGGCACCGCGGGACGAGGCGGCCGCCACCGCGCGGCGCGGGCGTACCGCGCGCGCCCTGCGCACCCCGGGCGGCCTCTCCGTCCGCCTCGACGTGCGGGCGCTGACCGTGGTCGTCGTCCTGCTGGCCGCCGCGCTGGCCGCCGGTGTCCTGCTGATCGGCACCGGCGAGTTCCCGATCGGCACCCAAGACGTGGTCAGGACGCTGCTCGGGGACGGCAACCCGGGGCAGGAGCTCGTCGTCATCGACCTGCGACTGCCGCGGGTGCTGGTCGCCCTGCTGGTCGGCGCCTCGCTCGGTCTGGGCGGCGCGCTGTTCCAGGCGCTGTCCCGCAACCCGCTGGGCAGCCCGGACATCCTAGGGCTGAGCCAGGGCGCCACGGCTGGGGCGCTCGTGGTGATCGTGCTGGTCGCCGGGGACGCCCGCCAGGTCACCCTCGGGGCCCTCGCCGGCGGGCTCGCGACCGGCCTGGCCATCTATCTGCTGGCCTGGAAGCGGGGCGTGCACGGCTACCGGCTCGTCCTGGTCGGCATCGGCATGTCGGCGATCATGACGGCGGTCAACGGCTATCTGCTGACCAAGGCCGACATGGTCGACGCGGCCCGTGCCGTGGTGTGGATGACCGGGTCGCTCAGCGGCCGGGACTGGGAGCAGGTCTGGCCGCTGCTCGCGCTGTGCGCGGTGCTCGTCCCGCTCGTCCTGGGCAACGGCCGCGCGCTGCGCATGATGGAGATGGGCGACGACGTCTCGTACGCGCTCGGGGTGCGGGTCGAGCGGGTGCGGCTGCTGCTGATGCTGGCCGCCGTGCTGCTCACCGCGGCCGCCACCGCCGCCGCGGGACCGGTCAGCTTCGTGGCGCTCACCGCGCCGCAGCTGGCCCGCCGGCTGACCCGTTCGCCCGGCCCGAACCTGCTGCCCTCGCTGTGCATGGGCGCGACCCTGCTGGTCACCGCCGACTGGACGTCCCAGCGGGTCTTCGGCGCCGACCAGCTCGCGGTGGGTGTGGTCACGGGCGTGCTCGGCGGCGTGTATCTGCTCTGGCTGCTGGTCACCGAGCGCAGGGCGGGCCGGATATGAGCGCCGGCAGCGGCCTCGGCAGCGAGGCGACCCACGGGCCGAACAACCGAAGGAGCACAGTGAACCGCCTGTCCGCCGACAACGTCACCCTCGCCTACGACCAGCGGGTCATCGCGGAGCAGCTGTCGGTGGAGATACCCGACCACTCCTTCACCGTGATCGTCGGCCCCAACGCGTGCGGCAAGTCCACGCTGCTGCGCGCCCTGTCGCGCATGCTCAAGCCGGCCGAGGGGCGGGTGCTGCTGGACGGCAAGGCCATCCAGTCGATCCCGCCGAAGAAGGTCGCGCGCACTCTGGGCCTGCTGCCACAGTCCTCCATCGCGCCCGACGGCATCACGGTCGCCGACCTGGTCGGCCGCGGCCGGTACCCGCACCAGGGCATCCTGCGGCAGTGGTCCGCCGAGGACGAGCGGGTCGTACGGGAGTCCATGGAGCAGACCGGGGTGGCCGAGCTCGCGGACCGCTATGTGGACGAGCTGTCCGGCGGGCAGCGCCAGCGGGTGTGGATCGCCATGGCGCTGGCCCAGCAGACCCCGCTGCTGCTGCTCGACGAGCCGACGACCTACCTGGACATCCAGCACCAGATCGATGTGCTGGACCTGTGCGCGGAACTGCACGAGGAGCAGGGCCGCACCCTCGTCGCCGTGCTCCACGACCTCAACCACGCCGCCCGCTACGCCACCCATCTGATCGCCCTGCGGGAGGGGCGGGTCGTCGCCGAGGGAGCGCCGGGGGACGTCGTCACGGCCGAACTGGTCGAGGAGGTCTTCGGGCTGCGCTGTCAGGTCATCGACGACCCGGAGACGGGCACGCCGCTGGTGGTGCCGGCGGCCCGCAAGGCCCGTACGAAGGCCGCCGTCACAGGAGCTTCCTGAGCAGCAGCAGATCGCGGACGCCCGCGTGGAGCTTCACCCGGCCCGCGCCCCAGGCCTTGGCGAAGTGCAGCTCGCCGGCGACCAGGGCGACCAGGTCGTCGCCGGTCATGGTCAGGCGGATCTGCGCCTTGTCGCGGGGCGGGCCCTGGAGGGTGTGGTCGACGTGGATGCGGCCGCCGGTCATCCGGCCGGTGAACGTCACGTCCAGGTCGGTGATGTGGCAGCTCACCGAGCGGTCCAGGGCGGTCGCCGCGTGGACGTCCCCCTCGGCGCGCTGCATGGACTCCGAGAGCTTCTCGAGTGCGGCGCGGCACTCCTCGATCGTGGCCATCGTCATCGACGGTACCCCAGGGGTTCGCGGTAGCGTCTGCGCATGAACGACTCTGCGCCCGAGGCCACGTCACCGGCCGGCGAGGAGGCCGTGGAGGCCGTCGACGAGCACGACCCGGCCGCCCCCGCCCCGCTGGCCGTCCCGCGCACCCCCACCGGGAACGCCGACGTCGACGCCTGGCTGGAACGGCTGGGTGACGCCGACCACCTTGCGACCGACGGGCACCTCGAGGTGTACGAGGATGTACACCGAGGGCTGCGCGACGCGCTCACCGCGCTCGACGCCCGCCCGGGACCCCCGGCGCCCTCTCCGCCGTATGGAAACAGGAGCTGAACCGAACGTGGCAGGAGTCGCACGCCGCCGTCTGGACGCGGAGCTGGTCCGCCGCAAGCTGGCGCGCTCGCGCGAGCACGCCAGCCAGCTGATCGCGGCCGGGCGGGTCACCGTCGGCAAGACCGTGGCGACGAAGCCCGCCACCCAGGTCGAGACCGCGGCCGCCATCGTCGTACGGGCCGACGACGGGGACCCCGACTACGTCTCCCGCGGCGGGCACAAGCTGGCGGGCGCGCTGGCCGCGTTCGTGCCGAAGGGGCTCGTCGTGGAGGGCCGGCGGGCGCTGGACGCCGGCGCGTCCACCGGCGGTTTCACGGATGTCCTGCTGCGGGCGGGCGCCGCGCACGTCGTCGCGGTGGACGTCGGATACGGACAACTCGCCTGGACTCTGCAGAGTGATGAACGCGTCACCGTCAAGGACCGTACGAACGTACGCGAGTTGACGCTCGATGCGATCGATGGGGAGTCAGTGGATCTTGTCGTCGGAGATCTGTCCTTCATCCCGCTCGGCCTGGTGCTGCCCGCTCTGGTGCGGTGCGTGAAACCGGACGCCGATCTGGTGATGATGGTCAAGCCGCAGTTCGAGGTGGGGAAGGAACGTCTGGGGAGTGGGGGAGTCGTACGGAGTCCGCAGCTGCGGGCGGAGGCCGTGCGGACGGTGGCCGGGAAGGCGTGGGAACTCGGACTCGGGGTGAACGGGGTCACCGCCAGTCCGCTGCCCGGACCGTCGGGGAACGTCGAATACTTTCTGTGGCTGCGTGCCGGGGCGCCCGCTCCGGACCCGGCCGACATCGACCGTGCAGTGGCGGAGGGGCCGCGTTGACACCGAACCGAGCTCGTACTGTTTTCCTGCTCGCCCACACCGGGCGGCCCGCGGCCATCCGCAGCGCCGAACTCGTGGTCGGCGGCCTGCTGCGCTCGGGGATCGGCGTGCGGGTGCTGGAGGCCGAGGCCGAGGACCTGCCGCTGCCGGACGAGGTGCAACTCGTCAAGGAGGCGACCCCGCAGTGCCTGGACGGCTGCGAGCTGCTCATCGTCCTCGGCGGTGACGGGACGCTGCTGCGCGGCGCGGAGTTCGCGCGGGCGTCCGGGGTGCCGATGCTGGGCGTCAACCTCGGGCGGGTCGGGTTCCTCGCGGAGGCCGAGCGCGACGACCTGGACAAGGTCGTCGACCGGGTGGTGACCAAGGCGTACGAGGTCGAGGAGCGGATGACCGTCGACGTCGTCGTCCACCAGAACGGCGACATCGTGCACACCGACTGGGCGCTGAACGAGGCGGCCGTGCAGAAGGTGTCCGCCGAGAAGCTGCTCGAGGTGGTGTTGGAGATCGACGGGCGCCCGGTCACCGGGTTCGGCTGCGACGGCATCGTGCTGTCGACGCCGACCGGATCGACGGCGTACGCCTTCTCGGCCGGCGGGCCCGTGGTGTGGCCGGAGGTCGAGGCGCTGCTGATGGTGCCGATCAGCGCGCACGCGCTGTTCGCGAAGCCGCTGGTGACCTCGCCGGACTCGGTGCTCGCCGTGGAGGTGCTGCCGCACATCCCGCCGGGGGTGCTGTGGTGCGACGGGCGCCGGACGGTGGAGCTGCCGCCGGGGGCGCGGGTCGAGGTGCGGCGCGGGGCGGTGCCGGTCCGGCTGGCCCGGCTGCACCACGCGTCGTTCACGGACCGGCTGGTGGCGAAGTTCGCGCTGCCCGTCTCCGGCTGGCGCGGGGCACCGCACTAGGCCTGGGAGACCTGGGAGAAAGGGCCGGGGAAAGGCCACCCGCCCGGGTGACAAGGTGGGGTCCGTACCCATTCGTCACCTGGACCTTCACAGGACTGGGACCGGGGTGCGTCGCATCCCCGGCCCCGGACCTCGTAAGGTCGTGTCCGTGTTGGAGGAGATGCGGATACGGTCGCTCGGAGTCATCGACGACGCGGTGGTCGAGCTGTCGCCCGGATTCACCGCCGTCACGGGTGAGACGGGCGCGGGCAAGACCATGGTGGTCACGAGCCTCGGGCTGCTGCTCGGCGGGCGCGCCGACCCGGCGCTGGTGCGGATCGGGGCCGAGAAGGCGGTGGTGGAGGGACGGATCACCGTTCCCCCGGACGCGTCGGCCGCCGTACGGGCCGAGGAGGTCGGCGCCGAGCTCGACGACGGCGCGCTGCTCATCAGCCGTACCGTTTCCGCCGAAGGGCGGTCCCGTGCGCACCTCGGGGGGCGCAGCGTCCCCGTGGGGATGCTGGCCGAGCTCGCCGACGAGCTGGTGGCCGTCCACGGGCAGACCGACCAGCAGGGCCTGCTGAAGCTGACCCGGCAGCGCCAGGCGCTCGACCGGTACGCCGGGGACGCCGTCGCGGTGCCGCTCGCCAAGTACGGCGAGGCCTACCGGCGGCTGCGGGCGGTCGCCACCGAGCTGGAGGAGATCGTCACACGCGCGCGTGAGCGCGCCCAGGAGGCCGATCTGCTGCGGTTCGGGCTCGACGAGATCGCCGCGGTCGAACCCCGCGCCGGTGAGGACGTCGAGCTCGCCGAGGAGGCCGAGCGGCTCGGGCACGCCGAGGCGCTGTCGTCGGCCGCCACCGCCGCGCACGCCGCTCTCGCGGGCAATCCGGAGGACCCCGAGGGCATCGACGCGGCGACGCTCGTCGCGGGCGCCCAGCGGGCCCTGGACGCCGTCCGCTCGCACGACCCGGCGCTGTCCGCGCTCGCGGACCGGATCGGGGAGATCGGCATCCTGCTCGGCGACGTCGCCGGGGAGCTCGCCGGTTACGCCGACGACCTGGACGCCGACCCGCTGCGGCTGGCGGCCGTCGAGGAACGGCGGGCCGCGCTGACCGGCCTCACCCGCAAGTACGGCGCGGACGTCGCCGCCGTGCTCGCCTGGGCCGAGGAGAGCGGGCGCCGGCTGACCGAGCTGGACGGCGACGACGAGCGCATCGAGGAGCTGACCGCCGAGCGGGACGCCCTCCGCGCCGAGCTGGGTGGACTCGCCCAGGCCCTGACCGACGCGCGCACGGAGGCCGCGGAGCGGTTCGCGGCGGCCGTGACCGCCGAACTCGCCTCCCTCGCCATGCCGCACGCGCGCGTGTCGTTCGCCATCCGGCAGACCGAGGACCCGGAGGGCGTGGAGGTCGGCGGACGCACCGTCGCCTACGGCCCGTCCGGCGCCGACGAGGTCGAGCTGCTGCTCGCCCCGCACCCCGGGGCGCCGCCGCGTCCGATCGCCAAGGGCGCCTCCGGCGGTGAGCTCTCGCGCGTGATGCTCGCCGTCGAGGTGGTCTTCGCCGGGACCGATCCGGTGCCGACGTATCTCTTCGACGAGGTCGACGCGGGCGTCGGCGGCAAGGCGGCCGTGGAGATCGGCCGCCGGCTCGCCCGGCTGGCCAAGTCCGCCCAGGTGGTCGTCGTGACCCATCTGCCGCAGGTCGCCGCGTTCGCCGACCGGCAGCTGCTCGTGGAGAAGACCAACGACGGGTCCGTCACCCGGTCCGGTGTGAAGGTCCTGGAGGGCGAGGAGCGCATCAAGGAGCTGTCCCGGATGCTCGCCGGCCAGGAGGACTCCGAGACGGCCCGGGCACACGCCGAGGAACTGCTGGAGACGGCCCGCTCGGACGGATAGGGAGTCCGGCGGCGGGGGCGTTGTCAGTGGCGGCACCTAGGCTGGCCGCATGATCGAACGCTCCGGCCGGATCCCCGCCTTCGCCCTCGCCGCGGCCCTCACCCGTGCCGCGGGGAGCGTGCTGCGCGCCATGTCCCCCGGCGGGCCGGGCCTGTGGGAGCGGAAGAACTACGCGGGCCGGACCGTGACGCTGCACGCCGGGCCCGCCTGCGCGCTCGCCGCCGCACTAGGGACCGCGCGCGTCTCGCCCGCCGCCGGGTTCGCCGTGGCCGCGGCCGGGGCGTGCGGGGCGTACGACGACATCGCGGGGGCCGGGGATCCCCGGCGGGGCTTCCGGGCCCATCTGTCGGCCCTGCGGGACGGCGAAGTCACCAGCGGTCTCGTCAAGTTGGCCGGGATATCCGCGGCCGGGCTCGTCACGGGCGCCTTCCTGAAGGAGCGGCCGCTGGACCGGCTGCTCGCGGGCGTGGTGATCGCGGGAGCCGCGCACGCCGTGAACCTGGTCGACGTACGGCCGGGGCGGGCCGCCCTCGGGGTGCTCGCGCTCGGCGCGCCCGGGCTGCTGCGCCCGGGTCCGGGGGCGCGGATGGCCGCCGGTGCCATGGGGGCCGCGGCGGCCGTGCTCCCCGACGACCTGGGGGAGCGGGCGATGATCGGTGACACGGGCGCTCATGCGCTGGGGGCGGCTCTCGGTGCCGCCGTGGCCGCCGGGAACGGCCGGGCGGGGCTGGCGGTCCACGCCGCCGCCGTGGTCGCGGCGGCCGTGTACGGGGACCGGGTGAGCGCGTTCGCTCGCGGGGCGGGCGCGGTCTGAGGCTGCGGTCTGAGGCGGTGTCGGCACCGGGGCGGCTCATGGCGGGGCGCGGTGGTGCGATCGCCGGGAGGAACCGATCCGGCGCGCCGGTTCACGCCGGGTGCCGAAAAGTGCGCCACGCGCGCGTGTTCGTGGACCATGCGCCACTCGCCTCACTCGTGCAGGTGACTCACCACGCCGCGTTGCCCGGCCGCCGCCCTCCCACCGTTCCCTGAACGGCCCTGCGTCCTGGCATCCTTGGCGTAAACATGTCGTACGCGTAGGGATTCAGGCGGTACACCCCCTCCGCCCGATCCATCTGTACGTTCTTCGTGACTGCCCGACCCGAAGCAGGAGACTTGGCCACGTGACCCCCGTGAGCAGCCACTCACCGCACGGCCAGTCGTCGCTGCGCACCGTGCAGGTACTGGGCGGCGGCAACGCCGGCAGTAGCGCGCATGTGCGATCGCTGTCCTCGGGGCTGGTCGCGCGGGGCGTGCGGGTCACCGTATGCGCCCCCCTGGAAGCCGATCACCTCTACGACTTCAAGGGGGCGGGCGCCGAGCATGTGCATGTGGCCCGCAGCAGCGACCCCGCCTCGGTGGCCGCCCTGCGGGCCGCGTGCGCCGACGCCGATCTGGTGCACGCGCACGGGCTGCACGCCTCGTTCCGCAGCGTCCTCGCGCTGAGCGGCCGGCGCATCCCGCTCGTCGTCACCTGGCACGACCGGGCCCACGCCGAGGGCGCCCGGGCCCATCTCGTCCGGCTGCTGGAGCGACGGGTCGTCAGGAACGCGTCCGTCGTGCTCGGCACCACCTCCGCCCTGGTCGACCGGGCCCGCCGTACCGGAGCGCGGGACGCGCGGCTCGCCGCGGTCGCCCTGCCCCGGCCGCGCCGCGCCCCCGAGCAGGACGACCCGGACCGGGTCACCGGCAAGGTCCGCGCCGAACTCGGCTCCACCGGACGGCCGTTGCTGATCGCGGTCGGCGCCCTCGAACGCCACCGCGGGTACGACGTGCTGCTGGACGCCGCACGGGCCTGGCGCGCCCTCGATCCCGCGCCGCTGGTCGTGATCGCGGGGGAGGGGCCGCTGCGGGCCGAGCTCCAGCGGCGGATCGAGGACGAGGCTTTGCCCGTACGCCTCATCGGACGCCGCGACGACGTCACGGACCTGCTCGCCGCCGCCGATGTCGCGCTGCTGCCGAGCCGGTGGGAGGCGCGCTCCGTCCTCGCCCAGGAGGCCCTGCACGCGCGTGTGCCGCTCGTCGCCACCGAGACCGGCGGTGTGCCCGAACTCGTCGGCGACGCCGCCGAACTCGTCCCGTACGGCGACTCCGGAGCCCTCGCCGACGCCGTCGTACGGCTCCTCGGCGATCCCGCGCGGCGGGACCTGCTCAGGGAGCGCGGGGTGCGGCAGGCCGCCACCTGGCCGACCGAGGACGAGACGGTGGCTCAGGTGCTCAGCGTCTACGACGAGTTGACGCAGCCCCGGCCCATGATCTGAGCCCGCCGGCCGTCACGGCACATACCGCCGGGCCCGCAGCGCCAGGCTCAACGCCAGGACCGTCTGCGGGTCGTCGAGATCCGTGCCGAGCAACTCCCCGATCCGGGCGAGGCGGTTGTAGAGCGTCTGCCGGTTCAGATGCAGTTCACGGGCCGTCTCCGCCTTGCGGCCCGCGTGCGCCAGGTACGTCTCCAGGGTCGGCAGCAGGGGCGGCCGGGAGCGGTCGTCGTGCGCGCGGAGCGGGCCGATCGCCCGGTCCACGAACGCCGCCAGACCGGGATGGTCGCGCAGTCGCCACAGCAGCAGGTCGATGTCCAGCCGCCGGGCGTCGTACCAGGGCACGTCCGGCAGCCCATGGGCGGCCGTCGCCGTCTCCGCCGCGTGCCGCAGGGACACCGCGGCCGCCGCCCAGCCGCCCGCCTCCCCGACCACCACGACCGGCGGCGGGGTGCCCGGGCGCAGCATCCCGGCCCGCTCCGCGCCCGCCCGCAGCGCCGCCGCGACCCGATCGGCCACCGCCGGCCGCTCCGACTCCGCGCGCAGCCCCAGCAGCAGCGGCACCCGGCCCTCCACCGGCCGTACGCCCAGCAGCACCGGCACCCCGACCGAGGCCAGCTCCTCGCCGACCGCGCGGGCCAGCACCGCCCAGCCACCGCCGCTCTCCACACCGCCGGGGCGGGACGTGCCGTCGTGCCCGGTCAGTGTGTCGCCGAGCCGCATCACCACCGGCAGCAGCGGACCGGACCCCGGCTTGAAGCCCAGCACCCGGGCCTGCGCCGGGGCGTCCTCCGGGCCGACCCGGCCCTCCGCGAGGTCGGTCAGGAAGTCGCCGCGCCCCCGGGCGGCCAGCTCCTCCTCCTGGCGGGCCTGCATCAGCACCACGGCCAGGATGCCCGCGGCCCGCTCGGCGGCGATCCGGTGCACCGGCGCCAGTGGCCCGCGCACCGGGAGCAGGGCCAGCCGGGCCCGCACCGAGCCCGTGCCCGCGCCACCGCCGGGGACGTCCACGAGCACCGACCCGGCGGGCGGCGGCGCCTCCTTGTGCTGGCCGCGCAGCCCCTCCCACACCTGGAGCGGATCCGTGCCCTCGGGCCCGGCGCCCGCTGCGTACAGCAGCCTGCCGTCCGGTGTCTCCAGGAAGACCGGGTTCCCGGCGAAGTCGGCCAGGATGGCGAGGACCTGCGGCACCCCGCCCCCGCCCAGGAGCGCCTCCGTGCACCGGCGGTGCACCTCCTCCGCCCGCTGCAGCAGCGCGTAGTGCCCGTTGACGATCTCGGTGTGGATCTCCTCGGTGACCGTGACGAACGGCACCTCACGGTGCAGCTGGACCAGCGGCAGCCCCGCCGCGCGCGCCGTGTCGACCAGTGCGGCGGGCAGCCGGGTGAAGCGCGCGCCCAACTCCACCACCAGGGCGGCGATGCCCCGGTCGGCCAGGGTGCGCACGAACGCCCGCTGCTCGGCGGGCCGGGTGCCCAGGCCGTAGCCGGTCGTCAGCAGCAGCTCGCCGCCCTTGAGCAGTGAGGCGATGTTGGGCACCTCGCCCGCGTGGACCCAGCGCACCGTGCGCCCCAGCCGGTCGCCGCCCGCGAGGACCTCGGGCAGCCCGCTGCGCAGTCCGGGCAGCTCCAGGGCCCGGCGCACGGTGATCCCGGCGCTGTGGGTGTCGAACGCGCTGTCCCTGCGGCTGTCCATAGCCGGACGCTACCCGCGGGCACGCCCCCGCGGCACATCCGCACCCACGGCGACCGGTCCGCCCGTCACGCGGGCGCGATGTTGTGGTTGAACCGGAACACGTTGTCCGGGTCGTAGCGGCGCTTGAGCGCGGCGAGCCGCCGGGTGTTCTCGGCGCCCAGCCCGGCCTCCACGCGGTTCGCGCCCTCGTCCCCGATGAAGTTGAGGTAGACGGCCCCCGTGCTGTACGGCCGTGCGCCGGCGCGCACGTCCCGCACCCACTGGACACAGCGCTCGTCGTCCGCCGGGTCCTCCCAGATCGCGAACGGGTGCACCGCCCAGGGCGCGTCCCGGTACGGCACCGGGTACTCGTGCGGGCCCGCCGCGATCGCCCCGCCCTGCGGGAACAGCACATGGATGGTGCCGCCCGGCGGCAGGGCCTCGCCGCCCGCGCAGAACACGTCCAGATACTCGTCGGGGGCGGCCGTCAGAAACTCGGCGGACCAGTAGTTCCGCATCCCCGGCGGATCGTCGATCATGCACTGGACGTCGGCGTACGGCATCGCGCCCACGAGCTCCGACTCGTGGGGCAGTGCCAGCAGCGGCTCGGCCAGCTTGCGCAGATCCTCCTCGGGCCCGGCGTACGTGAGCAGCGCCGCGCACAGCAGCGAGCCCACCAGGTGCGGCGGCACGAACTCCTCGGGCGGACCGGCGAGATACAGCACGCCTCCGCTCGCCTCGTCCGGGCCGGTGTGGATCAGCTCGCGGTAGGTGCGGGCCACCTCGCGGCCGCGCTCCGGCGGATACAGCAGCAGCGCGATCGAGAAGTCGGGCAGGGGGTGGAGCTTCAGGGTCAGCGCGGTCGCGACGCCGAAGTTGCCGCCTCCGCCGTGCAGACCCCAGAACAGCTCCGGGTTCTCGTCGGCGCTCGCGTGGACCCGCTCGCCGTCGGCGGTGACGAGTTCCACGCCGAGCAGATTGTCGACGGCCAGCCCGAAGCGGCGGTCCAGCCAGCCGGTGCCGCCGCCGAGGACGAAGCCGCCGACCCCGGTGGTGGAGGCCCGGCCGCCCGTCGTCGCCAGGCCGTACGGCTGACAGGCCCGGTCCAGGTCGCTCATCGTGGCGCCGCCCGCGATCCGGACCGCCTCGGCGGCGGGGTCCACGGAGACCGCGCGCATGTGCCGCAGATCGATGACGAGTCCGTTGTCGTTGACGGCCGAGCCGGCGACGCTGTGCCCGCCGCCGCGTACCGCGATGTTCAGGTCGAGGTCCCTGCCGAACCGCACGGCCCGCAGCACGTCGTCCTCGTTCACACACTGGGCGATGACGGCGGGCCGCTTGTCGATCATGGCGTTGAAGACGGTGCGAGCCTCGTCGTAGCCCGCGTCCGAAGGGGCGAACACGTCGCCGACCAGTTCCTCGCGCAACGCGGCGAGGGCCGCGCCCGCCTTCGATGGGGAGGCCATGAGGCGCCCCCTTCCCTGCAGAGGGCTGATGGTCCCAGCTTAGGCAGGCCGCGGCCGTCCTTCCTGTTCAGCCGCCGTACGCCCCCGACGCCGTCAGACGCAGCGCGGTGTCGATCAGCGGGACGTGGCTGAAGGCCTGCGGGAAGTTGCCGACCTGGCGCTGGCGGACCGGGTCCCACTCCTCGGCGAGCAGACCGAGGTCGTTGCGCAGCGACAGCAGCTTCTCGAACAGCTTGCGGGCCTCGTCGACGCGGCCGATCATCGCCAGGTCGTCCGCCAGCCAGAACGAGCAGGCCAGGAAGGCGCCCTCGTCACCGGGGAGACCGTCGACGCCCTCGTCCTCGCCCTCCGTGGGGTAGCGCAGGATGAAGCCGTCCGACGTGGACAGCTCGCGCTGGATCGCCTCGACGGTGCCGATGACCCGCTTGTCGTCCGGCGGCAGAAAGCCCACCTGCGGGATCAGCAGCAGCGAGGCGTCCAGCTCCTTCGAGCCGTACGACTGCGTGAACGTGTTGCGCTCCTTGTCGTAGCCCTTCTCGCACACGTCCCGGTGGATCTCGTCGCGCAGCTCCTTCCAGCGCTCCAGCGGGCCGTCCGCGTCACCGGACTCGATGAGCTTGATCGTCCGGTCCACGGCGACCCAGGCCATCACCTTGGAGTGCACGAAGTGGCGGCGCGGGCCGCGCACCTCCCAGATGCCCTCGTCCGGCTCGTCCCAGTGGTCCTCGAGGTAGCGGATCAGCTTCAGCTGGAGCAGGGAGGCGTAGTCGTTGCGGGCGAGACCCGTCATGTGCGCCAGGTGCAGCGCCTCGGTGACCTCGCCGTACACGTCGAGCTGGAGCTGGTGCGCCGCGCCGTTGCCGACCCGCACCGGGGCGGAGTTCTCGTAGCCCGGCAGCCAGTCCAGCTCGGCCTCGCCGAGCTCGCGCTCACCGGCGATGCCGTACATGATCTGCAGGTTCTCCGGGTCGCCCGCGACCGCCCTGAGCAGCCACTCGCGCCAGGCGCGGGCCTCCTCGCGGTAGCCGGTGCGCAGCAGCGACGACAGGGTGATCGCCGCGTCCCGCAGCCAGGTGTACCGGTAGTCCCAGTTGCGGACGCCGCCGATGTCCTCGGGCAGGGAGGTCGTCGGCGCGGCGACGATGCCGCCGGTCGGGGCGTACGTCAGGGCCTTGAGGGTGATCAGGGAGCGGATGACCGCCTCCCGGTAGGGCCCGTGGTACGTACAGTGCTCGACCCACTCGCGCCAGAAGTCCTCCGTGGCCTCCAGCGACTGCTCCGGCTCGGGCAGGGCCGGCGGCTGCTTGTGCGAGGGCTCCCAGGAGATCGTGAACGCGATCCGCTCGCCCGGCGAGACCGTGAAGTCCGAGTACGTGGTCAGCGACTTGCCGTAGGTCTCGGCGTCCGTGTCGAACCACACGGAGTCCGGGCCGGCGACCGCGACCGTGCGCCCCTCGTGCTTGTGCACCCACGGCACCACCCGGCCGTACGAGAACCGCATCCGCAGGGTCGAGCGCATCGGCACCCGGCCGGAGACGCCCTCCACGATCCGGATGAGCTGGGGCGCGCCGTCACGCGGGGGCATGAAGTCGATCACCCGGACGGTGCCGCGCGGGGTGTCCCACTCGGACTCCAGGATCAGGGAGTCGCCCCGGTAGCCGCGCCGGGCCGCCGTGGGCGGCTCGGACTCCGCGGCGTGCGCCGGCCCGAGCCGCCAGAAGCCGTGCTCCTCGGTGCCCAGCAGGCCGGCGAAGATGGCGTGCGAGTCGAAGCGGGGCAGGCACAGCCAGTCGACTGTGCCGTCCCGGCAGACCAGCGCGGCGGTCTGCATGTCTCCGATGAGTGCGTAGTCTTCGATGCGCCCGGCCACGTGCAACTCCAGTCGAACGGCCACGTCACCCCCTCTTCCGTACTCACTCGTACGACAAGGGGGCTCTCGCTAGTGCGGTCAAGGGGTGGTTGTAAATCGGGGTTGAGCGGTGAAGCAAAGCAGTCGCTCCGGCCGTGAGGCAAAACGGCGGGCACTGCTCGACGATCTCTGCTCAACGAACTGACGAGCTCTCGTTGTTCCGGTGCTTACGGGCGAGGGGTGGTGCCGTGTTGCCGGCCGGGCTCGGCAGCGAATGTCCGAGCAGGATACGACGCACGTAGATGATCTGCGTGCCGCTCCGGGCAACCCGGGTCGGCCGAACGGGTGAGCAATGGGTGACCGGCCGGTGGGGGCCCGGTGAAGTGTGCTCATGCGTGCCGGAGCGTACGCGGAGCGTGGCCGGAAGCCATCGGTCCCGGTCGCTGATACCCTGGTAGCCCGTGGACCGGTGGGCGTGAAGACCCCGAACCGCACTTCAAGATCGCGACCACGGGAGCCCCCTCTTGGCCATGCCGCCCGCTGCTTTCCGAACCAACGCAGCCACGACGACCAAGCACATCTTCGTCACCGGGGGTGTCGCCTCCTCGCTCGGCAAGGGCCTGACGGCCTCCAGCCTCGGCATGCTCCTGAAGGCGCGCGGTCTTCGCGTCGTCATGCAGAAGCTCGACCCGTACCTCAATGTCGACCCTGGCACGATGAACCCTTTCCAGCACGGTGAGGTGTTCGTCACCAACGACGGCGCCGAGACCGACCTGGACATCGGCCACTACGAGCGCTTCCTCGACCGTGACCTGGACGGATCGGCCAACGTCACCACCGGCCAGGTCTACTCCACGGTGATCGCCAAGGAGCGGCGCGGCGAGTACCTCGGCGACACCGTCCAGGTCATCCCGCACATCACCAACGAGATCAAGCACCGCATCCGCCGGATGGCGACCGACGAGGTCGACGTCGTCATCACGGAGGTCGGCGGCACGGTCGGGGACATCGAGTCGCTGCCGTTCCTGGAGACCGTCCGCCAGGTTCGCCACGAGGTCGGCCGTGACAACGTCTTCGTCGTCCACATCTCGCTCCTGCCGTACATCGGTCCCTCGGGGGAGCTGAAGACGAAGCCGACCCAGCACTCGGTCGCGGCCCTGCGCAACATCGGTATCCAGCCAGACGCGATCGTGCTGCGCTGCGACCGTGAGGTCCCCACCGCGATCAAGCGGAAGATCTCGCTGATGTGCGACGTCGACGAGGCGGCCGTGGTGGCCTGCCCCGACGCGCGGTCCATCTACGACATCCCGAAGACCGTGCACGGCGAGGGCCTGGACGCGTACGTCGTCCGAAAGCTCGACCTGCCGTTCCGCGACGTGGACTGGACGACCTGGGACGATCTGCTCGACCGCGTCCACAACCCGGACCACGAGGTCACCCTCGCGCTGGTCGGCAAGTACATCGACCTGCCCGACGCCTATCTCTCGGTCACCGAGGCGCTGCGCGCGGGCGGCTTCGCCAACAAGGCCCGCGTCAAGATCAAGTGGGTCACCTCCGACGACTGCAAGACGCCGGCCGGTGCCGCCGCCCAGCTCGGTGACGTCGACGGCATCTGCATCCCCGGCGGCTTCGGCGAGCGCGGGGTGAACGGCAAGGTCGGCGCGATCAAGTACGCCCGCGAGAACAGGATCCCGCTGCTGGGCCTGTGCCTGGGCCTGCAGTGCATCGTGGTCGAGGCGGCCCGCAACCTGGCCGACATCTCCGACGCCAACTCCACCGAGTTCGACCCGGCCACCTCCCACCCGGTCATCTCCACGATGGCCGAGCAGATGGACATCGTCGCCGGCGACGGCGACATGGGCGGCACGATGCGGCTCGGCATGTACCCGGCCAAGCTGGCCGAGGGCTCCATCGTGCGCGAGGTGTACGACGGCAAGGAGTACGTGGAGGAGCGGCACCGTCACCGGTACGAGGTGAACAACGCCTACCGGGCCGAGCTGGAGAAGAAGGCGGGCATCCTGTTCTCCGGCACCTCGCCCGACGGCAAGCTCGTCGAGTACGTGGAGTACCCGCGCGAGACGCACCCCTACCTGGTGGCCACGCAGGCCCACCCGGAGCTGCGGTCGCGCCCGACGCGCCCGCACCCCCTGTTCGCCGGGCTGGTGAAGGCCGCGGTCGAGCGGAAGATTTCGAAGTAACACGAGAGTTGTACGGTGGCCGGGGCGCAAACCTTCAACGGTGGGCGCCCCGGTTTTCCTTTGCGCACGTGGAAGGGCAGGGCATGACGATCAAGGACACCCCCGAGGAGTGGGAGGTCCGGGCGACCGCGACCCCCTTCGTGGGCAACAAGACCTCCGTCCGCACGGACGACGTGGTCATGCCGGACGGCTCGGTGGTGCGGCGCGACTACCAGGTCCACCCCGGCTCGGTCGCCGTGCTCGCCCTGGACGACGAGGGCCGCGTCCTGCTCATCAAGCAGTACCGCCACCCCGTCCGCCACAAGCTGTGGGAGATCCCGGCCGGCCTGCTCGACGTCCCCGGCGAGAACCCGCTGCACGCCGCCCAGCGCGAGCTGTACGAGGAGGCGCACGTCAAGGCGGAGGACTGGCGGGTCCTGACCGACGTCTACACCACCCCGGGCGGCTGCGACGAGGCCGTACGGATCTTCCTCGCCCGAGAGCTGTCCGAGGCGGAGGGCGAGCGGTTCCTGGTGGAGGACGAGGAGGCCGACATGGAGCACGCGCGTGTGCCGGTCGACGACCTGGTCCGGCGCGTCCTCGCGGGGGACGTGCACAACAACTGCCTCGTCGTGGGGGTGCTGTCGCTGGCGGCCGCGCGCGCCGGCGACGGGCTCGACGCGCTGCGCCCGGCGGAGGCGCCCTGGCCCGCGCGGCCCTTCACGTCCTGAGGAGCACCCACTCCTCCTGACGGAGCCTCCCTCGGCGGTGTGAAGATCGGCTGATCCGATCGGGGGATGTCCCCGTCGTGCCCGCCGCACTCCGCCCGGAACGTACCAGAGCGTCAACTAGGCTCTGAGCACGCCCGAACCGGAGTCCCGGCGGGCTTGCGCGTGCGTGGGACGGGAGTGTGGCCCGTGACGGACCAGGTGGTGGACACAGGCGGCGTGCGGACGTCGGCCCGGACCCCCGACGGCAGTCATTTCCTGGGCCGCACACGCGAGTTGAAGGAGCTGCGCGCCGACATCGAGCGCGCCGGCCTCGACACCCTCTCCGGCCGCAAGGCGCCCCGCGCGCGCGTGCTGCTCATCGCCGGACGCCCCGGCTCCGGCCGTACGGCACTCGCCGAGGAACTGGCCCGCCAGGTCGGCGACCGCTACCCCGACGGGGTGCTCCGCGCCCGGCTCAGCGAACCCGACGGCACCCCCGTCCCCGTCGCGCGCACCGCCCGCGACCTGCTCACCGACCTCGACGTGCCCGCCCCGCCCGGGGCCGCAGAGGACGACCTGTCGGCCGCCCTGCGCGAGGCGCTGGCGGAGCGCCGGGCCCTGCTGCTGCTCGACGACGCCGCCGACGCCGAGCAGGTCGACGCCCTGCTGCCGGACACCCCCGAGTGCCTGGCCGTCGTCGTCTCCGGCGGGCCGCTGACCGGCATCTCGGACGTCAGACCCTGCACGCTCGGCGGCCTCGACACCAAGTCGGCCGTGGAACTGCTCACCCGGCTCTCCGGGGCCGTGCGCATCACCGTCGACCCGAGGGCCGCCGAAGGGCTCGTGGAGGTGTGCCAGGGGCAGCCCGCCGCGCTGACGCTGGCCGGCGGCTGGCTCGCCGCCCGCCCCAAGTCCGCCGTCTCCGACCTGGCCAAACAGCTGCGGACCGAGGGCGAGGAGGGCACGGCGCTCGGCCGGCTGCTGCGCCTCGTCCACGCCTCGCTGCCCGCCCCCGCCGCCCGCATGCTCCGCCTGCTGACGCTCGCCCCCGCGGGCCTGGTCGATCCGCACGGCGCCTCCGCCCTCGCCGGCTGCTCGGTGGACGGAGCCCACACCACCCTGGACGACCTGGCCGCCCTCGGCCTGCTGCACCGCCTCGACTCACCGCTGCCGCAGTACCGGGTCCCTGGATGTCTGCACCCGCTCCTGAAGGCCCTCAGCGAGACCCAGGACCGCCCCGCCGAGGTCCAGCTCGCCCGCGCCCGCATGCTGGAGCGGACCGTACGGCTGCTGCAGTCCTGCCGGGCCATCACCGAGACCGACAGCCCCGCGACCCGGCAGAAGCTCCTCGGCGTGCCCCGCGCGCTGCGTTTCCCGAACCCCAGGGCGGCCGCCGACTGGCTGCGGCTGCGCCGGCCCGCCCTGCTGGCGTCCGCCCGGGCCGCCGTCGCCGACGGGGAGCTGGACACCCTCGCCCGCCGGCTGATGTCGCAGCTGGTCAGGGCGATGGCCGCGCACTTCGGGACCCAGGCCGCCGCCGGGGACCTGTACGAGATCCACGGCCTCGTCCTGGACGTGGCCGAGCGCAGGAACCTGCCCCGGGAGAAGGCGGCGGCCCTGCTGAACCTCGGCGACCTGGACGCCCGTACGGGGCGGACCCGGGAGGCGCTGACGCGGTTCCGGGCCGCGCTGGACGCCGGACGCGAGGCGGACGACCCGTACGCGACCGGCCGCGCGATGGAATCCGTCGGCGGCGCCCATCTGGAGCTCGGGGACTACGACCGGGCCGCCGACTGGTACGGCCGGGCCCTCGCCCAGCGGCTGGCCCGCGGGGAGCGCGCCGAGACCGCCCGGCTGTACGGCAGGACCGCCGAGGCGCACACCTACGCGGGCCGGTACGGCGAGGCCCAGCGCAACTGGCGGGCCGCGGTCGCCGTGCACCGCAAGAACGGCGACGTCGCAGGTCACGCGCGCGCCCTGAGCGAGCTGGCCCGGGTCCAGGAGTACGCGGGACGGCCCGAGGAATCGCTGCGCACCTGCCAGGAGGCGATCGAGTGGGCGCGCCGCGCGGAGGACGTACGGCTGCAGGGCGCGCTGTATCTGCGGCTCGCCGACACCCTGGACCGGCTGGGCGATCCCGCGGCCGCTGAGCTGCACCGGGGCGCCGCGCGGCGGATCCTGATGGAGGAGACCGATGCGGCCGAGACGGCCGGGCCCGGGACCGCCTCCATGACCGGTCCGGGGACCGGTTCCGGGGCCGGTGACAAGGCCATCGAGCCGGAACACGGCGGCAACGCCTGCGAAATCCGTAGCGCATCGAACGAAGATTGATGCAATGAAAGGCTAGACAGCGGGAACACCTTCATTAGACTGGCTCTGCCGCACCTTCTCCTGCGGTGTCTCCCGGTATGCCGCTGCATGCCTGGGATGTGTAGCAATGTTCCACACCCCCTGAGCCAAGGACCGTGATCGACGTGAAGGTCGGCATCCCCCGCGAGGTCAAGAACAACGAGTTCCGGGTGGCCATCACCCCCGCCGGCGTGCTCGAGCTGGTGCGCAACGGCCACCAGGTCGTCATCGAGCAGGGCGCCGGCCTCGGCTCGTCGATCCCGGACAGCGAGTACGTCGCCGCGGGCGCCCAGATCCTGCCCACCGCGGACGAGGTGTGGGCCACCGCCGACCTGCTGCTGAAGGTCAAGGAGCCCATCGCCGAGGAGTACCACCGCCTCCGCAAGGACCAGACGCTCTTCACCTACCTGCACCTGGCCGCGTCCAAGGAGTGCACGGACGCCCTCATCGAGTCCGGCACCACCGCGATCGCCTACGAGACGGTCGAGCTGCCCACCCGCGCGCTGCCGCTGCTCGCCCCCATGTCCGAGGTCGCGGGCCGCCTCGCCCCGCAGGTCGGCGCCTACCACCTGATGCGCGCCAACGGCGGCCGCGGTGTGCTGCCCGGCGGTGTCCCCGGCGTGCTCGCCGGCCGTGCCGTGGTCATCGGCGGCGGTGTCTCCGGCTGGAACGCCGCGCAGATCGCCATCGGCATGGGCTTCCACGTGACCCTGCTCGACAAGGACATCAACAAGCTGCGCGAGGCCGACAAGATCTTCGGCACGAAGATCCAGACGGTCGTCTCCAACGCCTTCGAGCTGGAGAAGGCCTGCCTGGAGGCCGACCTCGTCATCGGTGCCGTCCTCATCCCCGGTGCCAAGGCCCCGAAGCTGGTCACCAACGAGCTGGTCTCCCGGATGAAGGCCGGAAGTGTCCTTGTCGACATCGCGATCGACCAGGGCGGCTGCTTCGAGGACTCCCGTCCGACCACGCACGCCGAGCCGACCTTCCCGGTGCACAACTCGGTCTTCTACTGCGTCGCGAACATGCCCGGCGCGGTGCCCAACACCTCCACCTACGCGCTCACCAACGCCACGCTGCCGTACATCGTCGAGCTGGCCAACAAGGGCTGGGTCGAGGCGCTTCGTCGCGACCCCGCGCTGGCCAAGGGCCTCAACACGCATGACGGCAAGGTCGTTTACCGCGAGGTCGCCGAGGCGCACGGCCTGGAGCACGTGGAGCTGGAGTCGCTCCTCGGCTGAGCCGGACCGGCAAGTCACTTTCTGGTAAAGGCGATACGTCAACACAGGTCGTCAACCGCGCGCATCCAGCCGGACCTTGCTCGAAAAGGTCCGGCTGGATGTGTGTATGGTCACTTTGCGACGCTCGGTCAACTCGCCTCGAACGCAACCCTTCGACCGATTCGTACACCGGTGAAACCTGCTGTGCGACGGCCGTACGCCCTTGACAGCGCGATGTTTCATTGTCGACACATCTGCCCGGTCCGGTGGATTGTGTTGCTGCGGACCGCCGACACGCCATAGAGTCGCCAACCGTCGGCATGGTGCCACGCTGACCTGTCTAGAAGTTTCCTGGTCACCAAGGAGGTAAGACGACTTGTGAATGAGTCGACATTTTCTCCCGGGGGTGGTCAACCAGGAATGCCTGTACGGGGCCAGGGTCCCGCGGGATTCGAGGCTGTCGGCTCCGTCGCTGTCCGAACCTTCGCAGCCCACCAGAGCCAGACCAGCCCCCACACGGCTCTGACAGCAAACAAGAGCATGGATGGCCATCACGTGAACGCCATGGCCGGCGACGGAAGTGGCGCGCCCCGCAACCACTTCGCCGACTACGACGAACTGCCCGAAGGGCACTTCTACGACCCCGACGCGGAGTACGAGCCCGACCCCGAGTACGCGGCCACGCTCGCGCCCGACGCTGCCCGGCAGCGCCGCGAGCGCATCGGCCCGACCGGACGTCCGCTGCCGTACTTCCCGATCCCGGGTCCGCTGACCGACCACGGTCCCGCGAAGATCATCGCGATGTGCAACCAGAAGGGCGGCGTCGGCAAGACGACGTCGACCATCAACCTGGGTGCCGCACTCGCCGAATACGGTCGCCGCGTGCTGCTCGTGGACTTCGACCCGCAGGGCGCGCTGTCGGTCGGACTCGGCGTGAACCCGATGGAACTCGACCTCACGGTCTACAACCTGCTCATGGAGCGGGGCATGTCGGCCGACGAGGTCCTGCTGAAGACCGCGGTCCCCAACATGGACCTGCTGCCCAGCAACATCGACCTGTCCGCCGCCGAGGTCCAGCTCGTCAGCGAGGTCGCCCGGGAGTCCACGCTCCAGCGCGCCCTCAAGCCGCTGATGGACGACTACGACTTCATCGTCATCGACTGCCAGCCCTCGCTCGGCCTGCTCACGGTCAACGCCCTGACGGCCGCGCACAAGGTGATCGTGCCGCTGGAGTGCGAGTTCTTCGCGCTGCGCGGTGTGGCGCTGCTGACCGAGACGATCGAGAAGGTCCAGGAGCGGCTGAACCCGGAGCTGGAGCTCGACGGGATCCTCGCCACGATGTACGACTCGCGCACGGTCCACAGCCGTGAGGTCCTGGCGCGGGTGGTCGAGGCGTTCGACGACCACGTCTACCACACGGTCATCGGACGCACGGTCCGCTTCCCGGAGACCACGGTCGCCGGTGAGCCGATCACCACGTACGCCTCCAACTCCGTCGGTGCCGCCGCCTATCGCCAGCTCGCCAGGGAGGTGCTCGCCCGGTGTCACGCCGAGTGAGTCTGCCGGGGGCCGACGAACTGTTCCGCACGACAGGGGGTATGGCGCTCCAGCCGTCCACTCCCCGGCGCCCGGCCAACGGCGAGGCCCGGGTGCCGGCTCCCGCGGGGGAGAGCGACGCCGCGGCCGCCGAGGACGCTCCGCAGTCGGTGCCCGCACAGGGCGGCGACGGCGAGGGCGCCGAGCATGTGGCGGCCGACACCGAGCAGGCCGAGGCGGGGGAGTCCCGCAGCCGGTCCGCCTCCGGTGAGCGCTCCGCACGGCGCCAGGGGGCGCAGGAAGGTTCTGCCGGGTCCGCCGCGGCGGGCGGTGCCGCCGCCGGCGGGTCGCGCAAGCGGGGGCGGGCCGCCGCACGCCGGCCCAGCGGCCGCGAGCGGCACGACGAGAAGATCACCGTCTACGTCTCCGCCGAGGAGCTCATGGATCTGGAGCACGCGCGTCTGGTGCTCCGCGGTGAGCACGGGCTCGCCGTCGACCGCGGGCGGATCGTCCGCGAGGCGGTCGCCGTGGTCCTGGCCGATCTGGAGACCCGGGGCGACGCCAGCATCCTCGTACGACGGCTCCGCGGGCGGTAGCGGTAGCCTGCGGGGGCCATGACCTCGAACGACGTTCCCGCCCCGCGCGCCGGCGCCCCCGCCGGCCGCCGGCGCGCGCTGGGCCGGGGACCGGGGGCGGCGCCGGTGGCTCCGCCGGAACCCGAACCGGCACCGGAGCCGCCACCGGCACCGGGTCGCGCGCCCGTCGAGCCGGAACCGGACCCGCGACCGGCACCGGACCGCGTGGCTGCCGAGCCGGCACCGGACACGGGTGTCCCCGAGACCCCGGCGGCCGTCTCACCGCCGGCGCTTGATCCCGAGCCCGAGGCGACGGTCGCCGAACCCGCACCTGAGGCCCGCGCCCCGCAGGGTGACGCCGAGGCCGACACGGACGGTGTCTTCAAGGTCCGGCTCGCCAACTTCGAGGGCCCCTTCGATCTCCTCCTCCAGCTGATCTCCAAGCACAAGCTGGACGTCACCGAGGTCGCCCTGTCCAAGGTCACGGACGAGTTCATGGCGCACATCCGGGCCATGGGACCGGACTGGGACCTGGACGAGACGACCGAGTTCCTGGTGGTCGCCGCCACCCTTCTCGACCTCAAGGCGGCCCGGCTGCTCCCGGCCGCCGAGGTGGAGGACGAGGCCGACCTGGCGCTCCTGGAGGCGCGGGACCTGCTGTTCGCACGGCTCCTGCAGTACCGCGCGTACAAGCAGATCGCCGACATCTTCAACGCCCGGCTCGACGACGAGGCGCGCCGCTACCCCCGTACCGTCGGCCTCGAACCGCACCACGCCGAGCTGCTTCCCGAGGTCGTCATCAGCATCGGGGCGGAAGGATTCGCCAGGCTCGCGGTGAAGGCGATGCAGCCCAAGCCCAAGCCCCAGGTCTACGTCGAGCACATCCACGCCCCGCTGGTCAGCGTGCAGGAGCAGGCCGGGATCGTCGTCGCCCGGCTCAAGGAGCGCGGCGAGGCCAGCTTCCAGGAGCTCGTGGCGGACACCGACGACACCCTCACGGTCGTGGCGCGCTTCCTGGCGCTGCTCGAGCTGTACCGAGAGAAGGCCGTGGCCCTCGACCAGGAGACGGCGCTCGGCGACCTCCTGGTGCGCTGGACCGGCGGGGACGGGGACGCGCAGCCGAGGGTGACCGACGAGTTCGACCGGCCGCCGGAGGCGCCCGAGCAGGAGGAGAAGAAGGCGTGAGCGAGAGCACCGGGCTGCCCGCCGGGACGCGTGCCGTCGCGGACCTGGACCTCAAGCCCGCCCTGGAGGCCATGCTCATGGTCGTGGACGAGCCCGCGGCCGAGGAGCACCTCGCCAAGCTGCTGGAGCGGCCGCGGCGGCAGATCGCGGACGCGCTGCGGGAGCTCGCCGACGAGTACGCCCTGCAGGGGCGCGGCTTCGAGCTGCGGTTCGTCGCGGGCGGCTGGCGTTTCTACACCCGGCCCGAGTACGCGGCCGCCGTCGAGCGCCTGGTCCTGGACGGGCAGACGGCCCGGCTCACCCAGGCCGCGCTGGAGACCCTCGCGGTGGTCGCGTACCGCCAGCCGGTCAGCCGCAGCCGGGTCTCGGCAGTGCGCGGAGTGAACTGCGACGGCGTGATGCGGACCCTGCTGCAGCGCGGGCTGGTCGAGGAGGCGGGCGCGGAACCCGAAACAGGTGCGATCCTGTACAGGACGACGAACTACTTCCTGGAGCGGATGGGCCTGCGCGGCCTGGACGAGCTCCCGGAGCTCGCGCCCTTCCTCCCCGAGGCGGAGGCGATCGAGGCCGAGACACTGGAAGCGGTCCCGTCGTTCGATCCGGACGCCCCGGATTCCGAGGACGCAGACGACAAGACGGAACTTTGATGCGAAGCAGCAGCGGCAAAAACAGCAGCGGAAACAACGGCGGGAGCCGTGGTGGCAACAGCGGCGGCCGCGGCGGGAGCGGCGGTGGTCGCGGTAACCACCGCGGCGCCGGCAACAACCGCGACGACCGGCAGGGCGGTCGTCCCAAGAAGCCGCGCCCGGAGGAGCGGCGCTACGACGTAGGCCCGGGCGCCACCCAGGAGGGCCCCAAGTCGGGCCGTGGGCCGACGGCCCGCGGAGGCGCCAAGGGCGGGCCGAAGAAGCCCCTGCAGCGGGGCCGCTCGGTCCCGGCCACGTCCCGCGAGTACGAGGCGCGCGCCGAGGAGCGCAACCGCGAGCGGTATGCGGGCAAGAAGGACGTCAAGCTGCCCAAGACGTTCCCGGGCGCCGAGCAGGAGGGCGAGCGGCTGCAGAAGGTGCTGGCGCGCGCCGGCTACGGCTCGCGGCGCTCCTGCGAGGAGCTGATCGAGCAGGCACGGGTCGAGGTCAACGGCGAGATCGTCCTCGAGCAGGGCCTGCGCGTGGACCCCGAGAAGGACGAGATCAAGGTCGACGGGCTGACCGTCGCCACGCAGTCGTACCAGTTCTTCTCGCTCAACAAGCCCGCCGGTGTCGTCTCCACGATGGAGGACCCCGAGGGCCGTCAGTGCCTCGGCGACTACGTCACCAACCGGGAGACCCGGCTCTTCCACGTCGGGCGGCTCGACACCGAGACCGAGGGCGTGATCCTGCTCACCAACCACGGCGAGCTGGCGCACCGCCTCACCCACCCCAAGTACGGCGTGCGCAAGACGTACCTCGCGCACATCGTCGGCCCGATCCCGCGCGATCTGGGCAAGCAGCTCAAGGACGGCATCCAGCTGGAGGACGGCTACGCGCGCGCCGACCACTTCCGGGTCGTCGAGCAGACCGGCAAGAACTACCTGGTCGAGGTCACCCTCCACGAGGGCCGCAAGCACATCGTGCGCCGCATGCTGGCCGAGGCCGGGTTCCCGGTCGACAAGCTGGTTCGGGTCGCCTTCGGGCCGATCACCCTCGGAGACCAGAAGTCCGGCTGGCTGCGCCGGCTGTCGAACACCGAGGTCGGCATGCTGATGAAGGAAGTCGATCTGTAGGTCGATCTGTAAGTCGACTTGTGCGCACGCGGGCGTGCGTACCGCCGGCCGGTTCGGGGACTCCCGGGCCGGCCGGCGTGTTTTCCGCGCCCAGCGCGTCTGTGGCGGCCCGGGAGGGAGTGAAGTCCCCTGAGGGCGCGTGAGGCCTCGGAGGGCCCCAGAGGGGCGCCTGAGGGCCGTGGCGGGTGCCTTGCGGCGGATCGGTGAGCTCCCGGGGGTTGTGGAATCGCGTACAGAGCCTTTATGGTCAGAGTGACTAATAGTCGCGCTGACCATTAAGGGGGTGGCCGGGTATGCCCGGACCCACGGTGCCCGACGGGTACGACCGGCACGCGTACGAACCCTTCGCCGTCACCGCCGACCTCGCGGTCCTCACCCTCCGCGGCGGCGCCCTGCACGTGCTGCTCGTCGAGCGCGGACAGGAGCCGTACCGGGGCCACTGGGCCCTGCCCGGCGGCTTCGTGCAGCCCGACGAGTCCGCCGAGACCGCCGCCCGGCGCGAACTCGCCGAGGAGACCGGCCTGTCGGACGTCCGCGGTCTGCACCTCGAGCAGCTGCGCACCTACAGCGAGCCGGACCGCGACCCCCGGATGCGGGTCGTCACCGTCGCCTTCACCGCCCTGCTGCCCGACCCGCCCGAACCGCACGGCGGCAGCGACGCCGCACAGGCCCGCTGGGTGCCGTACGACCGGGCCCGGCCGCTCGCCTTCGACCACGACCGGATCCTGGCCGACGCCCACGAACGGATCTGCGCCCAGCTGGAGAACTCCGGTCTCGCCACCGCCTTCTGTCCGCCCGAGTTCACGCTCGGCGAGCTCCAGCAGGTCTACGAGGCGGTGTGGGGCACCTCCCTGGACCGGCCCAACTTCCGGCGCAAGGTGCTCGGCACGCCCGGCTTCGTCGAGCCCGTCCCCGGCGCGGCCCGGCTCACCGGCGGCCGCGGCAAACCGGCCGCGCTGTACCGCGCCGGCGCCGCCGCCACGCTCCACCCGCCCCTGCTCAGGCCCACCCCGGACACCCCGGAAGGACGTCCCGCATGACCGCCACCACCGTCCGCAAGCGCGCCGCCACCGGCTCCCTGCTCGGCCTCGCCCTCGGGGACGCCCTCGGTTTTCCCACGGAGTTCAACGGCGTGCCGTCGATCCTCGCCAAGTGCGGGCCGTGGCGCGAGATGGCGCTGCCGAAGCCGGCGATCGTCACCGACGACACCCAGATGACCCTGGCCCTGGGGAAGGGGCTGCGGACGGCGATGGACCGGGGCCTGCTCGGCCCCAAGCGGCTGGAGCGGCCCGTGCGCGAGGAGTTCGTGGACTGGTACCGGTCGCCGGAGAACAACCGGGCGCCCGGCCGAACCTGCCTGGTCGCCTGCAACCTGCTCAAGGACGAGCGCCGGCCCTGGCAGGACGCCTCCCAGATCGGCTCCAAGGGCTGCGGCGCCAACATGCGCGTCGCCCCCCTCGGTCTCGTCCCCGGGCTCGACGAGGAACAGCGCGCCGGCGCCGCCCAGTTGCAGTCCGGGCTCACCCACGGGCACCCCACCGCGCTCGCCGCGTCCGACCTCACCGCGCACGCCGTGCACCTCCTCGCGCGCGGCGCCGACCCGGCCGGGCTGGTCGGGCTGCTGCGGTCGTACGCCTACGACAACCGCACCCGCTACCACGAGCGCTGGCTAGGTGACCTGTGGACCCGCTCCCAGGACCCCTCGCCCGAGCACTTCATCGCACGCGGCTGGGACGAGTGCCTGGCCGTGCTGGAGCGGCTCCAGGAGGCCGTCCGGTCCGTGTCGCCGGAGACCGACCCGTGCCTGGCCACCGGCGAGGGCTGGATCGCCGAGGAGGCCCTGGCCACCGGGCTGCTGTGCTTCCTGTGGTTCGTCGACGAGCCGCTGACCGCGCTGCGCCGGGCCGCCTGCACCGCGGGGGACTCGGACTCGATCGCCTGCCTGGCCGGCGCGTTCGCGGGCGCCCACCTCGGCGCCGACGCCTGGCCGGCCGACTGGGCCGACCGCATCGAGTACCGGGGCGACCTGCTCGCCCTCGGAGCGCTCTGGGACGCTTGACCGATGCTCGACGCCCTCGCCCTCGACCTCACGCCGGTCGTCGCCGAACAGCCCGACCCCGTGCTGTTCGCGACCGTCTCCGGCGCCCATCTGTACGGCTTCCCGTCGCGCGACTCGGACGTCGACCTGCGCGGGGTGCACCTGCTGCCGGCCGCCGACCTCGTCGGGCTGCGGGAGCCGGACGAGACCCGGTCCCGGATGTGGGTGCGCGACGGCGTCGAGATGGACCTGGTCACCCACGACCTGCGGAAGTTCGTACGGCTCATGCTGCGCCGCAACGGCTATGTGCTGGAGCAGCTGCTCTCCCCGCTCGTCGTGCACACCACGGACGCCCACCGCGAGCTGGCCGGGCTCGCGCCGGGCGTGCTGACCACCCACCACGCCCACCACTACCGGGGGTTCGCGGCCACCCAGTGGCGGCTGTTCGAGCGGACCGGGGAGCTCAAGCCGCTGCTCTACGCGTTCCGCGCGCTGCTCACCGGCATCCATCTGATGCGCGGCGGCGGGATCGAGGCGCATCTGCCCACCCTGCTGGAAGCGGTCGGCGCGCCCGCCTATCTGCCCGAGCTGATCGCGGCGAAGGCCGAGCGGGAGCACGGGGACGCCGGTGGCGAGCACGCGCGCGTGGCGGCCGACGTGGAGCGTCTGCACGCCGTGCTCGACGAGGCGCAGGCGGTCTCAGCGCTGCCCGACGCCCCGAGCGTCCACGACGCCCTGCACGCCTTCGTCGTCCGCATACGGCTGGAGGGCTGAGGCGCGCCGGACCCGGACCAGGAAGTCCTCCACCCGGCGGCGGTCCGGCTCGGCCGGCAGCGGAGTGCGGTGCAGCGCCTCCTCCGCCTCCGCGGCGAGGCGGGTCATCCGGGCCTCCACCTCCGGCCACGGCACCTCGCCGTGTTTGACCTCCAGCAGGGACGCGCGCGCGTAGCCCACGTCGAGCGTCATCCGGCCGGTGCGCAGCAGGTCGCGGGCGCTTCCCAGGAGGCGCAGCAGATGCATGGCGTGCTTCCAGCGCGGGGTGCCGTGGGCGCGCAGGCCCGCCTCCAGCTTTCTGCGCTGGCCGAGGGCGTACCGCGTGAACGTGTCGTACACCTGCCGGGACAGGAACGCCTCGCGCAGGGCGAGCAGTTCGTGCCCGGTGGTGTCGGCGTACTCGACGAGCGGGGAGTGCAGGCACTCCAGGATGTTCGGGTTGGCGCGCAGGGCCAGCTCGCAGAAGCGTTCCAGCTCCCAGCCGAACTGCTCGGGCAGCGGTCCCTCGACATGGGCCGGGGGCTTCTCGAAGCGCCAGAACAGGGCGGTGGGGGCGAGATACACGCCCCGCCGGTCGGTGTCGCTGCCGTCCGTGGCCAGGCCGAAGGCGCGCGACCCCATGACACAGGCGTAGATCGTGTGGTCGCGGACCAGGGTCTCGGGGCGCATGCCCGGCAGCGTACGGGCCCGGTCACACCAGGCGGATCGAATTTCCCTCCACCACGATGTTCTTCGTCGGCAGCGGCCGGGTGGCCGGCGGGTTCGCCACCGCACCGTCCGTGATCTTGAACTTGCTGCCGTGGCACGGGCAGTTGATCGTGCCGTCCGAGACGGTGGAGACCAGGCACTGCTGATGCGTGCAGATCGCGGAGAACGCCTTGAACTGGCCTTCCTCCGGCTGGGTCACCACCACCTTCTCGTCGGAGAAGATCTTGCCGCCGCCCACCGGGACGTCGTCGGTCGTGGTGAGCTCCTGGCCGGGGGTCCCGCCCGAGCGGCCGGGGGAGACGCTCGTCGACGAGTCGCCGTCGCCGGAGTCGCCGCAGCCGACGGCGAGTGCCGCGGCGCCCGCCGTGCCCGTCGCGATGAGGAGGTCGCGTCGCGTCGGACGGTTGGTCATGTCGTCACTCCGGGGGTGTGCGCGAGGGGGGAAGAGGCCGTGGGCGACCCGCTCCGGACGGAGCAGCAGCATCTTCGCACCCGAAGCGCCCAAGGAGTGGTAATTCAGGAACAAGGCGATAAACCGAGCATTCGCCCGGTCCGGGCGGTGTCTCACCGTACGGGCGCGGTGCGTGGGCCGCGTACGGCCTGACTAGGCTGGACCGGCACGAGACGATCGGTACGTCGACGAGGAGCAGCGCCGTGGCGGTACGAGCGGTCCGGGGGGCCGTCCAGCTGGAGCGGGACGAGCCCGGCCACATGGACGAGCGGGTCGGAGCCCTGCTCACCGCCATCCTCGAGCGCAACGACCTCACCGCCGACGACCTGATCAGCGTCTGGTTCACGGCCACACCCGATCTGCACAGCGACTTCCCCGCGGCCGCCGCCCGCAAGCTCGGCATCGTGGACGTCCCGCTGATCTGCGCCCAGGAACTCGACATCGAGGGCGCCATGCCCCGGGTCGTCCGGGTCCTCGCGCACATCGAGTCCGACCGGCCCCGCGCCGACATCGCGCACGTCTACCTCGGTGCCGCGGCCGCCCTGCGCAAGGACATCGCCCAGTGAGAACCGCACTCGTCATCGGCACCGGACTCATCGGCACCTCCGCCGCCCTCGCCCTGTCCCAGCGGGGCGTCGCCGTCCACCTCACCGACCGCGACCCCGAGCAGGCCCGTACGGCCGCCGCGCTCGGCGCCGGCACCGACGGGACGCCCGACGGCCCCGTCGACCTCGCGATCGTCGCCGCGCCGCCCGCCCATGTCGCCGGGGTCCTCGCCGACGCGATGCGCCGGGGTGTGGCCCGGGGGTACGTCGACGTCGCCAGCGTCAAGGGCGGACCCCGCCGCGACCTGGAGGCGCTGGGCCTCGACCTGTCCGCCTACATCGGCACCCACCCGATGTCCGGCCGTGAGAAGTCCGGCCCGCTGGCCGCCACCGGCGACCTCTTCGAGGGCCGCCCCTGGGTGCTCACCCCGACCCGCGACACCGACACCGAGGTGCTGAACCTCGCACTCGAACTGGTCTCGCACTGCCGCGCCGTCCCGGTCGTCATGGACGCCGACGCCCACGACCGCGCCGTCGCGCTGGTCTCCCACATGCCGCACCTGATGTCCAGCATGGTCGCCGCCCGCCTGGAGGGCGCCGAGGAGGCGGCCGTACGGCTGTGCGGCCAGGGCGTACGGGACGTGACCAGGATCGCGGCCTCCGACCCCCGGATGTGGATCGACATCCTCTCCGCCAACCCGGGACCGGTCGCCGACCTGCTCACGGACGTCGCCGCCGACCTGGAGGAGACCGTCCGGGCGCTGCGGGCTCTGCAGTCCTCCGACGAGGACAAGCGGCTCCAGGGCGTCTCCGGCATCGAGGACGTGCTGCGCCGCGGGAACGCCGGCCAGGTGCGGGTCCCCGGCAAGCACGGCACCGCCCCGCGGGTCTACGACGTCGTGGCCGTGCTCATCGACGACCAGCCCGGACAGCTCGCGCGGATCTTCGCGGACGCCGACCGCGCCGGCGTCAACATCGAGGACGTCCGCATCGAGCACGCCACCGGGCAGCAGGCCGGTCTGGTCCAGCTCATGGTGGAGCCCAAGGCGGCCCCGGTGCTCACGGCGGCCCTGCGGGAGCGGGGCTGGGCGATCCGGCAGTAGCGGGCGCCCCCCCGTAGCCGTCCGCCCGGTCCGGGCGCGGCCGGACGAGTGACGCGCGCCCGGTAACCTTGTGCGGGACGCCCTCGCGTCCCCACACTCCCGCCCCACAGCACCAGGAAGGTGTCCTCCCGTGGAAAACGGTGCCGCCAAGCCCGTGATTGTCGCCATCGACGGCCCCTCCGGCACGGGCAAGTCGAGCACCTCGAAGGCCGTCGCCGCGCAGCTCGGACTGAGCTACCTGGACACCGGCGCCCAGTACCGGGCGATCACCTGGTGGATGGTGACCAACGGCATCGACATAGAGGACCCGTCCGCGATCGCCGCCGTGGCCGGCAAGCCCGAGATCGTCTCCGGCACCGACCCGTCCGGCCCGACGATCACCGTCGACGGCGTCGACGTGGCCGCCCCGATCCGCACCCAGGAGGTCACCTCCCAGGTCAGCGCGGTCAGCGCGGTCCCCGAGGTGCGCGCCCGGATCACCGAGTTGCAGCGCTCGATCGCGACCTCCGCCGAGCGCGGCATCGTCGTCGAGGGCCGTGACATCGGCACCACCGTGCTGCCCGACGCCGACCTCAAGATCTTCCTCACCGCCTCCCCGGAGGCCCGCGCCGCCCGCCGCAGCGGTGAGCTCAAGGGCGCCGACGTGCACTCCACCCGCGAGGCCCTGCTGAAGCGGGACGCGGCCGACTCCAGTCGCAAGACCTCCCCGCTCGCCAAGGCGGACGACGCGGTCGAGGTGGACACCACCGAGCTCACCCTCCAGCAGGTCATCGAGTGCGTCGTCACGCTCGTCGAGGAGAAGCGGGCCGCCAAGTGACAGCAGCATCCGAGCGCGGTGCCGACATCGGGCGGCGGATCGGCGTCGGCCTGATGTACGGGCTGTGGCGGCCGCGCGTCCTGGGCGCCTGGAAGGTGCCCGCCACCGGGCCGCTGATCCTCGCGGTCAACCACAGCCACAACATCGACGGCCCCATGGTGATGGGCGTGGCCCCCCGGCCCGTGCACTTCCTGATCAAGAAGGAAGCCTTCGTCGGCCCGCTCGACCCCTTCCTGACCGGCATCGGCCAGCTGAAGGTGGACCGGCACACCACCGACCGCACCGCCATCACCCGGGCGCTCGACGTGCTGGGCCAGGGCGGCGTCCTCGGCATATTCCCCGAGGGCACCCGGGGCGAGGGCGACTTCGCGTCGCTGCGCGCCGGACTCGCGTACTTCGCCGTGCGCGGCGGCGCCCCGATCGTCCCGGTCGCGGTGCTGGGAAGTTCTGAGCGGCGCGGACGGTTGATCAAGGCACTGCCCCCGCTGCGGCACCGTGTGGACGTCGTCTTCGGCGAACCGTTCGACGCGGGCGACGGCAGCGGCCGGCGCACCCGTCGCGCGCTCGACGAGGCGACGGAGCGCATCCAGAAGGAGCTCACCGCACACCTGGAAAACGCCAGGCGACTGACCGGTCGCTAGGCGACACTGAGTAGTGGATCAGCGGGTGGACCACCCGCCGCTCCACCGATCACCACGATGAACGAAGGTACGGACTTCATGAACGACCACATCCACTCCGAGGGCTCGGGCGAGGAGCACGACCACGGAGCGCTTGGCGACGCCGAGTACGCGGAGTTCATGGAGCTCGCCGCGGAAGAGGGCTTCGACCTCGAGGACGTCGAGGGGGCGATCGAGGCGGCCGGGCACGGCCCGCTGCCCGTCCTCGCCGTCGTCGGCCGGCCCAATGTCGGCAAGTCGACCCTCGTCAACCGGATCATCGGCCGCCGCGAGGCCGTCGTCGAGGACAAGCCCGGCGTCACCCGCGACCGCGTCACCTACGAGGCCGAGTGGGCGGGCCGCCGCTTCAAGGTCGTCGACACCGGCGGCTGGGAGCAGGACGTCCTCGGCATCGACGCCTCCGTGGCCGCCCAGGCCGAGTACGCGATCGAGGCCGCCGACGCCGTCGTGTTCGTCGTGGACGCCAAGGTCGGCGCCACCGACACCGACGAGGCCGTCGTACGGCTGCTGCGCAAGGCCGGCAAGCCCGTCGTGCTGGCCGCCAACAAGGTGGACGGCCCCAGCGGCGAGGCCGACGCGGCCTACCTGTGGGCCCTCGGGCTCGGCGAGCCGCACCCGGTCTCCGCGCTGCACGGCCGCGGAACCGGCGACATGCTGGACGCCGTCCTGGAGGTGCTGCCCACCGCGCCCGCGCAGACCTTCGGCGGTACGTCCGCCGGCGGGCCGCGCCGCATCGCCCTCATCGGCCGCCCCAACGTCGGCAAGTCCTCCCTGCTGAACAAGGTGGGGGGCGAGGAGCGCGTCGTCGTCAACGAGCTGGCCGGCACCACCCGCGACCCGGTCGACGAGCTCATCGAACTGGGCGGTGTCACCTGGAAGTTCGTCGACACCGCGGGCATCCGCAAGCGGGTCCATCTGCAGCAGGGCGCCGACTACTACGCCTCGCTGCGCACCGCGGCCGCCGTGGAGAAGGCCGAGGTGGCCGTCATCCTGATCGACGCCTCGGAGTCCATCTCGGTCCAGGACCAGCGCATCGTGACGATGGCCGTCGAGGCCGGCCGCGCCATGGTCATCGCCTACAACAAGTGGGACAACCTCGACGAGGAGCGCCGCTACTACCTGGAGCGGGAGATCGAGACCGAGTTCGGCCAGGTCTCCTGGGCGCCCCGGGTCAATGTGTCGGCCCGCACCGGACGCCACATGGAGAAGCTGGTCCCGGCGATCGAGACGGCGCTCGCCGGCTGGGAGACCCGCGTCCCCACCGGCCGGCTGAACGCCTTCCTCGGCGAGCTGGTCGCCGCCCACCCGCACCCGATCCGCGGCGGCAAGCAGCCCCGCATCCTCTTCGGCACCCAGGCCGGCACCAAGCCGCCGCGGTTCGTGCTGTTCGCCTCCGGGTTCATCGAGGCGGGCTACCGCCGCTTCATCGAGCGCCGGCTGCGCGAGGAGTTCGGCTTCGAGGGCACGCCGATCCACATCTCCGTGCGCGTACGCGAGAAGCGCGGCAAGAAGAAGTGACCACACGGCGAAGGGGCGGTCCCGACTCGGGACCGCCCCTTCGCCATGCCGTCAGCCCCGGCGTGCCGGTGGCAGTGCCGCGGGGACGTGGTGCATCCCCCGGTCTGGGGCCCGATGTGCCCGACGCGCTGCCACTGCGGCTGCGGACCGCCGCCGTGGTGCCGGGCGCTGTGCGCTCCCGCGCTGTAGGCGCTGTACGAGCTGCTGAACGACCCCGGGCGGTGGCCGCCGTAGGTGCCCGTACCCCGCTGGATGTTCCCGAAGGCGACGAACCCCAGATCCTCCTCGCCGCTGCGGTCTCCCGGCAGGGAGCGGAAGGACTTGACGTACTCGGCGTAGAGCGCGTCGTAGATCGGCGTGGGCGAGGAGCCGCCCTGGCGGCGGGGAACGTCGTATGCATGCACGTATGTCCAAACGACCCGGCACCGGAAGGGATGCGGCCGGTGAACGCACCAAAGGGGCGCGCGCCGGCACCGTCCTGAAGCTGCGTGGGCCGCACGGTGACGGGTCCTCGGACGGGCGCGGTCAGGTACCGGCGAGCGGCAGCGCGGCCGCCACCAGCTGCCCGTTGGCCGCGGCCTTGTCCAGCGCGCCGCGCAGCAGGTCCTCCCGGGGCTGACGGCCGATCGAGCCGACCGGAGCCGCGAACATCAGCACCTGCTGGTGCTTGTTGGCGGCGGCCCGCCAGCCCTCGGTCACCTGGAGGGGCTGGTGGGCCTGCCACCAGGCCACCGGCTGGCCGCCATTCGGCCCCGGCTGCAGGACGGCGTGCAGCTGTCCCATGGCCAGCAGCACGGACCAGCCGTGCAGCACCGGCGGGACCTCCGCCAGCTCCGACGCCGGCATGAACCCCTGCTCGATCAGCAGCGGCAGGAAGTCGTCGCCCGAGCCGGTCGCGCCGGGCCGCACGATCGGGCCGGTCGGCTCGACGACCAGGGCGGGGTGCAGCTCCCCGGCGATCAGCACCAGGCCGCTGGTCACGCCCAGCACCGCCTGCTCGGGGGCGACCCGCTCGGGCTCCGGGTCGACACGGTCGCCGGTGATGGACTTCACCGCGCCCCGCAGCTGGTCCTCGGTGACCTGGACGACCTGCGAGGGCAGACAGGTGGCGTGGGCGAAGGCGAGGACGGCGGTCTCCTCACCGATGAACAGGACGGTGCTGGTGCGCTCCTGTCCGGAGTCGCCCGGGGTGCGGCAGGACGTGCAGTCGTAGCTGCCCGGGGCGTTCTCCCCCGCGAGCAGCCGGTCGGCTTCCTCGTCGCCGATCTCGGCACGTACCTCGTCGCTGACGTCGAGCATGCGCGGCACGGATGGCTCCCTCGGGATGTGGCGTGGCGGGGCCGGGTGGCTCCCGGCCCGTGAACCGGGCGGGTCCCGGGCTCATGAAGAAGACAACGGGCGATCTGTGGCGGGAGTCACGCATCAGGGCGAACGGAATCGAACCATCCGACGCACTCGGTCACCATCGGTCCGGAATCGCCTACTCATCGTCAAGTAGAGGGAAATGTACGGGAGTTGGTTGCGTGTGGTGCGTCACAGGCGGGCGCGGGTGGTGGTCGACAAATCCCGAAATCGCGGAATGAAGTGGGTGGCCGAAAATCGCCGATACCCGAGGTAACGGCGAACTGGCCTGGCACGACGAGGAGTTGGTTGATGCCGGGCGGCCCGGCTCCTTAGATTCCTCCGCCGTGTGCACCGAGCACCGCCCGGGCAAGTCCGCCGACCGGCCTGCGACATCGGCCGGAACCCAGCACCGGCCTCACGGCGGACGGGACGGGCGCCGGCCACGCGTCCCATGGCGCGTACGGCGGCGTACCGCCCGAGGACCCCGGGTCCTCGGAGAGGGAACCATATGTCCGAATGTGCCGATACCACTCACCACGACGTCCGCAAGGCGCCGAAGGCTCCGGGCGGTAACCGGACCCGCGCGAAGGCGGTCCTCGCCGGAGCGGCCCTGCTCGCCCCGCTCGGACTGCTGACCGCCACCGGTGACGCCGCGGCGGCGGACAGCGGGGTGTGGGACCGCATCGCCCAGTGCGAGAGCGGCGGAAACTGGCACATCAACACCGGCAACGGCTACTACGGCGGACTCCAGTTCGCCGCCTCGACCTGGCGTGCCTACGGCGGCACCGCGTACGCGCCCACGGCGGACGGCGCCTCCAGGGAACAGCAGATAGCCGTCGCCACCAAGGTCCAGCGTGCCCAGGGCTGGCAGGCCTGGCCCACCTGTTCGGCCCGTGCCGGCGCCAACGGGAGCGCCCCGGCGGCCTCCTCCCCGTCCGTCCCGGCCAAGAAGGCGGCCCCGCCGAGGAAGACGGCGCCGTCGACTCCCGCGCGGACACCGGACCGTACGCCCGGGCACACCGCGCGCGACTCCTCGCGCGGCGACTACACCGTCCGCGCGGGCGACACGCTGAGCGGCATCGCCGCCCGGCACGGCACCACCTGGCAGCGGCTGTACGCCGCCAACAAGGCCGTCATCGGCGGCGACCCCGATCTGATCGTGCCGGGGCAGCGACTCGAACTCTGAACCGCGCACACCCTCGTACGGGGCCCCGCCCGGTCCGCCGACCGGGTGGGGCCCGGCCGCCCTCGGACGCGCCGCGCCGGGACCGCCGTGATGAGCTGCCTAGCGTGCTCATATGAAGAACGCACCGCTGACCATCGCCCTGGCCGCCGTCCTGCTGACCGCCGTCACCCCGGGGACGTCGCAGGCCACGTACGCCCCCCGGGGGGCCTCCGCACCACATATGTCCGGGCCGCCGCCCAAACCGGCGTCCCTGTCCTGTGCCAAGGACCAGTGGCCCTGGGGCTGTGTGGCCCAGTGCGAGAGCGGCGGCCACTGGCACATCAACACCGGCAACGGCCACTACGGCGGGCTGCAGTTCTCGCAGTCCACCTGGGAGGCCTTCGGCGGGCTGAAGTTCGCCCCGCGCGCGGATCTCGCCTCCCGCCACGAGCAGATCACCATCGCCGTCAAGGTGGTGGCGGTCCAGGGCTGGGGCGCCTGGCCGCAGTGCTCCCGGCGGTACGGGCTCGCCGGCCGGATGACGCTGGAGAAGCCCGCCGCCAAGAAGCCCGGGAAGCCGGCCAAGACCACCGAGCCGGCGAAGCCCAAGACCGAGAAGCCCACGACCGAGAAGCCGAAGAACGAGAAGCCGGCCAAGAACGAGAAGCCCGCGAAGGCCGGGAAGCCCGCCAAGGGTGACGCGCCGACAGCGAGCAAGCCGAAGAAGCCGGCCAAGCCCGCCGAGTCCGCGACCGGGACCGGCAAGTCCCCGAAGACCGAACAGGGAGTCGAGCCCGGCAAGGAGACCGGCGCGAACCAGCCCGCCTACCCCGACCGGAGGCTGGAGGACCTGCTGATCCCCGGCGCGCTGCTGCTCATGCCGAGGGGGTCGACCCTCCTGCCCGTGCCGCAGAACGGCGCCGGTACTCACTGGTCTCACCACTGAACACGACCGTCCCACGGCGCAGTTCGTGCACGACTGCCGCCCGCTCCCGCAGGGCGGGCGGCAGTCGCTGCTCGGCGACGACCACGCACGCGTCAAGGCCGGCCAGCAGTTCGTACGTCCGGGCGGCCACCGCCGGAGACATGCCCTGCGTGGGCTCGTCCACGAGGACCACCCGCGCGCGGGACAGCAGCGCGCGCGACAGCGCCAGCATGCGCTGCTCACCCCCGGAGAGCGTGCCGGCGCGGCGCGCGAGGAGCGGGACGAGCGCGGGATAGGCCTCCAGGGCCGGATCGGGGGAGGGCGACGCGAGTTCGAGGTTCTCGCGCACGGTGAGCGAGCCGAACACCGCCCGGCGCTCCGGCACCAGGCACATGCCCCGGCGGGCCCGTTCGTACGCGGGCGTCCGGGTCACGTCCACGCCGTCCCACACCACCGCCCCCGCCGCGAGGGGCACGACCCCGGCCAGGGCGCGCAGCACGGTCGTACGGCCGCTGCCGTTGCGGCCGAGCAGCACGGTGACGCCCGGCCCGGCGGCGGCGAGCGTCGCGCCGTGCAGGGCCTCGAGCGGGCCGTAGCGCACGCGCGCGTGCCGCAGGGAGACGGTCGTCATGCGGGGGCCTCCAGGGCTTCCGCCGCGTCCAGGACCCGGCCCGGCGGGCCGGAGGCGACGACGCGGCCGGCCGCCATGACGTGCACGGTGTCGGCGAGGTCCGAGACCAGGTCGAGGTCGTGCTCCACGACGAGCAGGGCCGTCCCGTCGGCGGCGAGGGCCCGCAGGATCCGGGCGAGCGCGGCGACCTCCGCCGTGTCGAGTCCGGCGGCGGGTTCGTCGAGCAGGAGGACGCGCGGGCCGCCCGCGAGCGCCCGGGCGAGTTCCACCCGCCGGAGCGTGCCGGTGGGGAGACCTGCGGCGGGCAGCGCGCGGACGGGGCCGTCCAGGCCCAGCAGCCGCAGCGCCCGCTCGACGGCCGCCGGGTCCGGCACCCGGCCCTGCTCGGCGCCGACACGGACGTTGTCGGCCACGGTGAGGGACGGGAAGACGGCCAGCCGCTGGAAGGTCCGGGCGACCCCGAGCCGGGTCCGGGCGTGCGCGGGCAGCCGGGTGATGTCCCGCTCGCCGAGCAGGACCCGTCCACGGGCGGGGTGATGGGTGCCGGCGAGGCAGTGGAAGAGGGTGCTCTTGCCCGCCCCGTTGGGTCCGACGACCGCGGTGACGGAGCCCGGCGGCACGGTGAGACCGACGTCGTCGAGGGCGACGAAGCCGCCGTAGCGGGCGCGGAGGCCGCGGGCTTCCAGTACGGCCGGGGCGGACGGCTCTACGCGCGTGCGCTCACGTCGTGCGGTCACCGCCGGTGGCGCGTGGACGGCCCGTGAAGGGGTGAGTCCGGTCGGCGGGGGAGCCGTCGCGGGTGCCGGTGTCCGGCGCAGCAGGTCCCGGGTCCGGGTGCCCACGTCCGTCAGCCGGGCCGTCCCGCCCCTCCGTCGTCCCACCGTGCGCAGCGTCTCGTACAGGCCTCCGGGCAGGCGACCCACCAGTACCGCCAGTACGCCGATCAGGGCCGCCGCCAGGCCGCCCCGGGTGCCCGCGTCCAGGCCGACCAGGAGGGCCGCCGCACCGAGGGCGCCCAGGGTGCTGTCGGCGCCCAGCACCATCACCGCCGCGAACCACAGCAGGCTGCGCACCGGGTCGTAGGCGCCCGGGTCGAAGGCGCGCAGCCCCATGCCGAGCATGCCGCCGCCCAGGGCCGCCAGGGCCGCGCCCGTGACGAACGCCAGGAGCTTCAGGGACGGCACCCGCGCGCCCGCCGCCGACGCCCCGGACGGGTGGTCCCGCATGGCGGCCAGCGCCCGTCCGGTGCGCCCCCGGCGCAGCAGCCAGGTCGCCAGCAGGGCGGCGGTCAGCAGCACCAGTTCGAGGACGTAGTAGGCGCGGTCGTCGTCGAAGCCCGCCGGGCGGCCCAGGGAGAGCCCGGACACGGCGTACGGCTGTGCGAACACGAAGCGGCTGACGCCCACGCCCACCGCGAAGGTGACCAGCGCCAGGGCCAGGCCCCGGCGGCTGATCGCCGGCCAGCCCGTGAGGAGGCCCAGCGGGGCGACCAGGACCACCGCCACCAGCAGTGCCGCGAGTTCCGGCAGCCGGGGCAGGCCCGGGAAGCGGCCCGCCGCCAGCAGGGCCGTGAAGAGGGCCCCCAGACCCGCGTAGGCGGCCTGCCCGAGCGAGATCTGGCCCCCGCGGCCCGTGACGACGACCAGGGAGAGCAGGACGACCGCCAGGGCCGGCACCTGCACCGACGTGTGCAGGTCGGAACCGGCGAGGCCCAGCGGGAGCAGGAACAGCACCCCCGCCACGATCCAGACGCCCACCGGGACCGGCCGGCGCGCGGCCGCGGGGCGGGGGAGGGCGTCGCGGGTGCCCACCCTGGGCAGCGCCAGGGCCGCGACCAGCAGGGCGACGACGAACAGGTTCGTGGAGACCGCCTGGACCAGCGGCGCGGCCCAGCCCGACGGGTGCAGCCGGGTCAGCTGGCTCTGCGCCACCCCGATGAGCAGCGCGACCGCCACCGCCACCGGCAGGCTCCGCATCCGGGCGGCCACCGCGACCGCCACCACCTCCATGACCAGCAGCGGCAGTCCGTACGGGTCGAGGCGCACGGCAGGGGCGAGCAGCACCCCGGTCAGCCCGGCCGTGAACGCGCCGAACGCCCATCCGGCCGCGGCCACCCGGTCCGCGTCGACGCCCGTGAGGACCGCCAGCTCCCGGTCGTCCACCACCGCCCGCAGCTCCCGGCCGAACCGGGTCCAGCGGACGACCGCGCCCACGCCCGCCGCCAGCACCAGCGCCGCCCCCAGCTGCCCCCACGGCTCCGCCGGCAGCAGCCGGGGCGCGTCCTCGCGCGCGCCCCGGCCCCACAGCAGCGCCGCCCCGCCGACGAGCAACACGAACACGCCGATGGACGCGACGAGCGTCCGCGCGGGATCGTTGCCGGCCATCGCCGGGGGCCGGAAGACCAGCCGCTCCAGGACCATCCCGATGCCGGGAGCGAGGACCAGGAGCGTGACGGTCGCGCCCGCCCACAGCGGCCAGCCCCACTCGACCACGCACTGTCGCAGCACATACGCGCACACCATGGCGATCGCGCCGTGCGCGAAGTTCAGGACACCGGTCGCCCGATAGGTGACGACCAGCCCGATGCCGGTGAGCGCGGCGGCGGCGCCGACGGACAGCCCGGCCAGCGTGAGGTCGTAGGTCAGGCCGGACATCAGTCGTCCGCTTCGGCGGGCTCACAGATCGGGCAAGGGCTCAACTCCCCGCCGCGCACGAGCTTGGCGTCCACCGGCACGGCCTCCGCCTTCCCGGCGACCAGCGGGCAGTCCGCGCGGTGCCACAGGGTGCCGCCGGGCACCATCAGCAGGTCCCCGCTGACCGCGAGCGGCGCGGCCGACGTCGTTCCCGGCTCCGTGTCGTCCGGCTCGGCGGCGACCAGCAGGCCGTACAGCTCCTCCACGCGCGCGGCGGCGAGCGCGCCCCGGCCATGGGTGATCAGCACCGATCCGGCGACGATCAGGGCGGCGCCGGGCACCGTGCAGGAGGCGAGGTACGGCAGCTGCCGCTCGGCGAACCGCTCGCCGGAGACGCCGTACCAGCCGAGGACGCACAGCACCGCGCCCGCGGCGAGCGCGGCCCAGCCGGCCCACAGCACGGGGTGCACGGTCCGCAGTCGCATCGTCCGCATCGCTGGCTCCCACACGTCGCGTCGGTGTGCATGCGCCGGCTCTCCACGCATGTGCCTGTCCATGTCAGCCAATGGCTTGCACTATGCCTCGTGCAAGCCGACCCTGAAAGCACCGGGCGCCCACGGCCCGGATCGACACCCCGGTGGTGAGCCAGATGGTTCTCGGGAGCGACCTCAGGCACAGCGGCACACGCAGGGGACGGGGGACGGCGGCCGCGGCCGCCCTGCTCCTCGTCCTCGGACCGGCCGTCGCGGCGTGCAGCGACGACGACGGTGGAGGCGGCGGCGCGACCCCGCCGTCCCCCACCGCCGAACGCACCGGACGGTCCCCGGCGGCCACGGCACCCGCCGACGCGCAGGCCGCCGTCACGGAGATCAAGGACAACTGGCAGAAGTTCTTCGACCCGAAGACGTCCCTGGAGGACAAGCAGGCCGTCCTGGAGAACGGCGACCGGATGGCGCCGGTCCTGCGGGCGTTCAGCGGTGACGAGCGCGGCGGCCAGGTCCAGGCGAAGGTCTCGAAGGTCGAGTTCACCTCGCCCACCGAGGCGAACGTGACGTACGACCTGACCCTGAAGGGCACCACGGCCCTGCCGGACGCGTCCGGGACCGCCGTCGAGCAGGACGGCACCTGGAAGGTGTCCACGAAGACGCTGTGCGCGCTGGTCCAGATGAGCGGCAATGGGTCGCCGATCCCGGGGTGTTGAGGCGGCGGTCGCCGTGATGGTGCTCGCCCTCGGGACCGCCTGCGGCAGCCGGCTGCCGGAGAGCGACTTCGAGCACCGCGACCGGGAGGGCGCGTCCCGGCCCGCCGACGGCACCCCGATCCGCGTCGGGATCATCACCAGCGCCACCAGCCCCGTCGGGGGCGGCGCCTTCACCGGCCCGCGCGACGGCGCCCGGGCCTGGTTCGACCGGCTCAACGCGCGCGGCGGCGTCGACGGCCGCCGCGTCGAGGTCCGGCTGTGCGACGACGGCGGCAGCGGCGTCGGCAACAACGAGTGCGTGCACCGCCTCGTCGACGAGGACGAGGTCGTCGCCCTGGTCGCCACCACGGCACTCGACTACGCGGGCGCACCGCGCGTCTCCCGCGCGCGTGTGCCCGACATCGGGGGCCAGCCCATCGGAGCCGCCTACGACACCTACCCGCATCTGTACGGCGTCTACGGCAGTCTCGCGCCCCGTGACGGCACCACCGGCTGGGACGGCGTCCAGTACGGCGGCACCGAGGTCTACCGCTACTTCAAGCGCGAGCACGGCGCCCGGACGGCCGCCGTCGTGTCGTACAACCAGCCCGCGTCCGCCGCCTACGCCCGGCTCGTGGGACGCGGCCTGAAGGCCGAGGGCTACAAGGTGGTCACCGAGCAGGTCGACTTCGCGCTGCCCAACTTCCGCGCGGCCGCGGCCGACCTGAAGGAGCAGGGGGCCGACCTTGTGTTCGACGCCATCGACGGGCACGGCAACGCCCGGCTGTGCGAGGCGATGGACGACGTCGGCGCCGACGTCACCGCCAAGGTCACCAACGTGCAGAACTGGACGTCCACCGTCGCCGAGGACTACAAGGACGCCCCGCGCTGCCGCAACGCGCTCTGGGCGACCGGCTCGTCCCGCAACTTCGAGGACACCGGCCACCCGGCCGTGCGCGAGTTCCGGGACGCGACGAAGAAGCTGCCGACGCGCTCCCAGTGGCAGCTGGAGGGCTGGGCGGCGGCCCGCTGGTTCACCGACGCGGCGAAGGCGTGCGCGGCGCGGGGCGTCACGCGCGCGTGCGTGGACGACCACATGAACCGCAGCCAGGGGTTCACCGCCGGCGGCCTGTTGCTGCCCGTCACGTTCGAGCGGCTGCCCGAGCCGCCGAAGACCCGCCGCACCTGTCTGTCGGTGGCCCGCTGGGAGGACGGCGAGGGCTGGGTGTCCCAGGGAGACATGAACCGCACGTGCTTCGAGGTGCCGCAGCTGCCGTACCGGCCCTGAGGGGCAACCAAAGGGCGTTGTCACCGGTCCAACCGACGAGGCCCCGACCCGAAGGAGGAACCGCAGCGCATGACGACCGTGCCGCAGGCCGCACCACTGCGCGCCGACTGCATCGCCGATTCGGCGGGCGGCCTGACGTTCGACGTCACCGCGCCCGAGGCGAACGACACGGCCCATCTCGTGCTGCGGCACCGCGAGGGGCCGGAGGAGGTCACCCTGCCGCTCGCCCCGGCGGCCCGCGGACGGCTGCGCGCGGCCCTGCCCAGCAGCGTCGTCCTGCCCGAGGGCCACTGGGACGCCTACGCCAGCGTCACGGCGGAGGACCCGGACGCCCGGGTGGTCTCGGGCGCCATGGACGTCCACCCGTCGGCCTCCCGTGTCCCGTACGTGACCCGGCAGGGGAATCTGAGCGTGGAGAGCCGGTTAGGGCGTGTTCAGGAGGACGCCGCCTGATGGGACGGCGGTTCGGGCTGGGGCGCCTCCAGCGCGTGCTGCGGATGGTGCAGGTCGAAGGCCGGTGACTCCGAGCGGATCCGCGGCAGCGTCGTGAAGTTGTGCCGGGGCGGCGGGCAGGAGGTCGCCCACTCCAGCGAGCGGCCGTACCCCCAGGGGTCGTCGACCTCGACCTTCTCGCCGTACCGGGCCGTCTTCCAGACGTTGTAGAGGAACGGCAGCGTCGACAGGCCGAGCAGGAACGCGCCGATCGTGGAGACGGTGTTCAGCGCGGTGAAGCCGTCGGCGGCCAGATAGTCGGCGTACCGGCGGGGCATGCCCTCCGCGCCCAGCCAGTGCTGCACCAGGAACGTGGTGTGGAACCCGACGAACAGCGTCCAGAAGTGGATCTTCCCGAGCCGTTCGTCGAGCATCTTCCCGGTGAACTTGGGCCACCAGAAGTGGAACCCGGCGAAGATCGCGAACACCACCGTGCCGAAGACGACGTAGTGGAAGTGGGCGACCACGAAGTAGGTGTCGGAGACATGGAAGTCCAGCGGCGGTGACGCCAGGATCACCCCGGTCAGACCGCCGAACAGGAACGTCACCAGGAAGCCCGTCGCCCAGAGCATCGGGGTCTCGAAGGACAGCGAGCCCTTGATCATGGTCCCGGTCCAGTTGAAGAACTTCACCCCGGTGGGCACCGCGATCAGGAAGCTCATGAAGGAGAAGAACGGCAGCAGCACCGCGCCCGTGACGAACATGTGGTGCGCCCACACCACGATCGACAGCCCGGTGATCGACATGGTCGCGCCGACCAGCGTCAGATAGCCGAAGATCGGCTTTCGGCTGAAGACCGGGATGATCTCCGTGACGATCCCGAAGAACGGCAGCGCGATGATGTAGACCTCGGGATGCCCGAAGAACCAGAACAGGTGCTGCCACAGCAACGCCCCGCCGTTGCCCGCCTCGAACACCACCGAGCCGAACCGGCGGTCCGCCTCCAGCACCAGCAGCGCGGCGGCCAGCACCGGGAACGCCATCAGGATGAGGATCGACGTGAACAGCGTGTTCCAGGTGAAGATCGGCATCCGGAACATCGTCATCCCCGGCGCGCGCATGCAGATGATGGTGGTGATGAAGTTGACGGCGCCCAGGATCGTGCCGAAGCCGGCCAGCGCCAAGCCCATGATCCACAGGTCGGGGCCGATGCCGGGGGAGCGTTCCAGGCTGTTCAGCGGCGCGTAGGCGAACCAGCCGAACGAAGCCGGCCCGTCCGGCACGATCAGCGAGCCCATCACGATCAGCCCGCCGAACAGGAACAGCCAGTACGAGAACATGTTCAGCCGGGGGAAGGCCACGTCCGGGGCGCCGATCTGCAGCGGCATCAGCTCGTTGGCGAACCCCGCGAAGGTCGGCGTCGCGAACAGCAGCAGCATGATCGTGCCGTGCATGGTGAAGAGCTGGTTGAACTGCTCGTTGCTCACGATCTGCGTCCCGGGCCGGGCCAGCTCGGCCCGCATCAGCAGCGCCATGGCACCGCCGGCCAGGAAGAACACGAACGACGTGATCAGGTAGAGATGGCCGATCTTCTTGTGGTCCGTCGTGGTCAGCCAGTCGACGACCACCCGGCCGCCGGGCCTCTCGCTCCGCATGGGTCGTGCCGTCGCCGGTACGGTCTGCGTCCCCATCGCTCGCTCGCCCCTTCGCTCGCCGTGCCCCGGGCCCTCTGAACCCGCGCCGCACGCGCCGACGCGAGCTCACGCCATGATGCTCGCGTCGGCGGTGCCGCGACAGAGGGCGTACGGAGGTTCTGTGGTAGAACCATGTACTTTTCGTGCGGCACCGGCTGCCGGAGCCCACGCGAAATCCCGGGAAAAGGAGTGCCGAGGCAGTTCTGCGGGAACTCTCGCGCCGCGCTTCCGGGGCCCCCGGACGACACGCGGGAATTACGTTCGAATGCCTGCGCAGAACCCCGGAAATCCCTCGTTCGTGTGACGGCTCATCGTGTCCGCCACCGCCGTTGCGGTGACCGAAACGTGTGTAGTGATGCTGTGACAAAAGCGTGACCCCGAGGGGACGCGGGCGGGGGACGGGCGTGCCTCCGCGCAGCCGGGCACCCCTGGCCCCATCCCGTGCCGAGGCCCTAGCGTGGGCCGCATGGCACCCATTCCGCATCCCCCCACCGAACCCCAGGACGACCCGGAGACCTACGTCGGACTCGACGCCGGCGAGGCCGAGCGCCGCGCCCGGACCCGTGGGTGGCCCACGGTGCGCGCGCTGCCGCCGGGGGCGATCATCACGATGGAGTACCGCGCGGGACGGCTGAACTTCGAGGTGAAGGACGGCCAGGTCGTACGGGCCTGGAAGGGCTGAAAACGCCGAAGGCCCCGGTTCCCGTCGAGGGAGCCGGGGCCTTCGTGATGCCGCGGGGCGCTGTGTGTACCGAAGCCCCGCGGCCCGGGTGTCAGGCGCCGGTCACGGGGCGGGCCGTCGAGGCGGCGCCGCGCGTGGTGCGCTCCGTGTGCGGCGGCCGGCGGCTCCCGGTCGGCGTCCCCGGGGCGCGCTCGGCGCGGGCGGTGTGCGGGCCGGGCGCCAGATAGACCGGCGCCCGGGGGCCACGGGCCGCGAGGCCGGTCTCCCGCGCGGCGGCGGCCTCGTCCTCGGCGACGGGCGTTTGCGAGGTGACCAGCACCGGGGCCTCGGCCGGCGTGACCGGCACGGACGCTCCGGCGGCCCGGCGCTCCCGCAGGCGGTCGCGCAGGTCGAGCAGCCAGGCCTCGGCGCGGGCGATCAGCGGCTCGAACCACGGCAGGGCGAGCAGGATCAGCAGGCCGGCGGCCCAGCCGAGCAGCACGTCGCTCAGCCAGTGCGTACCGAGGTAGACGGTGGACATGCCGACGCCCAGGGAGGTCACCGCCGACACGGCGGACAGCCAGCGGCGGGCTCTCGGGGTGGAGGCCAGATAGGCGAGGATGCCCCAGGTGACCACGGCGTTCGCGGTGTGACCGCTCGGAAATATATCGCCGCCGAGCCACATCTCGTTCGAGCCGATCTCGGTCGCGTAGTGCGGTCCGAGGCGGCCCATGCCGAGCTTGGCGGCGCCGACCGTCACGTTGAGCAACAGCAGCGAGACGCCGAGCGCGAGCAGCGGGCGCAGGGTGTGCTGCCGCCAGGAGCGCCAGCCCAGCCACGCGGCGACCATCACGGCGGTGGGGCCGCGCTGGCCCAGCACCACGTAGTAGTCGACGAAGGCGTGGATCTCGGCCCACTGCTGGTACGGCCGGAAGAACATGACCTGCCAGTCCAGCCGGACCAGCCACGAGGTGATGACGACGGCCCACACGATGGCCCCGTAGAAGGCGAGGGTCGCCGCGAACAGCACCACCCGGTGCGGGGTCATCCGCGGCACATCGATGTGGGCCGGGCGTTCGGGCTCCCGGTCCAGCCTGGCGAAGACCCGGTCCAGACGGGTCAGCTTTCGTTCGGTACACACCCAATCGACGTTACAGCGAGTGAGCGCGGTACAACGGCGATTCCGCGGCTTTGTGATGACGATGTGATGTGGCATTCCTCTCAACGCGCCCCGCAATTCCTGAGAATCGCTAATCCCCGCGCCCCTGTCCCTTCAATTCCATTGATCGCCGCGGCCCTTTGTTATTCGGGTCTTATGAATTCGTTCATCGGAGCCTCGGGTGACCTTCGTCCGGCGATCACCCTCCGGGGTGGGCCGGACGGGGACCGGTTCGGCCGACCGTGTGGCGTACACCACAGAGATGCGGGCGGAGGTCTGAGAGGTCCGCCACTCGGTGCCCTCGCGGACTCGCGTACTCTGACGAGTCACTCGCCCTTCGTCGCGCGGGCCGGAGACACCGCTCCTCCGGCCGAGTCTCGGGGAGTCCCCACCCCGTGAGCCCGCCGGGGCGAGGGAACATCTGGGAGGTACGTACATGTCCGGGACGACCACGGCCGCCGCTGCGCTGCGCCGTCGGGCGGCCGGGGCCGGTGCCAACCGCTGGGTCGTCCTCGTCGTCCTCTGCGTCAGCCTGCTGCTGGTCGCCGTCGACGCCACCGTCCTGCACGTGGCGGTACCCGCCGTCACCGAGGACCTCAGGCCCGGCGCGATAGAGCTGCTCTGGATCGTCGACATCTACCCGCTCGTCTGCGCCTCGCTGCTGATCCTGTTCGGCACGCTGGGCGACCGGGTGGGCCGCAGACGCGTTCTGCTGCTGGGGTACGGCCTCTTCGGCCTCGCCTCCGGTCTCGCCGCCCTCGCGCACGATCCACAGGTGCTGATCCTGGCCCGCGCGCTGCTCGGCGTCGGCGGAGCCATGATCATGCCGGCCACCCTGTCCATCCTGCGCCAGGTCTTCCCCGACCGGCGCGAACGGGCGCTGGCCATCGGCATCTGGAGCGCCGTCGCCGCCGTGGGCGCGGCGGTCGGGCCGCTGCTCGGCGGTTTCCTCCTCGAGCACTTCTGGTGGGGCTCGGTCTTCCTCGTCAACATCCCGCTGATGCTGGTCAGCCTGCCGGTGGGACGGCTGCTGCTGCCCGAGTCGAAGGGCGACGGCCGGGGCCCCTGGGACGTCGTCGGCGCGCTGATGGCGGCGGCAGGACTGTTCGGCGTCGTCCTCGGCGTGAAGCGGCTGGGCGGCGGGGAGCCCGTGGTCAGCGCGCTCACCCTGGCGCCGCTCCTGCTCGGCGCGGTCCTGCTGGTTCTTTTCGCGCGACGGCAGCGGCGGCGGACGTATCCGCTGGTCGACCTCACGATGTTCGCGCGGCCCGCGTTCAGCACCTCCGTCGGATGCATCGTGCTGGCCATGCTCGCCCTGGTCGGCCTCGAACTGATCGCCGCGCAGTACCTCCAGCTGGTGCTCGGCCTGTCCCCGCTGGAGACCGGGCTGAGGCTGCTGCCGCTGACCTTCGCCGCGATGGCGGCCGGGCTGGCGGGAGCGCGGATGCTGCGCCGGTTCGGGCCGCGGGCGATGGTCTGCTTCGGCTTCTGCCTGACGGCCGCCGCCGTCGTGCTGCTCACCTTCATGGGCCGCACCGACAACTCCGCGCTGATGGTCGCCGGGTTCATGCTGCTCGGCTTCGGACTGGAGACCACGCTCTTCGGGGCGTACGAGTCGATGCTCTCCGAGGCGCCGCAGGAGCAGTCCGGAGGCGCTGCCGCCATCGGCGAGACCTCCTACCAGCTGGGCGCCGGCATCGGCATCGCCCTGCTCGGCAGCGTGATGAACGCGGCCTACGCCCCCGGCCTCACCCGGGTCGAGGGCGTCCCGGCCGCCGCCTCCACCTCCGCCTCGCACTCACTGGGCGAGGCCTACGAGGTCGCCGCGCAGCTGGGCGGGCCCGCCGGTCTGGCCCTGCGGCACGCGGCCCGCGACTCCTTCGTGCACGGACTGCATGTGACGCTCCTCGTCAGCGCCGGTCTGCTGCTCCTCGGAGCCGCGATGGCGCTGAAGCTGCCCCGCGTCATGCAGTGCGAGACCCCGCCCGTGGAGCTGCCCAAGCCGCGCGAGGCCGTCGAGCGCCGCGTCTCCGCCTGACCGCGCGGGCGCGCCCGGTGCGCACTGGACGTGCGGAACACCACGTCGTAGCGTCGGGGCCAGTCGATGATGATGAGCGGTGCTAGTTTTCGTGCTGCCGGAGGGTGTCCCATGTCCGCGTCCGTGAAGTTGCCCCCGTTCGACCCCGCCGACCCCCTCGGCATCGACGACCTCCTCGAGCCCGAGGACCTCGCGGTCCGGGACACGGTGCGGCGCTGGGCGGCGGACCGGGTCCTGCCCCATGTCGCCGAGTGGTACGAGAAGGGCGAGCTGCCCGAGATCCGGGAGCTGGCGCGGGAACTCGGCGGGATCGGCGCCCTCGGGATGTCCCTCACCGGCTACGGCTGCGCCGGCGCCTCGGCCGTGCAGTACGGCCTCGCCTGTCTGGAGCTGGAGGCCGCCGACTCCGGCATCCGCTCCCTGGTCTCCGTGCAGGGCTCGCTCGCCATGTACGCCATCCACCGCTTCGGCAGCGAGGAGCAGAAGCAGACCTGGCTGCCCCGGATGGCCTCCGGCGAGATCATCGGCTGCTTCGGGCTGACCGAGCCCGACCACGGCTCCGACCCCGCCTCCATGCGCACCTACGCCAAGCGGGACGGCTCCGACTGGGTGCTCAGCGGCCGCAAGATGTGGATCACCAACGGCTCCGTCTCCGGGGTGGCCGTGGTGTGGGCGCAGACCGACGAGGGGATCCGAGGCTTCGTGGTGCCGGCGGACAGCGCCGGGTTCTCCGCGCCGGAGATCAAGCACAAGCTGTCGCTGCGGGCCTCGGTCACCAGCGAGCTGGTTCTGGACGACGTACGGCTGCCGGCCGACGCGGTGCTGCCGGAGGTCGTCGGGCTGAAGGGCCCGCTCAGCTGTCTCTCGCACGCCCGGTACGGGATCGTGTGGGGGGCCATGGGGGCGGCGCGGTCCTGCTTCGAGGCCGCCGTCGACTACGCGAAGACACGGGAGCAGTTCGGCCGGCCGATCGGGGGCTTCCAGCTCACCCAGGCCAAGCTCGCCGACATGGCGCTCGAACTGCACAAGGGGATTCTGCTCGCCCATCATCTCGGGCGGCGTATGGACGCCGGCCGCCTGCGTCCCGAGCAGGTCAGCTTCGGCAAGCTCAACAACGTCCGTGAGGCCATCGACATCTGCCGTACGTCCCGGACGATCCTCGGTGCCAACGGGATCTCGCTCGAGTACCCGATCATGCGGCACGCGACCAACCTCGAGTCGGTGCTCACCTACGAGGGCACCGTCGAGATGCACCAGCTCGTGCTGGGCAAGGCGCTCACCGGGCTGGACGCCTTCCGGTGAACCCCATGAGGGGCAGGGCCGGCGAGCGGCCCTGCCTCAGCTCTGGTTGTAGAAGCCGTCCGCGCGGTGCGCCGCCGGCTCACCGCTGACGATCTCGGTGTCGGCGGGGGACAGCAGGAACACCCGGTTGGACACGCGGTCGATCGAACCGCGCAGACCGAAGATGAGCCCCGCCGCGAAGTCGACGACACGCTTGGCGTCGGCGGGCTCCATGGCCGTGAGGTTCATGATGACCGGGACGCCGTCCCGGAACAGCTCGCCGATGGCGCGGGCGTCCCGGAAGCTGTCCGGGGTGACCGTGCCGATACGGCGGCCCTTCTCCTCGGCGACGTCCGTGGCCACCTTGACCCGCGGGTCGGTGACCCAGGCATCCCCGGACTCGGTCCCTTCGGAGTAGTCGTCGTCGTAGTAACGCTCGTCATCGTTGTCGTCAACGAGGCCCAGCCAGGCACTCGCCTTGCGCACCGATCCCATGGACGCCTCCTCTCACAGCGGTCTTTCTTTCCATTCCGCATCCCTATGGTCATCCATGATGCGGACGTCGCGCCAAGTGGATAGACGCCGCGCGGGGGGTTTGTGACGGTACTGGTGCACAGCGAATCCGTCGAGAGTCCGTGTCCCCCAAGGGGCGTGCCACAAACGGCTGCTGACTGTGAGTGAAATATGATTCTTCACGGCGACCGGGTGATGAGGGGTGCGTCCGGGTGAACGACGCGCCCGGGGGGAAAGGCACGGCGGCCGGTACGATGCGGCAGCCCGGCGCAGTGGAACAACCTCGGGGGAGCGTCATGTTCGGAATGGTCAGGCCCTGCCGGCACCGGCTCGGAGAGCGGTTCACCACGGAATGGATGGCGCATTTGTGCGGGCTGTGTCTCGCACTGCGCGGGGACCACGGACAGCTCGCCCGGGTGGTCACCAATTACGACGGGCTGCTGATATCCGTCCTGACGGAGGCTCAGTCCGACCGGTCGGGGGCGCTGCGGCGTACGGCGGGGCCGTGCCCGTTGCGCGGAATGCGCACCGCGTCCGTCGCTCAGGGGGAGGGCGCCCGGCTCGCCGCCGCCGTCTCGCTGGTGCTCGCCTCCGCGAAGGTACGGGACCACGTGGCCGACGGGGACGGGCTGCTGGCCCGCCGGCCGGTGGCGCTCGCCGCCCGCCGGGTGGCCGCGGGCTGGGGTGCGGCGGGGCTGCGCTCCGGCTCGGCCGTCGGCTTCGACACGGCCGTCCTCGTCGACGCCGTCGACCGGCAGCTCGGCATCGAGACCCTCGCCGGGCCCGGCACACCGATCCTCACCGTCACCGAGCCGACGGAGACCGCGACGGCCGCCGCCTTCGCGCACACCGCCGTCCTCGCCGGACGGCCGGGCAACGCCGGGCCGCTGGCCGAGGCAGGCCGGCTCTTCGGACGGCTGGCGCACCTCCTGGACGCCGTGGAGGACCTGGCCGCCGACGCCGAGGCCGGTGCGTGGAACCCGCTGACCGCCACCGGGACCTCCCTCGCGGAGGCGCGGCGGCTCGCCGACGACGCCGTGCACGGGGTGCGGCTCGCGCTGCGCGAGGTGGAGTTCACCGAGCCCGGGCTCGCGCACCTGCTGCTCGTGCACGAACTGCGGCGCTCCGTGGACCGCGCGTTCGGCACGACGCCGGTCTGCGCCTCCCATCAGCCCGGCCCGTACGGGCAGCCGCCGCAGCAGGGGCCGTACGGACAGCCGCCGCAGCAGGGGCCGTACGGGGGCGCGCCGCAGAACCCGTACGCCGGGGGCGGGAATCCGTACGCCGGAGGCGGGGGCGCGGCGGGCGGAAGCGGGAGCGGGGGTGGCTTCGGGGGCTTCGGGGGCTTCGGGGAGGGGCCGGCCCCGCAGCCGCCCAAGGGGCGGCGCGGATTCTGGGCCGGCTGCGGGATGTTCTGGCTGCTGTGCTGCACCTGCAAGTTGTGCTGCGCCAAGGAGTACGAGGGCCCGTGGTCCCGTAAGAAGCGCGAGGGCTGCTGCCGCGACTGCGACTGCGACGGGTGCGACTGCTGCTGCCCGTGCGACGGCTGCTAGGCGCGAACCGCGAACCGCGAACCGCGAACCGCGAACCGCGAACCGGTAACCGGGATCCGGAGAACGGGATCCGGGAATCGGCTATCCGGAGGGGCTACTTCCGGCCATCCGGCGAGGAGTGGGCGGCGTGCGCGGGGGCGGGCGTCAGGTGTGCCGAGGCGTTCCGGGGCGCGGAGCGCGCGGGCCCGGGTGAGGGGACGCCGTGCGCCCCGGTGCGGTACCGGCCGCCGGTCCGCGCCCGGTCCGACCGTGGCTCGCGCCCCTCTTGCAGGGGCGCCGCATGCCCGGCGGGCCCCTTCGGCGGCGTCGGGGGCGCGTCGGGCGAGGGGGCGCGCAACCGGCTCTGACCGGCGCCGATGCGGACAGCCTCGGCCAACGCGCACACATGGTTCAAATGTTGACGGCCGAAAGGCACCCTTGTGCCGACCGGTCGTTCGGCCGAATACTCCCCTCAGCGCTTGTCAGGAGCACGGCATGTTCGGAATCCGGACGATGACCCCTCCTGCCTGCGCCTCACGGGCCCCGACCCCACGCGGGCCCCCGACTTCCCTTGGAGGGAACGAAACGTGAGGATCAAGCGCACCACTCCTCGCAGCGGCATCACGAGACGGACCCGGCTGATCGCCGTGTCCTCCGGCCTCGTCGCCGCGGCGGCCTTCGCGATCCCCAACGCGACCGCCGCAGAGACCCCCACCACCTTCAGCGCCGCCCAGCTCAAGAGCGTCAGCGGCTCCGTGCTGAAGGCCGACGTCCCCGGCACCGCCTGGGCCGTCGACAGCAAGACCAACCGCGTGACGGTGACCGTCGACAGCACGGTCTCCCAGGCGGAGATAGCGAAGATCAAGGAGCAGGCCGGCTCCGGCGCCGACGCGCTCACGATCAAGCGCACCCCCGGCAAGTTCCAGAAGTTCATCCAGGGCGGTGACGCCATCTACGCGAGCAGCTGGCGCTGCTCCCTCGGCTTCAATGTCCAGGACAGCAGCGGGAACCAGTACTTCCTGACGGCCGGCCACTGCACCGACGGCGCAGGCACCTGGTACTCCAACTCCGGGCGTACCACGGTGATCGGCTCGACCGCCGGCTCCAGCTTCCCGGGCAACGACTACGGCATCGTGCGCTACACCGGCTCCGTCAGCCGGCCCGGCACCGCCAACGGCGTGGACATCACCCGCGCCGCCACGCCGAGCGTGGGCACGACCGTCATCCGGGACGGCTCGACCACCGGTACGCACAGCGGCCGGGTCACCGCCCTCAACGCGACGGTCAACTACGGAGGCGGCGACATCGTCTCCGGCCTGATCCAGACCACGGTCTGCGCCGAGCCCGGCGACTCCGGCGGCTCGCTCTACGGCAGCAACGGCACGGCGTACGGTCTGACCTCCGGCGGCAGCGGCAACTGCTCCTCCGGCGGCACGACCTTCTTCCAGCCGGTCACCGAGGCCCTGTCCGCCTACGGCGTCAGCGTCTACTGACGGGCTGTGCCGTCCCGGCACATGTGAGGTCCGCACGGCATCGGGAAGAGCCCCCGCACGCGATCGCGTGCGGGGGCTCGTCGTCGTGTCCCCAGGTATATCCAGTCCTCGGGGGCGATTTCAGGACAGGAGTAGACCTCACCCGCTGCTGATGCCGTGCTCGCTCGCGGTGTTTGCTGAGCGAAGACCATGAGTGTGACTGTGCATGGTCAAGATTTGGGGGGTGTGTGCGTGTGTTCTGTGCCCGTCCTGAAGTCGACCTTGTGTGCTCCTGTCGAACATAGGAATAGTGAGGCCTGTTCAACCGGCGCGGGTGTGGCTTTTGTTGTGAGTCGCCCCCGTGGCCGTACGCCTTCCGGTCCGACGAGGTCCCCACAACCTTTCGGGCCGACCCCCCACAGGAGGACGTGAGTTGAAGCACCGACGCATACCCAGGCGCCGTGTCGCCGTGGCAGGTGCGGGCATCGCCGCACTGGTCGCCGCCGGCGTGACGTTGCAGTCCGCGAACGCGAGTGAGACACCGGAGACCTCCGCGCCGAAGACCCTGTCGGCCGGCGCGGCCGGAAAGCTCGCCTCGACCCTTGTGAAGGACCTCGGCGCCGACGCCGCGGGCACCTACTACGACGCCCAGGCCAAGAGCCTCGTCGTGAACGTCCTCGACGAGGCCGCCGCCGGCGCCGTCGAGGCGGCCGGCGCCGAGGCGCGGGTCGTCCAGAACTCCCTCGCCGAGCTCAGAAGCGCCCGCACCACGCTGAAGCAGGACGCCACCATCCCCGGCACCGCCTGGGTGACGGACCCGACCACCAACAAGGTCGTGGTCACCGCCGACCGCACGGTCTCCAAGGCCGAGTGGGCCAAGCTCACCGAGGTGGCCGACGGACTGGGCACCACGGTCGAACTGAAGCGCTCGAAGGGGGAGTTCAAGCCCTTCATCGCGGGCGGTGACGCGATCACCGGCGGCGGCGGGCGGTGCTCGCTCGGCTTCAACGTCGTCAAGGGCGGCGAGCCGTTCTTCCTGACGGCCGGGCACTGCACCGAGTCCATCTCGGCCTGGTCCGACTCCAGCGGCCAGCAGATCGGCACCAACGCGGACTCGAGCTTCCCCGACAACGACTACGGCCTGGTCAAGTACACGGCCGACGTCGACCACCCGAGCGAGGTGAACCTCTACAACGGTTCCGCGCAGGCCATCAGCGGTGCCGCCGAGGCCACCGTGGGCATGGCGGTCACCCGGAGCGGTTCGACCACCCAGGTGCACGAGGGCAAGGTGACCGGCCTGGACGCCACCGTGAACTACGGCAACGGCGACATCGTCAACGGGCTGATCCAGACCGACGTGTGCGCCGAGCCCGGCGACAGCGGCGGCTCGCTGTTCTCCGGCGACAAGGCGGTCGGCCTCACCTCCGGTGGCAGCGGTGACTGCACCTCCGGCGGCGAGACCTTCTTCCAGCCGGTGACCGAGGCGCTCTCCGCCACGGGTACCGAGATCGGCTGACGCCTCTGCATGAGAGCCCCGCCCCCGCTGTCGGGGGGCGGGGCTCTTCGTCGTCCCCTCACGGGACGGCGGCGGTCTCCGTCCGGTCCCGGTCCCTGCCCCGCAGCACCGCCGTCAGCAGGGCGACGACCACGCCGCCGACCGCCCACGCAGACAGAACCAGCAGGGAGCCCGTGGAGTCGTTGCCCTTGAAGTAGGCGATCGAGCGGGCCGCCCAGGTGCCCGCACCCGGGGGCAGGGCGGGCCCGATGTCCCGCCAGAACGGGGGGAGCAGCGGGGGCGGGAGGGCGCCGCCCGCGCTCGGGTTGCCGAGGATCACCACGATCACGATGGCCAGGCCGATGCCTGCCATGCCGATGAGGGACTGGAAGGCGAGGGTGGCCGCGCCGACCGCGAAGACGGTCAGGGCGCCCAGGCCCCACAGCGCGGCGGTGCTGCCCGGGAGCGCGCCGAGGATCGGCCCGACGATCAGCGCGCCGCCGAGCCCCGCGACGACGGCGACGACGGCCATCGAGAGCAGCCGGATCAGGGTGCGCCGTGGGGTGGGGCTGCGGGCACCGGAGCTGATCGTCATGATCGACGCGCAGAGATAACCGCCGACGCACCAGCCCACGACCAGATAGAAGGACGTGAGCCCGTTGGCGTCCTGCGGGTCGGCCGGGACCACGTCGACGGTGCGCAGGGTGCGGTCCTGGGTCCGCTCCAGGTCGGTGAAGACGGTCTCCAGCGTGAGGGCCAGCACCCGCCCGGCCCCCGTCGAGACCAGGAGGGTGTCCCGGGTGCCGGCCGGGTCGATCACCAGGGCGCCGTAGATGTCGCGGTTCACGATCTGGGCGCGGGCCGTCTCCGCGTCGGGGAGCGCCCGGGGGTCCAGGGGGCCGTCGGGCAGCGCGGACAGCCGGTCCACCGTCTGCTCGGCGACCGCCGGGGGCGCCACGACACCGACGGGGACGTCCCTGGGCTTCGGGTCGTGGAGGGCGCCGACGTACGAGGTGATGAAGAGCAGGCTGAGGGCGAGCACACCGGCCACGAGCAGGGTGGCCCGGGGGGTGACGGCCTCCTTCACCTCGGCGAGGAAGGGGCTGGGCTGCGTCATGCCTCAACGCTCCGGGGGGAGGGGTGTCCGCGCAGGTGGGGGAGGACCGAATGAGTGTCGTACGGGTGTTCGATAAGGGTGTGGAGATGGTTTATGGTGAGGGAGTAGGGAACTGATGTTCGAGGGTCGATCTCGGGCCCGCCAGGGAGGTGCGTGTGTCGGGCTTCACGCATCTGCACACCGTCTCCGGGTTCTCCCTGCGGCACGGCGCCTCCCACCCGGAGCGGCTGGCCGAGCGGGCCGCCGAGCGGGGCATGGACGCCCTGGCCCTCACCGACCGCGACTCGCTCTCCGGCGCCGTCCGCTTCACCAAGGCCTGCGCCGCGGCCGGCGTACGCCCGCTGTACGGCGTCGAGCTGGCGGTGGAGGAGTCCGCGCCGCGCGAGGAGACGCCGGGGCGCCGGCGGACCCCGGTACGCGGCGGCGCGTTCGTCGACGAGCCCGCGCAGCGCGTCACCTTCCTCGCCCGGGACGGGGCCCGCGGCTGGGCCGACCTGTGCCGGCTCGTCTCCGCCGCCCACCGCGGCGACGGCCCGCCCCTGCTGCCCCGCGCCGACAACCAGGGCGACGGGCTGACCGTCCTGCTCGGCCCCGCCTCCGACGTGGTCCGCGCGCTCGCCGCCGGACGCCCAGACCGGGCGGCCCGGCTGCTCGCCCCCTGGCGGGAGGTCTACGGCGACGCCCTGCGGCTGGAGGCCGTGTGGCACGGACGGCAGGGCACCGGCCCGGGGTCACTGCGGCTCGCCGCCCGCACCGTGGGCTTCGCCGCCGAGCAGCGGATCCGGCCGGTGCTGAGCAACGCCGTGCGGTACGCCGATCCCGGTCTAGGGCCGGTCGCCGACGTGCTGGACGCCGCGCGCCGGCTCGTGCCCGTCGACGCCCTCGGGGAACGGGACTCCGGTCAGGCCTGGCTCAAGGGCCCCGAGGAGATGGAGCGGGCCGCCGAGCGGATCGTGGAGGCGGCGGGCTTCCGTCCCGACACCGCGCGCCGGCTGCTGGAGCAGACCGCGGCGACCGCCGCCGAGTGCCGCGTCGACCCCGAGGACGACCTCGGCATCGGCACCGTTCACTTCCCCGAGCCGTATCTCGTCGGCGCCGGCCGGCGCACCGCCCAGCGGGCGCTCGCCTCCCGTGCGGTGGCCGGAATGGTGCGGCGCGGCTACGACGGGCGGCGGGCGTACTGGGAGCGGATGCACCACGAGCTGGACATCATCGCCCACCACGGCTTCGCCTCCTACTTCCTGACGGTCGCCCAGGTCGTCGACGACGTACGCGCCATGGGCATCCGGGTGGCCGCCCGGGGGTCCGGCGCGGGCTCCCTCGTCAACCATCTGCTCGGCATCGCGCACGCCGACCCCGTCGAGCACGGGCTGCTGATGGAGCGCTTCCTGTCCAAACGGCGGCTGGTGCTGCCGGACATCGACATCGACGTGGAGTCCGCACGGCGGTTGGAGGTCTACCGCGCGATCATCGACCGGTTCGGGAGCGAGCGGGTCGCGACCGTCTCCATGCCGGAGACCTACCGGGTGCGGCACGCCATCCGGGACGTGGGTGCGGCCCTGTCGATGGACCCGGCCGACATCGACCGCATCGCCAAGTCCTTCCCGCACATCCGGGCCCGGGACGCCCGCGCGGCCCTGGACGAACTGCCCGAGCTGCGCCGGCTGGCCGGGGAGCGGGAACGGTACGGCAGGCTGTGGGAGCTGGTGGAGGCGCTGGACGCCCTGCCGCGCGGCATCGCCATGCACCCGTGCGGGGTGCTCCTGTCCGACGCGACCCTGCACGCCCGGACGCCCGTCGTGCCGACCAGCGGCGAGAACCTGCCCATGTCCCAGTTCGACAAGGAGGACGTGGAGGACCTCGGGCTGCTCAAGCTCGACGTCCTCGGGGTGCGGATGCAGTCCGCGATGGCGCACGCGGTCGCCGAGGTGGAACGGGCCACGGGCGAGCGGATCGACCTGGACGGGGTGCCCGACGGCGACCCGGCGACCTACGGGCTGATCCGGTCCACCGAGACGCTCGGCTGCTTCCAGATCGAGTCGCCGGGCCAGCGGGACCTGGTCGGACGGCTCCAGCCGGCCACCTTCCACGACCTCGTCGTGGACATCTCGCTGTTCCGGCCAGGACCGGTCGCCGCCGACATGGTGCGGCCGTTCATCGAGGCCCGGCACGGGCGGGCGCCGGTGCGCCACCCGCACCCCGACCTGGCCGAGCCACTGCGCGACACGTACGGGGTCGTCGTCTTCCACGAGCAGATCATCGACATCGTGCACCTCATGACCGGCTGCGGACGGGACGAGGCCGACCGGGTGCGGCGCGGGCTCTCCGACCCGGAGTCGCAGGCGCGGATCCGGGTGTGGTTCGCCCAGCACGCGGCGGCCAAGGGGTACGACGCGGAGACCATCGGGCGGACCTGGGAGATCGTCGAGGCCTTCGGCTCGTACGGCTTCTGCAAGGCGCACGCGGTCGCGTTCGCCGTGCCGACCTACCAGTCGGCCTGGCTGAAGGCCCATCACCCGGCCGCCTTCTACGCCGGGCTGCTCACCCATGATCCCGGGATGTACCCGAAGCGGCTGCTGCTCGCGGACGCGCGGCGGCGCGGGGTGCCGATCCTGCCGCTGGACGTGAACGTCTCGGGCGTCGCCCATCAGATCGAACTGGTGTCCGGATCGGGGAAGTCCGGCGGCACCTGGGGACTGCGGCTCGCCCTTTCCGATGTGTACGGCATCAGCGAGGCCGAGGCGGCCCGGATCGCGGCCGGGCAGCCGTACGCCTCCCTGCTCGACTTCTGGGAACGGGCCCGGCCCAGCCGTCCGCTCGCCCAGCGGCTCGCCCAGGTCGGCGCGCTGGACGCGTTCGGCGCCAACCGGCGGGACCTGCAACTGCATCTGACCGAACTGCACCGGGGCGCCCGGGGCGGCGGCGGGGACCAGCTCCCACTGGCCGGCGGACGGCGTACGGCCGCCGCCGGACTGCCCGACCTGACCTCCGAGGAGCGGCTCAGCGCCGAGCTGGGGGTGCTGTCGATGGACGCCTCGCGCAATCTCATGGACGACCACCGGGAGTTCCTCCAGGAGCTGGGCGTGATCGGCGCACGCCGGCTGCGGGAGGCGCGGCACGGGGAGACCGTGCTGGTCGCGGGCGCCAAGGCGGCCACCCAGACCCCGCCGATCCGGTCCGGCAAGCGGGTCATCTTCAGTACGCTCGACGACGGGACGGGCCTGGTCGACCTCGCCTTCTTCGACGACTCGCACGACGCCTGCGCCCACACCGTCTTCCACTCCTGGCTGCTGCTGGTGCGGGGCGTCGTGCAGCGGCGCGGGCCGCGCAGCCTCAGCGTCGTGGGCTCCGCCGCCTGGAACCTCGCGGACCTGCTGGAGGTGCGCCGGAGCGAGGGCCTGGAGGGCGTCGCCGCCCGGCTGGCCGGGGGCGGCGGCCCCGTGGACGGTTCCGACGGCGAGGGAGCGGCGCGGCGCCGGCTCGCCGGGTCCGAGGGGACGCCCGCGCCGGCCGGCTCCGCGGCCCAGGACCAGATGGAGCGGCAGCGGACCATCCGTATGTCCACGGGGTACGAGATGCACCCCTGGGCCGATCTGCGTCCCGCGGGCGAAGGGCCCGCCGGAGGGCGGAAGTTGTGGCACCAGAGCCCGGGGAGCGCGGGATGACAGCGTCGGCCGGCCTCCCGGAGGAGGCCTGAACCTCAGCGGGCCCACGGGGGAGCGATACGCGTCCCGTCCGCGAGTTCCGCCTCCAGGCCGACGAGCGTGGTCACCCAGGTGATCGCCGGACGTGTGCCCGGGTTCTCGACGGTCAGGGTGGCGCCGGCGTTGACGATGAGCGTGTCGCCCGCGGTGACGTCGGTCGTCTCCCCGTCGAGGGTGACGCGCAGACCGCCGTCGAGGATGTGCAGGATCTCCTCCTTGCTGACGGTGTGCGCGGGCGCGCGGGTGCCGGCCGGCACCTCGCCGCGCCAGGCGCACAGCTCCCGGCTCCCGGTGAGCGGGGTGGCGTACGAGACGAAACGGGCGCCGTGCATCTCGTGCACCACGGCTTCGGACGGACGGACGACAGGCATGGGTGACTCCTTGGCGATGGTCCTCGGTGGTTCTCGTCGGTTCTCGATGGTCAAGCAGCTTGACCATACGTCATATGGTCAAGCTGCTTGACCGATTGGTCAAGGGTGTTTCAATGCCCGTGTGCAGAACTCCGACGCCATGGCCCTGTCCGCCGCCCTGCTCTCCGCCGCCGGCGACCTCACCCGGCGCATCCATGACGGCGTGGTCGGCCGGGGGTTCGACGGGGTGCGGCCCGCGCACGGGTTCGCGTTCGCCCGGCTCGCCCCGGACGGCGCCACGGTCACCGAGCTCGCCACCCATCTCGGGGTCACCAAGCAGGCCGCGAGCCAGCTGGTCGACGAGATCGTGCGCAAGGGGTACGCCGAGCGCCGGCCGCACCCCGGGGACGCGCGCGCCCGGCTGGTCGTGCTCACCGAGCGGGGATGGGCCTGCACCCGAGCCGCCGAGGCGGCGGCGGCGGAGGTCGTGGGGGCCTGGGGCGAGGTGCTGGGCGAGGACGGCCTGCGGGCCCTGCTGCACGGGCTGGCGCGGATCGCCGTGCATGGTCCGGTCCGTCCCAGTTGGTGACGTCCTGTCAGGGGCGTTATCAGATACCGCGGTTACCGCTGGAAGTTTTTACCGACGCGTAACTTCCCACCGGCTGCTACTCGCCCGTAACTTGACGAGTGAACAGCATCCTTCGTGATCCGGATCACAGGGCGTAAGGCCGTCGCACCTCCCCTGAGTCGCGAGGAGATCACCCGATGCTGCCCTGGAAACGAGTGCTCAGACCGCTGGCCGCGCTGCTGCTGACCGCCGCGGTCGCCGTCGTCCCCGCCACCGCCGCCCAGGCCGCCCCGACGGCGGCAGCACCCAGCAGCGGCTGGAACGACTACTCCTGCAAGCCCTCCACCGCCCACCCCCGCCCCGTCGTCCTCGTGCACGGAACGTTCGCCAACTCCGTGGACAACTGGCTGTTTCTCGCGCCGTATCTGACCGACCGGGGCTACTGCGTCTTCTCCCTGGACTACGGCCAGCTGCCGGGCGTGCCGTTCTTCCACGCCCTCGGCCCCATCGACAAGTCCGCCGAACAGCTCTCCGCCTTCGTCGACAAGGTGCTCGCCGCCACCGGCGCCGGCAAGGCCGACCTCGTCGGCCACTCGCAGGGCGGCATGATGCCCCGCTACTACCTCAAGTTCCTCGGCGGCGCCCCCAAGGTGAACGCCCTCGTCGGCATCGCGCCCAACAACCACGGCACCACCCTGTCCGGGCTCGCCAACCTGCTGCCGTACTTCCCCGGCGCCGGCGACCTCCTGAACGCCGCCACCCCCGCCCTCGCCCAGCAGGTCGCCGGGTCCGACTTCATGAAGCGGCTCAACGCGGGCGGCGACACCGTCCCCGGAGTCCGCTACACCGTCATAGCCACCAAGTACGACGAGGTGGTCACCCCGTACCGCACCCAGTTCCTGTCCGGCTCCTCGGTCAAGAACGTCCTCATCCAGGACAAGTGCGTCCTCGACCTGTCCGAACACGCCCTGGTGGGCCTGACCGACCGGATGGCCTTCCACGAGGTGGCCAACGCGCTCGACCCGGCCCGCGCCACCCCCACGACCTGCGCGTCCGCGATCAGTTGAGCGGCTGACCGCGGACACACCGCCGGGGCCTGACCGGCCTGAGCCGCCGTTCAGGCCCCGGAACCCGAGGGATCAGCGCCGGGCGCCGCCCGCCGCCCGTCGGCGCACCGACGCGAACAGGACCGCCGACCCGAGGGCCAGCGTGGCCGCGCCGCCCACCGCCAGATACCCGGTGGAGGCGTCCCCTCCCGTCTCCGCCAGGTTCTCCCCGGCGGAGGCCGCCTTCGGCTGGTTGGCCTGGGCGGCGGGCGTCGGATCGGCCGCGGCCGGCTCCGCCGACGTCCGCGCGTCCTGGTCGCCGTGGCCGCCGTGCTCGACCGTCGACTTCTCCGTACCCGCCTCGATCTGCTCCTCGGAGGGCGCGGAGGCGCTCGGGGCAGCCGGCTCCTGCGAGGCCGGCGCCTCCGGAGCCTGGTGGGAACCGCCGCCGAAGGTCACGTCCGAGCAGGAGTAGAACGCCTCCGGGCTGTCCGAGCGCTGCCAGACCGTGTACAGCATCTGCTTGCCGGACCGCTCCGGGAGCCGGCCGGAGAAGGTGTAGAAGCCGCCCTCGGCCGCCGGGTCGGTGGCGGTCGCCACCGGGTTCGCCAGATCCAGGTCACCCCAGGCCAGCGGCTTCGACGGGTCGTAGCCGGGCTTGGTGACGTACACCTTGAAGGTGCCCTTGTGCGGGGCGGTGACCCGGTACTTGAAGGTGTGCGAGCCGCTGCTCACGCTCGTCGCCGGCCAGTCCGAGCGGGCCAGGTCGAGGCCCTTGAACTCCGCGTTGTTCGCGCTGCACAGCTTCCCGTCCGGGATCAGCTCCTGGTGCCGGCCGCCCGCGTCGCCGATGCGGATGCCGTTCCAGTCGTACAGGGCCTGGGTGCCGCCGGCCGCGACGGCCGCCTTGCACGCGGCGGACTTCGGGCTCTCCGGGCCCTCCGCGTAGCACTGCGAGACCCGGCTGACCGGGTCCCCCAGCGAACCGTGCGCCGAGGCGGGCGCGGCGGCGAGAGCGGTCAGGGCGAGCGGCGTCAGACCGAGCGCGGCGACTGCGGCGGCCTTGCGGCGTGCGGGCATGGCTGATCTCCTCGTGGGCCTGGTGCAGGGGTGAATCCCGTGGGGGCGATCAGAAGTTAGCCCGGATGAACGCCGAAATCGCCTGCCGGAGAGGGCTGATGGCGATCTTTAGGGTCGCCTTAAGGAAGCGCTCAGCCTGGGATCAGGTAGCTACCGTCGTCCCATGACGAGCGAGCTGATCCGGCCGGCCACCGCCGCCGACGTCCCGGCCGTGAAGGCCGTGATCGACGCGGCGTTCACGCCGTACATCGAGCGCATCGGGGTGGTCCCCGTGCCCATGGAGGCCGACCACGCGGCGGACGTGGCGGCGGGGAAGGTGTATGTGACGGGGCGGCCCGTGACCGGGCTCGTGGTGATCGAGGCGCACCCCGACCATCTGTACCTGGACACCGTCGCCGTGCACCCCGGCGCCCAGGGACAGGGCGTCGGGGGACGGCTGCTGCGGTTCGTGGAGGCACACGCGCGTGCGCTTCGTCTGCCGGAGGTCAGGCTCCATACGAACGCGATGATGTGGGAGAACCAGAAGATCTACCCGAAGTACGGGTACGAGGTCGTCGAGCGGCGCGTGAGCGGGCCCTACGACCGCCTGCACTATCGCAAGCGGCTCGGCTGATCCGGTCCGGCACGGCGGCGGCGCGGCGTCTCAGCCTTCCGGCCACCAGGTGCGGGCGATGTCCTTGCGGATCTCGGGTCGTCCCCACGGGGACTGATCCGCCTCCTCGCGAACCCTGCGTGCATCCGACTTCTTCAGGGGCTTCTGCACGGTTGTCCGGCGCATGGCTGCCTCCTTCGGCGCAGTGCCTACCGTGTTCCGCGTTGGCACGGAGGTAGACGCGTCCGGGGAGAGTTCCTCATCGCCGCAGGTCCTGTCAGTGGCGGCCGTCACGAATCCCGTTGTCAGTGGCGGGTGTCACGATGGGCCCATGACGAACGGTGAACAGTCTCTGAGCAGTGCGTACACGGACTGGGACGCCGCCGCGCCCACCTTCGACGACGAGCCCGACCACGGCCTGCGCGACCCCGAGGTGCGGCAGGCCTGGGCGGACCGGCTGCGCTCCTGGCTGCCCGCGCGCCCCGGCGACGTCCTCGACATCGGCTGCGGCACCGGCAGTCTGTCGCTGCTCGCGTCCGAGCAGGGACACCGGGTGACGGGGGTGGACCTGTCGCCGGCGATGGTGGAGCGCGCCCGCGCCAAGCTCGCCGGGCGTGACGCCGTGTTCCTCGTCGGTGACGCGGCGGCGCCCCCGGTCGGCGAGGACCGGTTCGACGCCGTGCTCGTCCGGCACGTCCTGTGGACGCTCCCGGACCCCGCGCGTGTGCTGCGGCACTGGGTGGGGCTGCTGCGGCCGGGGGGACGGCTGGTGCTGGTGGAGGGCGTGTGGGGCACGGTGAGCCCGGCCGGCATCCCGGCGGACCGGCTCACCGGCCTGCTCGCCCCGCTCGCGGGGACGTCCGTGTGGAGCAGCTGTCGGACGACGCCCGGCTGTGGGGGAGGACCGTCACCGACCAGCGGTACGCGGTCGTCGCCGTTCCGCGGTGACCTACCGCAGGAGCGACTCCAGGCCGCCCTCGCCCCTCGCGCGCGCCTCCAGCTCGTCCAGGGCGGCGACCGCCGCGGCGGCGGCCCCGGGGTCGGCCTCGGCCAGACCGCTCTCGGCGAACTCGTCCTCGTCGAGCCGGCGCACCTGCGTCCCGTCGGCCGAGCACCACAGGTCCAGGTCGAGGTCCTCCACGACCAGCTCACCGCCGGACAGCGCGGCCGGGCGGGTCACGTCGCAGTACCAGCCCTTGCGGGCGCCCGACGCGGCGCGGACCTCCTTCACCGAGTACCAGCGGTCCCGCCAGTAGTACTCGGTGAAGACGTCACCCGGCTCGAAGCGCACGAAGCCGAAGTCACGCACCCCGGAGCCCGCCCACGGGGCGCGGACGGCGACGCGGACACCGTCGTCGTCCAGCAGCTCCGCCGCGTAACGGATCTTCGTACGCCCGCCCTTGACGAGCACCACGTCCAGCCGGGCGGGCCGGTCAGCCGAGTTCGCGGACATGCCGCACCTCCGTCGCACAGATCTCGTAGCCGAGCCGGCGGTTGATCGCCAGCATGGGCGCGTTGTCGCTGTCGTTGCCGGTCAGAGCCTCCGTGTACCCCGCGGCGCGGGCGCGGTGCAGGGAGTGGGTCTTGGCCAGCTTGGCCAGGCCCCGGCCGCGATGGGCGCGTGCCGTGCCGGTCATGGCCGTCGCGTAGCGCGTGGCGCGGTCCGTGTGCGCGACGCTGAAGGCGACGGGGCGGCCGTCGGCCACGGCGACCGTGGTGAGGTCCAGGTCGAGGAGGGGGTGCTGCCAGGTCTCCCGCAGCCAGGCCTCGTAGTCGGTCAACTCGGCCTGGACGTCGCTCGGTTCGTCCGACGTGGCCTCGGTGTCCAGCAGGAACAGCGGGCGCGGGTCGTCCGCGAAGTCCGCGGCGGTGCGCAGCTCGACACCGGGCGGCGGGTCCTGGAGCGGGGGGAGCGCCGCCCCGGCCAGGTCCAGGCGCAGGAAGTGGGAGGAACGGCTGGGCCGGTAGCCGCGGCGCTCGGCGAACGCGCGATGCCCGGGCTCGTCGAGGACCCAGGAGAACAGCCGGGTCGCACCCCGTGCGGCCAGATGCTCCTCGGCGGCCCGCACCAGCAGCCGGCCCGCGCCGCGCCCCGTGCGGTCCGGCCGTACGTAGACGTTGAGGTAGCCCTGGCCCGGCTCCGGGCTGTCGTACGCGAGTCCGGTCTGGGCCGTGCCGATCGTCTCGCCGTCCTCCTCCGCCACCAGGGACCGGTAGTGGGCGTCGGGGTGGGTGTGCGTCCGGTGGTGGCGGACCGCGTCCGCGTCCCACAGCATGTACGGAAGGCCGAGGCGGCGGCAGTGGACGAACCGCTCGACGTCGTCGGGGTCTTCGCCGCGCAGGTCGCGCACGATCACGGTCATGGCGCGCAGGCTAGACGGGGAACCGCCGGGGGTGCCTCTCATTTTCCGGCGGGTACGGGAGAATCGGCCTGTGACCTTGAAGATCCACATCGACGACAGTGCCGTCGCGCCGTACGAGCAGGTGCGGGCGCAGATCTCCGAGCAGGCACGGTCGGGGGTGCTGCCGGTGGGCTACCGGCTGCCGACCGTGCGCGGGCTCGCCCAGTCGCTGGGCCTGGCGGCCAACACCGTCGCCAAGGCGTACCGGGCCCTGGAGAGCGACGGGGTGATCGAGACGCGGGGCCGCAACGGCACCTTCATCGCCGCCGCCGGCTCGGCCGCGGAACGGGAGGCGGCGTCGGCCGCCCAGGTCTACGCGGAGCGGGTCCGCCGGCTCGGCCTGGACGAGGACGCGGCGCTGGAGACCGTACGGGACGCGCTGCGGGCGGCCTACGAGGACTGAGCCGCCTTCTCGGCCGGGCCCGGCAGGCGTTCCGGTGTGCGGGTCGGCTCGCGGCCCGCCCTGCGCGCCGCCCGCGCGAACGTCATGGCGTCCTCGACCGCCGCGCCCGTCGGGTCGTTGTTGAAGTACGCGTACACGTCCTCGTCCGCCGCCCAGGTGCCGGCGATGCGCCGCACCCAGGTCTCCAGCGCCTGCCGGCCGTAGTGCGGCCAGTGCCGGGCGCGGCCCACATGGAAGCGGACGTACCCCCAGCCGGCCGTGCGCCACAGCGGCGTCACCGGGCGGGACTGCACGTCGGCCCAGCACAGGGCGGCGCCCCGGGCCTGAAGGACGTCCCGCGTCCCGGACGTCCACCAGCTGTCGTGCCGGGGCTCGACGGCGACCCGGACGCCGGCCGGGAAGCAGGCCAGGCAGGCGTCCAGCAGCCCGGTGTCCGCCCGCAGCGTCGGCGGCAGCTGCAGCAGGACCGGGCCCAGCCGGTCGCCGAGGCCCTCGGCGTGGGTCATCAGGCGGTGCACCGGCTCCTCGGGATCCCGCAGCCGTTTGATGTGGGTCAGATAGCGGCTCGCCTTCACCGCGACCACGAAGTCGCCGGGCACCCGCTCCCGCCACGCCTCGAAGTTCTCGCGTGACGGGAGCCGGTAGAAGGCGTTGTTGAGCTCGACCGTGGCGAAGTGGGCCGTGTACTCCTCCAGCCAGCGCCGCATGGGCACGTCCGCCGGGTACAGGACGTCCCGCCAGTCCCGGTACTGCCACCCCGAGGTGCCGACGAACAGGGTCATACGTCCACTAAAACACCTACAGGTACAGCCCGGCGTCCGCGCCGTCCCGCGGGTCCGGCAGCGATGTCGGCGAGGTGCCCCGCTTCAGTGCGTACAGCTCCGCCAGGGTGGCGCCGTCGCGGCCCACGCCCTCGTCCGTGCCGAGCCAGCCGATCGCCTCCGAACGGGTCAGCGGCCCCACCTCGATCCGGGCCAGACAGCGTCCCGGGCGGACCACGGCCGGGTGCAGCCGCTCCAGGTCCTCGTTGGTGGTGACGCCGACCAGGACGTTGCGGCCCTGGCCGAGGAGGCCGTCGGTGAGGTTCAGCAGCCGCGACAGCGCCTGGCCCGCCGTGTGCTTGGCCTCGCCCCGGATCAGTGCGTCGCAGTCCTCCAGGAGCAGCAGCCGCCAGCGGCCCTTGCCGGTGGAGTCGTCCTCGCCGATCGCGATGTCCATCAGATACCCGACGTCGCCGAACAGCCGCTCGGGGTCCAGCACGCAGTCCACCTGGCACCAGTCGCGCCACGAGCGGGCCAGCGTCCGCAGCGCCGACGTCTTGCCGGTGCCGGGCGGGCCGTGCAGCAGCAGGAGCCGGCCCGCGATGTCCTCCGGTGTCGTCTTCATCAGCCGGTCCATCGCGTCCGCCACCGGCGCCGTGTAGTTGGGCCGCACCTCCTCCCAGGTGCCCGCCGAGATCTGCCGGGTCGTGCGGTGCGGGCCGCGCCGGGGGGAGACGTACCAGAAGCCCATGGTCACGTTCTCCGGCTGCGGTTCGGGCTCGTCGGCCGCGCCGTCCGTCGCCTCGCCCAGCACACGCGCCGCCAGTTCCTCGCTGGTGGCGGTCACGGTGACATCGGCGCCGCGGTTCCAGCGGGAGATCAGCAGGGTCCAGCCGTCGCCCTCCGCCAGCGTGGCGCTGCGGTCGTCGTCGCGGGCCGCGCGCAGCACCCGCGCGCCCGGCGGCAGCAGGGTCGCCCCGGACCGGACGCGGTCGATGTTCGCCGCGTGTGCGTACGGCTGCTCGCCCGTCGCGAAGCGGCCGAGGAACAGCGCGTCGACGACGTCGGACGGCGAGTCGCTGTCGTCGACGTTGAGCCGGATCGGCAGAGCGTCGTGTGGGTTCGCAGACATGCGGCCATGATCCGTCACAGCCGGTCGCCGTGCACCCGGTTTCCCCGTCGCGTCCCCGTCCCGGGCCGCCGGTGAACCGTGTGGCGCCGAAACCTGCCCAGGCGGCGGTCACCCCCGTTACCGTTGTCCTTGATGGGACGTCATGGGTGGAATTCGGGGGCACGGCGGTGGCGGCTCACCGCGCTGCTCGGTGTGGGCGCGGCGGCTCTGGCCCTGCTGGTGACCCTCCTCAGCACACTGCCGGGCAACGGGGTGGACACCGGCGGCACCACACGCGACGGGGACAAGGTGCACGGCACCCCCACGGCCGCGCCGCACGCCAAGGACCCGGAGGTCGGCTGGGGGTTCACCCACACCCAGCACAGCGCCGACGAGGGCGCCCCGGCCGCCGTCGCCCGCGTCGAGCGCCGGATCGCCGGCGACGGGGGACTGCCGCAGATCCAGCACATCATGGGCTGGGGCGCCGACAACCCCGAACCGGTGCGCGGGCGTTACGACTTCGAGGCGATGGACCGGCGCATCGACTTCGTCCGCGCCTCCGGCGGCACCCCGGTCGTCACCCTGTGCTGCGCGCCGGACTGGATGAAGGGCGGCGAGCCCGGTGTCGACGCCACCGACTGGAGCCAGGCCGCCCTGGAGACCGCGCCCGACCCGGAGCACTTCGACGACTACGCGGCGCTCGCCGCGACCGTCGCCAAACGCTACCCGGACGTACGGCACTTCATCGTCTGGAACGAGTTCAAGGGGTTCTGGAACGACGCCGAGGGCCGCTGGGACCACGAGGGCTACACGAAGCTGTACAACCTGGTGTACCGGGCGCTGAAGAAGGTCGACCGGGACATCATGGTCGGCGGGCCGTACCTCGTGATGGACAGCGTCGACCCCCGCGCGCACGAGGCGTCCAAGGCCCTGACGGGCCCGTGGGGCGCCCTCGACCGGCGGACCGTCGACGCCTTCCGGTACTGGAACGAGCACAAGGCCGGCGCCGACTTCGTCGTCGTGGACGGCTCCAGCTACACCCGCGACGACGAGCTGCTGCCCGACGAGTTCGAGGCCACCGGGAAGTTCACCGACGTCAGCCGCTGGGTGCGCGAGCAGACCGGCGATCTGCCGCTGTGGTGGGCGGAGTACTACGTCGAACCCGCCGACGGCGACGACGAACGCGAGGGCTGGTCCGAGGCCCGCCGGGTCGCCGTGCACGCCACCGGGCTGATCGCGCTGGCCGAGGGCGGCACCACCTCCGCCTTCTACTGGAACCCGGAGAACGAGAAGGGCACCGACTGCGCCGGGTGTCTGTGGACACCGACCGACACCGCGCGCGGCGGCGCGAAGCTGCCCATGTACGGCCTGCTCGCGCGGTTCGGCGAGGAGTTCCCGCCGGGGACCGGGTACCGGAAGGTGTCCGTGGACGAGCCCGGAGTCCGGGTGCTCGCCACGGACGAGGTGATCCTCGCCGTGAACACCCTCGACCGGCGGACCACGGTGAAGGTCGACGGCAGGAAGACCGAGCTGCAGGCCTACGAGGTCAGGTGGCTCGGACGGTGAGCCACCCGAACCACCCGACCTCGGCTACTTGATCGTCAAGAACCTCTGTACGAGCGAGGCCAGCAGCACCGCCAGCAGCGGCAGCGAGAACCAGAAACTGCTCTGCAGCCGGCTCAGCTGCCGCACACCCGGCGGCGTCGCCACCCGCACGATCTCACGGGCCGCCAGCAGCACGATCAGCGCGACCGCCGCGATACCGCCGACCACCGACCACGGCGTCCATGTCACCTGCGGCCCGATCGGACCCGGATCGGCCTTCGGCACCGCACCCTCCGGCTGCTCGCGCAGCGCGTACATCGTGACGTCCGCGTTGGCGAAGACCCGCTTCAGCTCGGGCCTGGCGTCCAGGTTCTTCAGCAGCCGGGTCTCCCAGGTCGGCGAGTAGCCCACGTCCAGCCGCAGGAACGTCACCTGCCCCCGGTTGACCATCAGATACGAGTTCGGGCCCGCGTCCTTCAGCGCCTTCACCAGGCCCGACACCAGGACCGGGTCGGCCGGTGCCTGCGTCGGCAGATAGGAGACCTTCTCCATGTCCCGGGCGCCCCACGGCATCGCGGGCGTCACGTCCTCGACAGGGTCGCTGCTCAGCCACAGCAGCCGCAGACTCGGATCGTCGTGGGCGTACACGTACTCCATGGCGGCGACCTCGCCGGGCCGCACCCGCTCGAACGGCTCGTTGCCCCACCGGGCCACCAGGAACCCGCCCATGAGGACCAGCCCCGCCATGAGCGCGGCCAGCGGGGCGAGGCTCACCCGGTCCTTCTCGCGCTCCTCGGCGGTGACGCCGGTGCGCGGGAAGAGCGCCAGCCCGGTGAGCAGGGCCGCCCCGGGCAGCGCGAACATGAAGACCCGCAGGGCCATCTCACCGCCGTACGACTGCATGCCGAAGCCGAGGAACGGCACGAAGGTCAGGACGAGCAGCGAGCGTTCCCGGTAGTGGTGGAAGCGCCGGCGCCACCAGCCCCAGCAGGCGAACGCCATCACGCCGCCGGCCAGCAGGACTCGGACGTACAGCACGAGCTGGTGGGTGGAACTGCCGCCTTCGATCCGGCCGGAGACGGAGGAGGTGACATTGCCGCCGACCCCGCCGACCCCGCCGAACAGCTCGTCGAAGTGCCCCGACCAGTACGGCTCGGCCAGGAAGCCGATCCACGCGGTCACCATCACGCCGAACAGGACGGGCAGACCGCGCAGTTCGCTCCGGCCGACCAGCACCAGCGCCGTCACCACGCCCAGCATCACGAACGGGGTCAGCTGGTGGGCGGGGACACTGGCCGCGAACAGCCCGATCACCACCGCCAGCAGCACGGCCCGCTGCCGCCGGTTCGCCGGCTCCACCTCCAGCTCACCGGGCCTGCGCCGGGTCCAGATCACACGCGGCGCGCGGAACCAGACCAGCAGGACGGCCGCGAAGGCCAGATACAGCAGATACGTGAAGCCCTGCGGGGAGAAGTAGTCCTGGCCCACCCAGCCGGCCAGCACGAAGACCCAGACGCCGGTCCACTTGGCCCGCCAGCTCGCCCGCATATGGCGGACCAGCAGGAACATCGGTACGAGATAGAGCAGTTGGATGGCCGTCGGCCACCAGCGGACGACCTCGGTCAGGTCCTCGACCCCGCAGGCCCGCGCGACGAACGCGGCCGCCGCGAAGAAGCCCGGCCAGCTCCAGCGCGCGTCCAGGTCGGGCACGGCGGAACCGGTGCGGTCGATGTAGTCGAGGAAGCCCAGATGCTGCCAGGCCGTCGCGAACCGCGGCTCGGTCTCGATCAGCGCGGGCAGGGCGTGCAGCGACACGACCGTCGCGAGCAGCGTGACCAGCAGCAGCGCCCGGTGCTCGCGGTTCAGCCACAGCAGCGAGGCGAACACCACGGTCAGCAGGGCCGCGCCCAGCAGCGTCGGCGGCGGCAGCACCGAGATCAGCCCGAGCCCGCCCATGCCGTCCAGGTCGCTCTCGCCGAGCCGCAGCGCGGGCACCCAGTACAGCAGCAGCGCCGCGACCAGCAGACAGCCCAGCACGACACCGACCCGGGTCGGCGGCAGCAGCCTCCGCCGCCCGGCCGCGGCGGGCCGTCGTACGGACTCCCCGGGTACGGACTCCTCGAGTACGGCCTCCTCGGGTGCCGCTTCGGGTTCCTCCACGGCGGCCGTCACCTCGCCCTTGCCCGCGTCGAAGGCGTCCTCGAACGGCGCGTCCACCTCGGCGGGACCCGCCGACGCCTCCGCGCCCGGCTCCCGCCCGGATTCCAGGGGCAGCCCCGCCTCCGCCGCACGCGCCCAGGTGGGCCGGTGCTCCGGGCGGATCCGCGGGGTGCCCGTGGGCGGGGTGCCCGGTCCGGGCCGGACGTCGGGCCGGCGTTCCAGATGGTCGAAGTCGACATGGATGCCGAGCGCGAGGGTGTCGCTGTCCAGCGCCCAGCCCTTGCGCGCCCCCGTGGACGTCTCGCGCGCCCCCAGATCGGCCAGATCGCCGTCGGGGGCCGCGTCCTCGGGGACCCCCGCCCCGGAGCCCCGCACCGTCCGGTACAGCCGGGGCGCGGCGATCGCGACGATCACCGAGAGCGCCGCGATCTCGGCGACACCGGCGCCCGTCAGCCCCATCCGGGGCAGCAGGAGCAGCGTCAGACCGAGCACCAGGGCGCACAACAGCCCCTGCAGCCAGGCCAGTCCCGCGGTACGGCTCTGCGCGCGCAGCACCGCGAAGTACGTCTCCATGACGACCCGCAGCAGCCCGCCCACCGCGAACCAGCGCAGCAGCGGGGTCGCCGCGTCCGCGTAGCCCGCGCCGAACACGCCCAGGATCCAGGGCGCCCCGAAGAACAGCACCGCCGAGACCGGCACCATGATGCGGGCCATGCGGATCAGCGCCGCACGGGTGTCGCCGGCCAGCCGCCCCGGCGCGTGCGAGCCCTCCACGGTCAGCGAGGCGCCCATGTTGATGGCGAGCAGGTTCACCGTCCCGCCGATGGTGGCGGTGATGTAGAAGTACGCGTTGTCCTCGGCGGAGACCCGGGCCGCCACGATCACCGGGATGAGGTAGACGACGGCGAGGGAGAACAGGGAGCCGGTGTAGTCCCCGGCCAGGAACCGGCCGACCTCCCGCAGCGACGGCGGCCGCGCGTGCTCCTCGGTCGCCGCCATGTGCCGGGGCACCAGCCGGCGGAACACCAGCCAGCCCAGCGGCAGCACCGACACCGCGATCGCCGCCACCCACGACACGAAGACACCGGCGGTCGGGATCGCCACCGCGAACGCCACCAGCAGACCCAGCTTCACCGCCGAGAACACGGTGTTGCCGACGGGCACCCACACCGCGCTGCGCAGCCCGGTCAGCACCCCGTCCTGCAGGGTGAGCAGATTCCAGGCGACGACCGCCAGGACGAAGAACAGCCCGTTCAACGGGCCCTGCAGGAAGCGGTACGACGGCCCCCACAGGTCCAGCGTCAGCAGGAACACCCCGGCGGCCAGCGCCACCACCACACAGCTTCCCGCGTACGTACGGAAGATCAGACGGCCCGTCGTCCGCCCGGCCACCGGGATGAACCGGGCCAGCGCCCCGGTCAGCGCCACCGCCGTCAGCCCGGCGAGGAACTTCATCGCGGCGATCGCCGCCGACCCCTGGCCGACGGCGGACTCGGAGTAGTAGCGGGCGGCGGCCAGCCAGAAGCCCAGCCCCAGCACCGCCGACACCCCGGTGTTGATCATCAGGGCGTAGGCGTTGCGGAACAGCTGGCTGCCGCCGCCGGAGGACCTGCCCAGGCCGGGCAGGCGAAGGCGGCGCCCCGGCTTTTCGGGCGCCGTCGCGTCGGCGGGGGCGGGCTCGGTGGTGGTCGTCGTGTCAGACACGGGTACGGATGGCCTTCCGGCGGACCTGACGGGCTCTGCGGACCACGGCGTACCCCTTGGTCAGGGCACGGTCCCTGGCGAACGTACGGACGACGGCACGGCCCTCGACCAGCCGCCCGAACTCCTCGACACCCGTGGTGCGGCGCACGGTGAGCCGGGTGAGCCGGTACGGGCCCTGCCGGCGTCGGGCGAGGCCGTTGTTGACGGCGAGCGCCTGGGCGTACCCGGTCTCCCGCACCGCCTCGCGCACCCTGCGGCTGGAGTAGCCGTACGGATAGGCGAACGAGACGGGAGCCGTGCCCAGCTGGTCGGAGACGATCTCCCGGCACAGGATCAGCTCCGAGCGCAGCCGGTCGTCGGGGAGCTGGTCCAGCTGCGGATGGGTGTGGCTGTGGCCGCCGATCTCCACGCCGGCGGCGGCCAGTTCGCGTACCTGCTCCCAGTCCAGCATGGTGTCCAGGCCGCCGCCCACGTCGTGCGGGCCCTTCAGCCAGCCCGTGGAGACGAACACCGTGGCCGTGAAGCCGTGGGCGCGCAGCACGGGCAGGGCGTGCCGGTGCACGCCCGCGTAGCCGTCGTCGAAGGTGATCAGCACCGGCCGCTCGGGCAGCGGCTTCCCGGAGCGCCAGTGCTCGGCGAGCTCCGCCGTCCGCACCGGCGTCAGCCCCAGGTCGCCGATCAGGGCCATCTGCTCGGCGAACGCCTCCGGCGCCACCGACAGCTCGCGGGTCGCGTCGTTCGGCGCGGTGGAGACGGCGTGGTACATCAGGATCGGCACCGGCGTATCGCTCATCCCGTCCCCCCTTCGGCGCCCGGCGATCCCTCGATCCCGGCCACCGCGTACGTGGCGCCGCCCCGGCGCACGCGGACACTCCCGACGACGTACCCACCGGCCGCCGTCAGCACCCCCGCCACGATCGCGCCCGCCCGCCCCGCGCCCCCCGGCCGGGCGAGCAGCGCGTCCCGCAGGCCGCGCGCCACCCCGGCCGGCAGGACCCGGGTGGTGTACCGGCGTTCGGACTCCAGCCCCTTGTCCGCGCCCACACTGCGGGCCACGAGGGCCTTCGACAGGCCCTCCGCGTAGGTGCGGGTGCGGAAGTACCGGAAGCGCTCCCGCGGCCCGGGCACCCGGTGGTGGATGACCGCGCGGTCGTCGATCAGCAGCACCGCGTCCGGCCGGGCCCGGGTGAGCCGGATGCACAGCTCCGTCTCCTCGCAGCCCAGCGGCAGCCGGTCGCCGTCGCGGCCGATGCCGGTCGCGAAACCGCCCGCGACGTCGAAGGCCGTACGGCGGAACGAGGCGTTGCCGCCGAGGACGTTGCGCACCTTCGTCCGGCCGCCGGGCAGGCCCCGGTAGGTGCAGCCCACCACCCAGTCGAACTCCTCCGGGAACCAGTCCGGGCGGCGGCCGGACGCCCAGATCGGCTCGGTGCGCCCGCCGACGGCCATGACCCGCGGATCGTCGTACCCTTCCGCGAAGTACTTCAGCCAGTCCCGCTCGGCCACGGCGTCGTCGTCGAGGAACGCGACGACCTCCCCGCGGGAGGCCGCGATCCCCGTGTTGCGGCCGGCCGACAGGCCGCGCGGGCCCGCGTTGGCCAGCACCCGTACCTCGGGCGTCTCCTTGTACTCCTTGGCCAGCCGGTCCAGGAGCGCCTGGTTGTGGTCGACGACCAGCAGGGTCTCCAGGGCCGGGTACCCCTGCGCCCGCACCGAGGCGACCGCGGCGAGGATGTCCTCCCAGCGGTCCTCGGTGTAGACGCAGATCACGACGGAGACGCCGGGACCGCTCAAGACGTCTCTCCCCGGACCGTGGAGCGCGAGCCGACCGAGGTGAGCACGGGGGAGTGCGCGGCGGCGCTGCGGCGGCGCAGCGCACGCCGGTTGGAGCGCTCCCCGAGGATGACCCGCAGCACCCGCAGCCCGTCGCGCACGGCCCGCAGATTGCTGGTGCCGTGGATGCGGAGGTACTCGTGGCTCGGTATCTCCTGCACCTTCAGCCCGGCCTTGACGACCCGGATGTTCATCAGGGTCTCCACCTCGAAGCCGGTGCAGTCGAGGTCGATCTTGTCCAGGCAGTGCCGCCAGAACGCGTTGTAGCCGTAGCAGAGGTCGGTGTAGCGGGCGCCGAACTTGCGGTTGACGGCCGTGCACAGCGCCCAGTTGCCCAGCTTGCGGATGAGCGTCATGTCGTCGGTGCCGCCGCCGTTGGCGAACCGCGAGCCCTTCGCGAAGTCCGCGCCCGAGACCAGGGCGGAGACATAGCTCAGGATCTCGTTGCCGTCGGCGGAGCCGTCCGCGTCGACCATGACGATGATGTCGCCGGTGGCCGCCTCGAACCCGGTGATCAGGGCATCCCCCTTGCCCTTGCCGCGCTGGCGCACGACCTTCACCTCGGGCCACAGCTCACGGGCCACCTCGACGGTGCCGTCGGTGGAGTTGCCGTCCACCAGGACCACCTCGTGGATCCAGTCCGGCAGGGTCTTGAAGACGTACGGAAGGTTCTCCGCCTCGTTCATGGCCGGGATCACCACGCTCACGGGCGGTGCGATGGCCAGGTGCGAGGAGACGGGCCGGTAGCCGGCCGGTGACGGATCGTGGCCCGGGACCGCCGGGCGCAGCACAGAACTCATGAGTCGGTCCCTCTCGTCCGGTGGACCGCCCGCCCCTGGGCGGCCCGGTGAAGTGTCCGGTTCGAAAGGGGGGTTGTCTCACCCCGGCACGGCGACTGGCTCCGGCCGTGTCAGTGGTGAGCTGGCATGTCTGGCCGGCCACCCGAAAGAGCGGCGGCCGGTCGCGCGGCACGACTCGGTCGAACATGCGGACACGTTCACCGAGCACCCCCCCACCGCGTCCCGCTCCGGTGCCGTCCTGCGGTCCCTCGGTCCCTCCCCTGGAGCCGCGGGCCGACCGTCCGATGCGGGTGAGATGTACGACGGTATTGACGATTGACACTGTATGGCAAGAGCTGGAACCAGCTCCCACGTTTTTGTTGTTTTGGCCGTTACGTACGTCCTGACCGGATCCTGCCCATACGTTTGAGCAACCGGTCCGCCGGTTCGAAGAGCTCCGGACGGGACTGCACGGTGTTGCGCAGCGCCCGGACCGGGGCACGCCGTGCCCGGTGTCCGAACGCGACCGGGTGACGCCGGGTCACCCACCCCTCCGACACGGTCAGCTCCCGTGTCTTCAGGGAGTCCTTGTACTCCTTCTGGCCCCGGCCGAGATCCAGGTGGGCGATGCCGTCCGCGGCCGCCGCCTCGGCCATCCGCAGATGCAGCACCAGGCCCGGCGAGTACTTCGAGAACGCCGGGTCGTACGCCGGGAACCAGCAGGCCAGGATCCGCTCGCTGCGCAGCCCGAAGTGGGCGGCGACCGGCCTGCCGTCCGTGTACAGCACGGACAGGACACCCGCGAAGGAGTCGGAGCGGGTGTGGAACAGCTGCTCCACGAGCCGGGTGATCCACTCCTGCGCGAAGCGGTCGCTGCGGCCCGTCCTGCGGTACTGGGCCGACTTCCAGGCCATCAGGGTGCGCAGCGCGGCCGGATCACGCTCGTCGTGCACGTATCGCACGTCCTCGTGGTCGCGGGCCAGCTTGCGCTCCTTGGCCAGGGTGGTGCGGGTGAACTTGGGCGCCCGCGCCCGCAGATGTGCCAGATACGCGTCGTAGCCCTGGTCGACGTCCATGACGGGCGACGGAAAGCTGCCGGTGGCGGCCGGCGCGAACGCCGTCTGCCCGTCCACCAGGTGGTCGAACTCCCATACGGCGAGCCCGCACGCCTTCAGCAGCTCCCGGGCGTCGAAGGTGAAGCCGGGCCGGTGCACCACGCCCTGGGCGTCCGAGACGCCGAGGCCGATGGCTCGTCCGACACCGGTCGCCGTCCGCTGGAACGGGAGAAACGCGACCGGTTCCCCGCCCTCCCGGACGACGGCGATCCGCACTCCGCGCCGGCAACGGCCCACGGCGAGCGCGAACTCGGGTGACAGGAACGGGTTGCCCAGTTCGGGCGCGCCCTGGAGATGGGCCTTGGACTGGATGGAGGTCCAGGCCGCCCGGTCGGCGGCGGTGAGCTCGCCGGGGCGGTACACGCTGATGTCCACGTCAGACCGTCCGCCTTCGCGTGATGACCGGCAGGAGGATGAGCACGCTGATCGCGGTCACCGTCACGATCCCGCCGCGTACCGACCACTGGTGCAGGGCCAGCATGGCCTGGGCCACCAGCATGTCGAGGACGACGGCGCCCGCGACCGAGGCCACGAGGCGGCCGAAGGGATCGAGTCCGCGCAGCGCGGCGCCGATGGCCGCGGCCGGTGCGGCGAGCAGGAAGAACAGGGTGAACGGGCCGCGCAGCGGCGAGTCGGAGCCGGTGAGCGCGAGGACCGCGCCGATCGCCCCCACCGCCGTCGCGGCGCCGGCGAGCAGCGGCGTCAGGTCCCTCCCCGGTCCCGGTCGCTCGCGCTCGGCGTCCTCGGACGTCGTTGTCGTGCCATGGATGGTCTGCATTGGCGACTTTGCCCCCCGAAGCGCCGGATGCCAGGCTTCAATGTGGCTCAGGGGCATATCGGCCGTCAAGATGCGGATGGCCCCTTGACAACCGTTCGTCCCTCGTTCACAGCCGGACGGCCCCCGGGGGCCGGTGGCTGTCCTTGACGGCCGTGGGGGAGCCGGCCGCAAGAACCGTGCCCTCGGCCGGGGCGGCCCGGGCGGGCAGGGAGCCGAGTCCCGCGACGAGTGCGGCGGCCAGGCCGGATATCGCGTACCGGAGCGTGCTGTTACGCAGTGGTGCCATGACGAGGGAGTCCTCCTCCAGGCGGTGCGCAGGGGTGGTGCGCGCACATGTGGGGGGTGTGTGCGGTCGCACACACGGCCGGACGGCGGGTGCCGCGCCAGGCCGAGGTCAAGGCTCCGCAACCCCTGGCGACCCCGACAAGGGAGTTGACGACCTGTCGATGATCTTGTCATGGCCACGAAATAAAACGTACGGCCTCGAAGGCGTGATGCCCGAAAAAGTTTTGGCATGAACACTTCCACTCAACACGCGTAGTTGGTACGACGGTTACGGCAGAGATCCTGCTATAGGGAGGTTCCATGAGACGTTCCCGACTTTCCGTACACGTCGCCTCACTCCTCCTCGCCATCGGCACCGCCCTCACCGGGGCGGCCACGGCGCAGGCCGCCGACACCGCAGCAGCGGGCGGCTATGTGGCGCTCGGCGACTCCTACTCCTCGGGCCTCGGCGCCGGCAGCTACATCAGCTCCAGCGGCGACTGCAAGCGCAGCTCGAAGGCGTACCCGGCACTCTGGGCCGCCGCCAACTCACCCTCGTCCTTCGACTTCACGGCCTGCTCGGGCGCTCGTACGGGTGATGTCACCGCGAGTCAGCTCGGCCCGCTCACCGCCTCCACCGCCCTGGTGACGGTGTCCATCGGCGGCAACGACGCCGGTTTCGCCGACATCATGACGACCTGTGTGCTGCAGGGCGACAGCGCCTGCGTCTCACGCATCAACACCGCCAAGGCGTTCGTCGACACGACCCTGCCGGGCCGTCTGGACGCCGTCTACGACGCCATCCGCTCCCGGGCACCGGCCGCCAGGGTCGTCGTGCTCGGCTACCCCCGCTTCTACAAGCTCGGCGCCTCCGGCTGCGTCGGCCTGTCCGAGACCAAGCGCCGGGCGCTCAACGACGCCGCCGACCACATCGACGCCGCCATCGAGAAGCGGGCCCGTGACCACGGCTTCGCCTTCGGCGACGTACGGACCACCTTCGCCGGGCACGAACTGTGCTCGGGCAGCTCGTGGATGCACTCCGTGAACTGGCTCAGCATCTCGGAGTCGTACCACCCGACGGCCGCGGGCCAGTCGGGTGGTTATCTGGCCGCCCTCAACTCCGCGAGCTGAGCGTCGGCTTCCAGGGCCTTTCGTTTGGATCAGGCCGGCTGTGGCCGACGGGACATGTGGGGTGCCGGACCCCGCGACGCCGGGATGATCCAAACGAAAGGCCCTAAGGGCTGTCCCGTCATTCCCGGCCGCCGGGAATGACGGGACAGCCCTTAGGCGTCCGGCGACTCGCCGGACGACGGCGAGGCCCCGCCCGACGGGGTCTCGCTCACACACGTCACCGAGAACGGCACGGAGGCGGACTTCGTCCGCACCGGATTGCGCACCTCGACGGAGATCGCGCTCTCGAACGTGCCGCTCTCGTCGTACGTCGTCAGAAACACCCTGTCCTGCTTGGTCCGGTCGCCGCCCGCCGGGAAGGACAGGGTCTTCCAGCCCTGGTCCATGACGTCGCCGTCCTCCGCCACCCAGCGGTAGACGACCTGCGTGGGCAGGCGGCCCACGGTGAACGTCGCCGTGAACGACGGGGCCTGGCCGCTCGGCGGCGGACAGACGCCGTCGTAGTCCGTGTGGGCGCCGGTCAGCGTCACCCGCACGGACTGCGGCGTGGACGACGGGGACGCGCTCCGGCTCGGACTCGGACTCGGCGTCGGGTCCTCGGTGGCGGGTTCCTCCTTCGTCCCGGTCGCCGCCGTCCCATCACCCGTCGCGGTGGCGGTCGCCCCGCCCGCGCTGCCCCCGTCGCCGTCACCGCGGTTCAGCAGGGCGTACGTCAGACCTCCCACCGCGAGCGCGAGCACGACGACGCCCGCGACCAGCACCGGCCCGGCCCGGCGGTCACGCTCGGAGCGCATCGGAGCCGTGCCGTCCACCGGGGTCCCGGTGGGCCGGGTGGGGCCGGGCGGCGGGACCTGCGCCGTCGGAGCGGTCCGCTCGGGCGCCGGGAACGCGGCGATCGTCGGGGCGTACGCGGACGCCGCCGCGCCGCCGGGGAGAGTGCCGCCGGCCGCGACGACCCGCAGATCCTCCTGCGCCCGCGCGGCCGGCAGCCGCTCGGCCGGGTCCTTGCGCAGCAGCCCCTCGATCACCGGGGTGAGCGGCCCCGCGCGGCGCGGCGGCGGCAGCTCCTCGTCGACGATGGCGCGCAGGGTGCTCAGCGGAGTGTCCTGACGGAACGGCGAGTTGCCCTCCACGGCCGCGTACAGCAGCACGCCGAGCGACCACAGGTCGGACTCCGGGCCGGGTGTGCGGCCCAGTGCCCGCTCCGGCGCGAGGAACTCCGGGGAGCCGATGACCTCGCCGGTCATGGTCAGCGCCGAGCTGCCCTCGACCATGGCGATGCCGAAGTCGGTGAGCACCACCCGGTTGTCGTTCGACAGCAGCACGTTGGCCGGTTTCACGTCCCGGTGCAGCACCCCGGCGTCATGCGCGGCGCGCAGCGCGGACAGCACCTCGGCGCCGATGTGCGCGGCCCGCTGCGGGGTCAACGGCCCCTCGGCGTCCAGCTGTTCCGCCAGTGAGATGCCCCGGACGAGCTCCATCACGATCCACGGCCGGCCGTCCTGCGTGGCCACGTCGTACACCGTGACGACATTGCGGTCGGCGACCCGCGCCGCCGCCCACGCCTCGCGCTCCAGCCGGGCGTACATCCGCTCGACGTCCGAGGTGGGCAGTCCGGCGGGCGCGCGGACCTCCTTGACGGCCACCTCGCGGTGCAGCAGCTCGTCGCGGGCCCGCCACACGGTGCCCATGCCGCCCTCGCCGAGCGGGGAGAGCAGCCGGTAGCGACCCGCGATCACCCGTTCACCGCCATGGTCTTCGGACACGGGCGTCCCCCCTTCGCATCCGTGCGCATTCTCCACAAAAGTAGCTCAGCCGAGTGCGGATGCCGCCCCCTGGACCACGAGTCCGGCTCCGATCAGGACGACGAGCACCGCGGACGCCAGCGGCGCCGTACGGCGGACGAGGACCGTCACGGGGTGGGTCAGCGCGCGCGGACGCCTGTCGAGCACCCGCATCGCCCCTGTACCCAGCCGGACGACGGCGAACCCGGCCGCGCCGAGCGTGAGCGCCAGCCCGGCGCCGTACGCCACGACGAGCAGCAGCCCGAACCAGGCCTTGCCGAGCGCGGCGGCGCCGACCAGCACGACGACGGCGGACGGACTCGGGACGAGCCCCCCGGCGAAGCCGAGCAGGATCGTGCCCCGCAGGGTGGGGGCGGTGGGGTGCGTGTGGGGGACACCGCCGTGGGTGTGGGTGAACGAGGCCTTCCCGCGACGCCCGTGCTCGTGCGCGTGGTCGTGGTCGTGCTCGTGCACATGGTCGTGGGGGTGCGGGTGGGCGTGGTCGTGCGGATGGGGATGGGGGGCCGGGGCGGTGCCGGGGGAGGCACCGACGAGCACCGGATGGCGCTCGTGGGCGTGCTCGGGTTCGGACTCGCCCGGGTGGGGGTGCGGATGCGGATGCCCGTCGTGGTCGTGAGGGTGCTCGTGGCCGTGGCCGTGCCCGGAGGCGCGCAGGTGCCAGGCGCGACGGGTCAGGGTCACGCCCGCCGCGATCACCAGGGCGCCGCTCGCGACCCCCAGCCAGGTGATCACCGAAGGGGCCGCCGCCGAGCCGGCGGTGACCAGCAGTCCGAGCGCCACCACGCCCAGGGTGTGGGTGACCGTCACCGAGGCGGCCAGCGGCAGGACGTCCCGCATCCGGGCCCGCCCCCCGCGCGCGGTCGCCACCGCCGCCATCATCGTCTTGCCGTGCCCCGGGGCGAGCGCGTGCAGCGCGCCGAGGAAGACCGCGAGCAGCAGGGCGAGCGCCGCGAAGCCCACGGTCAGCTCACGGCGGGAGACCAGGTCGTCCAGGGCCCGCGTCCAGCGGTCGGCGCCGCGCGGCAGGACGGAGGACGCGCCGTCCTCGGTGTCCTCCCCGGACGCGCCGGACGCGGTGAGGGCCGGACCGCCGGGCCGCACCCGCAGGGACGCGGACCGCGTGTCGGCGGGGGAGGACAGCAACTCCTCCGGGTACTCGCTGAGTTCGCCGGAGGCCGATGTCCCCGGTACGTCCGAGGCGGTCAGCGTCATCCGGTCGCCGCGCGCCGTGATCTCCCGCCAGCCCGGCCCGGCCTCCCCGCCCGCAGCCGTGAACTCCACGGTGTGCGCGACCCTTTCGGGCAGTGGTGCCGTCAGCGCGCACTCCACCCGCAGGGTGTCGAGCCCCGCCTGCCCGGGCCGTACCCGGGCCCGGCTTGCCGTCACCGTCAGCGGGGCCTCGCGGCCGTCGACCGTGACCTCGCCGTCCCGGGCCGCGTTCGCGCAGCGCTGCCGGGCCCAGGCCGTCAGGCCCGCCTTCTCGATCGTGGGCCCGGCCTGGGTCGCCGGGATCTCGGCCAGGTCCTCGACATGGGCGACGCGCAGCTCGCCGGGGGCGACGACCAGGCCGTCGTACCGGTTGACGGTGAAGTTGCCGAGGGGGTGCGCGCTCGCGGGCGGCGCGGTGAACAGGGCGAGCGCGCAGGCCGCCGTGAGGACGGCGGCGCCGGAGGCGGCCAGGCGGCGCCGGCTCATCGGTCCGTCTCCAGGTCCGCGAGGGCGGCGCGCGCGTCCCTGGCGCCCAGCGGTGCGAAGCCCGGGTTCAGCTTGAGGGCGGCCCGCAGATGGGTGCGGGCTTCGTCGGAGTGGCCGGTGGCCCGCTCGATGATCCCGCGGTGATAGAGGAACACGGCGTTGCGGTAGCCCGTGGCCGTGGCCCGGCGGGCGTAGGGGAGCGCCTCGTCGTCCTTGCCGTTGACGTGCAGGGCCCAGGCGAGGGCGTCCGCGGTGTGCACGGTGCGGCGGCGCTCGTACTCGGCGCGGGCGGCCCGCAGGGCGGCCGCCTTGTCGCCGTGGTCGGCGGCGGCCAGCGCGGTGTCGAGGTCGGCGTTGACGCCGTTCGCGCGGGCGAGTGACGTCCAGGCGTCGACCAGGGCGTACTGGTCGTCCGCGGCGGCCCGGTCGCCGGCCGCCTCGTACAGCTCGCCGAGGGCGACCAGCGGACCGGGCAGCGGGAAGCGGGTGACGACGTCCTTCAGGCCCGCGATCGCACCCGCCCGGTCGCCGTCGGCGGCCCGTGCCCGGGCCCGGCCCTCCAGGGCGGGGAGGTAGTTCTCGTCGGCGGCGAGCGCGCGGGCGTAGTGGGTGAGGGCCGACTCGTACTCGCCCTGGTTCCAGGCGAGCTGGCCCAGCTGGGTGGCGACGTAGGCGATGTCGCCGGGGGCGGACGCCGAGGACAGCGCCTGCTCCAGCACGCGCCGGGCCGTACGGACGTCGCCGCGCAGCTCGTGGACGTACGCGTACCGCGTGAAGACCGGGATGCCCGGACGGCGGTCGTCGGCGGTGTCCGCGGCCTCGGCGGCGGCGTCGTAGCGGCCGAGCTCGACGAGGGCGTCCACCCGGACGCACAGGGCGCGTTCGCTGTAGGGGTTCTCCTTCAGGGCCCGATCCGCGAGGGCCAGGGCGTCCTCGAAGTCGTGCCGGGCGGCGGCGAGCGCGGCGCGGCCGGCCAGCGCCTGGTCGTTGCGGGGCGACAGCGCCAGCGAGCGCTTGAACGCCCGCTCGGCCTGCGGATAGCGCGAGGGGTCGCCCTTGGTGCGGGCCTGCTCGACATAGGCGAGGCCCAGCGTGGCCCAGCCGCCGAAGTCCCGGGGCTGGTCGCGCAGATGGGACTGTAGGGCCGTGATGCCCGTGTCCAGGTCGCCGGAGGCGAGCAGCCCCGGTGAGACGGCGGCCGAGGCGGGCGCGACCCGCGGGGCGTCGCCGCCGGCGCCGAGGGCCACGGAGCCCCCGGTGACGGCGACGGCCAGCAGGGCGGCGCACCCGGTGAGGTGCAGTGCGCGCCGGCGGGCGGCGGCGAAGCGGCGCAGCGCCGCGACCCGGCCGCCGTCCTTCGCCCCGGCCCCGTCCTGCGGGGGCCCCGCCCCCTCACCCCCGGCGGGGGCCGCCGGGTCCGGGCCCGCGCCACGTTCGGGCGTGGGCTCCTGCGGGGTGTCGTGCGTGGGCGGGACCATGCCCTCTCCTCGATGGGTGTCGTCGACCGTGGTGGTCGGGTGGTGCGACGCGGCCCGCGCCGTGGGGGATGAGTACGTTCGCGGGCCGCGCCGGGTCGATGGCCGGTCGGGCTAGGTCGTGTCCGTAAAGTCGCGTCGTCCGCCCGTAGGGCGTGCCGGGCGTCGAACGGCAGGCGGGACTTTGCGGACACGGCCTAGGGCGTGTTTCGAAAGTCCCCTCCGGCTCGCGGCGCCTGGCACGGCACCTCGCCGCGTTGTCGGGCCGTCCGCGTACGTCCAGTACGCGGACGGCCCTCCGCCTTGCGATGCTCCCCCCACTGCCTGAAGGGCGTGGGAGGTGCCCCCGGCACCAGACGCCGCGAGCCCCGCCCTCCGGGCGAACGACGCCACTTTCGGAACACGCCCTAGTAGGCCCGGTCCCGCATCCGGCGCCACCACAGGAGGGCGCCGCCGATCAGCAGGATGCCGAGGGCTCCGGCGCCCGCCGATCCGGCGATCAGCGCCATGTCGTCCGTGCCGCCGGACGCGCCGGCCGGCTGGAGCGCGTCGCCGAGCTGGCTGCGGACGTCGGTCTCGCCGTCCGTGCCCTTGGCGAGCGGGCCGCGCGAGCCCTCCGTCGGCAGGGCGACGTACGGGAAGGACTTCTCGAACTCCTTGTCGTTCTTGTCGACCGCGTCGCCCAGGTCGTTCTTGGCGCCCAGCAGCTCGCCCTCGACGACCTGGAGGGAGGCGTCGATCACGTCGTCGGTGAGCCGGCGGCCGTTCGGGAAGCCCGCGTTGTCGCCGTCGAGGACGCCGAGCCGCTTGGGCTTGTCCGTCGGCTTGATCGACGTGTTCAGGCGCAGCATCTCCGAAGGCGTCACGTGCGGCGGCTGGTTGAGGCCCTTCACGCCCTTGAGGAAGACGTCGACCAGGTCGTTGCGCGGCTCGTCGGGCGCGGGGATCTTGTAGATCGCCTCGATGAGCTTGGGCAGTTCGGGGTTGGTGACGTTCTTCAGGAACTTGGCGTCGTCCCAGGGCGCGGACGCGTTGAACCGGTCCTTGTCCTTGATCGGGTTGACGACCTCGTTCACCAGCGGGCTGCCCAGGCGCGAGACCTGCTCGAAGTAGCCCTTGGCGTTCTTGCGCTGTGTGGTCGACCAGATGCCGACGATCGGCTGGTCCGCCGACTCGGCGAGCATGTGGTTCGGGACCTGGAGGGCTATGGAGTTGACGTTGTAGCCCTTGAGGGTGTCGTTGCCGACCTCGGAGAGATTTCCGCCGTACAGCAGGTCGAAGACCCGCAGGTCCAGGAAGAACGGGTCGTCGGCCTGACCCGCGAACGTCGTGGTACCGCCGTGCAGTTCGTGCACGGCCTCCTCGCGCAGCTTCGCGTAGTCGGGCATCGACGCCTTGCCGACGTTCGACGGCGCCACGGGGACGTCGTTGGCGATCTTCGTCTTCGAGACCAGGTGCTGGTCCTTCAGCTTCAGCAGCTCGATGTCGTACGTCTGTGTGATGTTGAGGTCGGGATCGTCGAGGCTCTCGACGGGTCCCGTGTTGTAGAGGAACGTCTTCTTGTTCTTGGTGTGCGTGTCGAACGTGAAGCGGTACAGCAGTTCGCCCTGCGCGTCCCCGTTGTTGTCGACGTGGATGTCGTACTGGGCGTCCTCGGCGAACGGGAAGAAGTTCGGTCCGCCCGCGGGCTCCTCGAACGGGATCCAGTTCGCCACGATCGTCGTCGTGTCCGGCTTGTCCGGGCTGACGAACGCGTACACGTCCGTGTTGTCGTACTGCGGTGTCCCCGAGATGAGCGGGGCCTCGCGGTGGCTGGAGGCGGAGGCCGCCCCCGGTTCCAGCGCGGTCACACCGGCGGCTGCGAGCCCGCCGGCGGCCAACGCACCACATACGAGGGTCGCGAGTCCCCTGCGTCCCGCCCCGCTCCTGGAAGTAGGTGTCATGCCGTCCGTCCTCAGTGCCAACTTGCCTGACGCACCGGGATTCGGAGTGGGGGTGGGAGCGGATTGGTCGAACACGAAAAGAATTTCCGTGCCCGTCCGACCCGCTTTTTCGGCTCTTTGATCCGTACCCCATCCGGAGGTGTGTCTGTTGCGAAGACCTCGTGGGACGGGACGGCCGAGATGCGGTCTGGCTGGAGGGGGAGACACGGTGGACGCGGACGAGCTGCTGGTGCTCGTGGCGGGCGGTGACCAGAAGGCGTTCGAAGACCTGTACGGGCTGGTGTCCGGTCCGGTCTACGGACTGGTGCGCCGGGTCGTGCGCGATCCGGCGCAGTCGGAGGAGGTGGCGCAGGAGGTGCTGCTCGAACTGTGGCGGTCGGCCGCGCGGTTCGACCCGCGCCGGGGCAGCGCCCTGTCGTGGGTCCTCACCCTCGCCCACCGCCGCGCCGTCGACCGCGTGCGCAGCGCCCGCGCCGCCGGAGAACGCGAGCAGCGCGAGGCCATGCGCTCCGGGCAGCCCGCCTTCGACCACGTCGCCGAGGAGGTCGAGGCCGGGCTGGAGCGCGAATGGGTGCGCCGCTGCCTGGAACGCCTCACCGCGCTGCAGCGCCAGTCGGTCACCCTCGCCTACTACGACGGCTACACCTACCGTGAAGTGGCCGAGCGGCTGTCCCTGCCGCTGGGCACCGTCAAGACCCGGATGCGCGACGGACTCACCCAGCTGCGCAAGTGCCTGGGAGGAGTCGCGTGAGTTTCGTCGCCCGCCTGCTGAGGCGCGAGGACCTGCACTCCCTCGCCGCCCCCTACGCCCTGGACGCCCTGGAGCGGTCCGAACGGCAGCGTTTCGAGAAGCACTTGAGCACGTGCGAGGTCTGCGCGGCCGAGGTGCGCGCGCTGACCGAGGACGCCGTCCGGCTGGCCTGGTCGACGGCCGCGGCCCCGCCGGCCGCGCTGCGCGAGCGGGTGCTGTCCGCCGTACGGACGCTGCCGCAGGAGACTGCAGGGCGGCCGGCGGCCCGTGCGCGGGCGCCCCAGTTGCCGCCGCATGTGTGGGGCGGCCAGCCGCCGCCGCGCCGGGCGGGCCGCCGTCCGCTGTTCGTGCCGTTCGCCACCGCCACGGCCGCCGCGGCCCTCGTCGTCGCCTCCCTGTTCGCCGTCCAGGCGAACGAGGCGCGGGACGAACTGGCCGCGCAGCGGGCCCGGGCGAGTGAGATCGCTAACGTTCTGGGCGCCTCGGACGCCCGCGCGAGCACCGGCGAGGACGCGAAGGGCAGACGGATCGGGGTGGTGGCTTCCGCATCGGAAGGGCGTGCGGTCGTCACTCTGAGCGGATACGGCGAGCCGCCCGGCGGCCGTGTGCATCAGCTCTGGCTCATGCGCCCCGGCGCGCAACCGCGCTCCCTCGGGCTCTTCGAGGGCGACACGCCCCTGATCGCGTCCGATCTCGAGACCTCGGCGACGTCACTGGCCGTCACCGTCGAGCCCGGCGGCGGCTCTCCGCAACCGACCAGCCAGCCCATTGTCCAACTCGCCCTGAAATCGGTCGGATTCGGAGAGTAATCGTCTACGGGTCGTCAACACCCTTACGGGGAAGGTGAATCCTGTGACCGCGATACACGCGTGCTCCACCGGGACGATAGGGTTAACCTGCCCGGGCCGGGTGGACTCGTACGGGTGGGGAGTGACATGGATCAGATAACAGTGCGCAGCAGGGCCAGGGTCCCTGCGATCACCTGCGGGAGCAGCGCGACCAGTTCGCGCCTCGACCGCCATCTCGCGGTACTGGCGGGTCCCGCCGTGCCGCAGCGGGAGGCGGCCGAGGCGACCTCGCTGATGCGTGAGCTGACCACGCGGGACACCGTGCGCGAGCGCAGCGACCGCACCGCGCGCGTACGCCGTGTCTCGCTCTTCGCCCCGCTGCGCAGGCTCCGTCGCTCGCTGTTCGGCGGACACTGACCCGCACGGGTCACCGCCGAGCGACGTCTCGAGGCCCGTACCCGGCCGGCCCTCCGTCCTGATGCCGCCGCCCTGTCGCCGCCGTCATCCCCACGGCACCGCGGCGGCGTCCCGGAGTGCCACCCGGGTGCGGGCAATTCCCCCGGAATCCACACCGCGCTCCCCGGCCCCGTCCCACCCGTGCAACGGCCCGGCCCCGCCACGGATCCCGACGGGGCCTTCGCCGTGCCCGTACGCCCGCGGCCGCTCACTCCCCGCCGCGCGCGTACCGGCGCACCGCCAGCGGCACGAACACGGTGAGCAGCACCGCACACCAGGCCAGTGACCCGGCGACCGGGTGCGCCACCGGCCAGGCAGCCCCGTCCGGCACCGGCGCGTTCCCGAACAGTTCCCGCAGCGCCGTCGTGACCGCGCTGATCGGATTCCACTCGGCGACCGTGCGCAGCCATCCGGGCAGTCCACCGGCCGGGATATAGGCGTTGGACAGCAGCGGCAGCAGGAACGTCGCCGCACCCAGCTGGCCCGCCGCCTCCTCGCTGCGGGTGAGCAGCCCCAGGAACACCCCGATCCACGTCATCGCGAACCGGAACAGCAGCAACAGCCCCAGCGCGCCGACCGCTTGCAGCGCCGACCCCTCGATCCGCCAGCCCACCAGAAGCCCGGTCAGCAGCAGCGGTACGGTCCCCACCGCCGTCACCACCAGGTCCGCCACCGTCTGGCCGAGCGGCACCGCGGCCCTGCTCATCGGCAGCGTCCGCAGCCGGTCCGTCACCCCCCGGTGCGTGTCCTGCGCGGCCTGGAACATACCGGTCATGATCCCGTTCGCCGCGGTCGCCACCAGCAGGCCCGGCACCAGGAAGGACCGGTACTCCCCGCCTGGCATCGCGAGGGCGCTGCCGAACACGTAGCCGAAGAACAGCAGCATGTTGATCGGCATGGCCTGGGTGAGGATCAGCAGGCCCGGGTTGTTGCGGGCCCGCCGCAGCTGTCGGCCCAGCATCGCTCCGCCGTCGTACACCAGTGTGCTCATGCCGCACGCTCCTCGGTGAGGCGCAGGAAGACGTCGTCGAGGGTCGGCGGGCGCAGGCTCGCGTCGACCAACGGCACGCCCGCCGCGTCGAGTTCGCGCACGAGGCGCGGAAGGGTCAGGGTGTCGTCCCGGCTGAGCGCGCCCACTGCGCGCCGCTCGCGGTCGAGCGAGGGTTCGGCGCCGGTCAGCCGGTCCAGCACGGCCGCCGCGTCCACCATCGTGTCCACGTCCCCGACCACCACCTCGACCTGGGTGCCCAGGACCGCCTTGAGCTGGGCGGGCGAGCCCGTCTGCGCGATGCGCCCCCGGTCCATCAGCGCGATGTCGTCGGCGAGTTGGTCCGCCTCCTCCAGATACTGCGTGGTCAGCAGTACGGCCGTGCCGGCGGCGGCCAGCTCCCGCACCGCCTCCCAGATCCGGCCCCGGCTCGCCGGGTCGAGTCCGGTCGTGGGCTCGTCCAGGAAGAGCACGTCGGGACGGCGGACGAGGCTCGCGGCCAGGTCGAGGCGGCGGCGCATCCCGCCGGAGTAGCCGGACACCGGCCGGTCGGCGGCCTCGGTCAGACCGAAGCGGTCCAGCAACTCGTCGGCCTTCTCCGCCGGTCCGCGCACCCGGTGCAGCCGGGCGAACAGCCGCAGATTCTGGCGCCCGGTCAGATCGCCGTCGACGGAGGCGTCCTGGCCGGTGACCCCGATGTGGCGGCGTACGGCCGCCGGGTCGCGGAGCAGATCGTGCCCGGCGATCCGGGCGGAGCCGGCGTCCGGCCGCAGCAGCGTGGTGAGCAGCCGTACGGCGGTCGTCTTGCCGGCGCCGTTCGATCCGAGGAGGCCGCAGACCGTGCCCGGCGCTATCGCGAGGTCGAGCCCGCGCAGGGCGTCGACCTCGCCGAACCGCTTGCGCAGACCTTCACTAAGTACAGCGTACGTAGAAGTCATGGCTCGACCATAGCGCACTACGTACGGTGTACGTAACTACGATGGAGGCCGAGGTGATGTTCCATGGCGGGCAAGGCGTCCGTGCCGAGCGTGATCTGGGCGCGACCGGAGCGGACGGGACGCGGTCCCAGACCCGCGTTCACGCGCGCGGACATCGCGGCGGCCGCGGTGCGCCTCGCCGACGAGGGCGGGCTGGACGCCGTCTCCATGCGGCATGTGGCCGCGGAGCTCGGCTGCGGCACGATGTCGCTGTACAACTACGTCCCCCGCAAGGAGGACCTGTACGAGCTGATGATCGACGCCATCGGGGCCGAGCACGAGATCGCCGAGCCCTCCGGCGACTGGCGGGCCGACATGGTGCGCAACGCGCTGGAGACCCGCGCGATCATGCACCGGCACACCTGGGCGCCCCGGCTGATGTCCGGGGTGTACGGCTTCAGCCCGAACAGCCTGCGCTACCTGGAGCACTGCCTGGCCTGCCTGGAGCCGCTGGACGTTCCGTACAGCGAGAAGATGGAGCTGGTCGCGCTCCTGAACGGCGTGGTGACGACCTACACGGCCAACGAGATCGCCACCGCCGAACGCACCCGCTCCATGCCGTGGACCGAGGAGGAGGAGAACGCGGTCCGTATCGCCTACCTCGGCGGCCAGGTCGCCACCGGCGCCTATCCGCGGCTGGCCGCGGCCTTCATGGAGAGCAGCGGCCCGATCGACCTGGAAGGGGTGTTCCGCCGGGCCCTGGACCGGGTGCTGGACGCCTTCGACCCCGACCGCTGACCTCTCAGATCAGCGCGAGCTGCCCCTCTGGCCCCTCCTCCTGACCCTCCAGCACCGACGCCGGCCGACGGGCCGTGGCCGGGACCGGCAGCACCCCCGCCGCCCGCAGATCCGCCGCCGTGACCGTGGAGGGCAGGTCGTCGCCCAGCGACGCGGTCTCCGCCAGCAGGGCCAGGACCGTGATGAGCTCCAGCAGTTCGGACGTCCACTCCTGCGGCCAGGCCGCCGGGCGGATCGCGGCCAGGGTGCCCGGCTCGGCGTCCGCCGTACGCGCCGTGAACCACTGCTCCAGCACCCGCACCCCGCCCACCGCGAAGTCCCAGGCGGCCGCGGGCACCGGCGAGATACGGCCCTCGCCGAGGAGAAGGACCTCCTCCTCGCGGTCGTACTCCAGAGCCGGCGGCCGGGACGGCAGGGGAGCGCGGACGTACGGGCGGCGCCCGCCGGGCAGCTTGGGCCGGTCGCCGTCCCGGCGCAGCAGCCACAGGATCCGCCGGCCCGTCTCCACACCGCGCGCCCACAGCGCCGGATCATCGGTGAGCGGCACCCGCAGGTCGGGGCGGACCGCGGCGAACGTCCAGGCGAGCATGTCGTACGCCTCGACCGGGACCCCCAACCGGCTCTCCAGGTACGGCAGCAGGCCGGGCGCGAGATTGGGTTCCGTGCCGTGCGGGCGCCGGTAGAGCGGGCGGACACGGCCCGGCCGGACCAGCGGGAGCAGCGAGGTCGCCAGCAGGCCCGTCTCCGGGCTCTCCACGACGAAGACCTGGCGCGCGTCCGCCACCCGCCACAGCTCCGGGCGGGCGGCGTCGATCAGCCGGTGGTCGGGGATCAGCCACTGCTCGTCGAAGGGGGCGGCCAGCACCCGCACCGGCTCCGGGCAGGGACCCGAGGCCCGCAGCAGTTTGCCGGTGCCGGTGGACTGGCCGGGCAGCTGGGCGGCCGCCGAGTGCAGGGTGCGCGAGCGGGTCGGCTCCAGCAGGGCCTCCCGGTCGGGACCCTCGGCCTTCACGAACGCGTCCCAACGCGCTTTCAGGGACGCCGCGTCGGGGCCCGCCGGCCAGCCCCGGCCGAGCCGCGGCGGTGCGACGGACCACGGCATGAGGTCCGCCAGCGGCGGAGCGTCGTCGTGCGTCACGCCCGGCATCGTACGGCCTGGGCGCCGCCCGGGGGTCAGGTGGCCTCCAGGGTCACCGTGAAGGAGAAGCGGTCGCCCCGGTAGTGGATGACGGCCGCGTCCAGCACCCGGCCGCCCGCGTCGTAGGTCAGACCGGTGTAGTGCAGGATCGGGCTCAGCAGCGGGACCTGGAGCAGCTTCGCCGTCTCCGGGTCGGCGAGCCGGGCCTCCACGGTGTCCGTGATCCGGCTGATGTCCGCCCCGACGACGTCCCGCAGCACCTTCGTCATCGGCCAGCGCAGCAGATCGTCCGGGTCGATGCGGGAGGCCAGCTCGGGACGGACGTAGTTGCGGGCGTGGTTGGTCGGTTCGCCCGTCGCCCCGTCGCTGCGCAGCCGGTGGTACGCCGCCACCTCGTCGAGGTCGGGGAAGTGCTCGGCGACCTCGGCGGGCACCGGCGCCGGTCCGTGCTCCAGCAGTTCGGCCGTCATGCCGGACTGCTGGGCCACGATCGCGTCCACCGAGCCGAGCAGCCGCACCGGGGCGCCCCGGCGAGCGTCCGGCTCGATGAAGGTGCCGCGCCGGCGGTGCCGGGTGATCAGGCCCTCGTCCTCCAGCTCCTTGAGGGCCTGGCGCATCGTCAGCACGCTCACGCCGTAGTGCTCCGCGAGCTGCTCCTCGGTGGGCAGGCGCAACGGGTCCTGCGGCCGGCGGCCCAGTATGGAGGCGCGCAGCGACTGCGACACCTGGTACCAGAGCGGCAGTTTGCGGTTCAGGACGATGGAGTCCGGGGCGAAGGGGGTCACGGGCTATCCGTACCTTCCGCGGATCGGTCAGCGCAACGGACTGAAGTGACGCTCCAGGCCGTCCCAGACGTCGTCGTACCGCCGCTGCAGGTGCTCGGCGCCGGCCGCCTGGGGGGTGAGGGTCACCGGCCAGCGGGTCTCGAACATGAACGCGAGACCGTCGTCGATCTTCTGCGGCTTCAGCTCGGCGGCGCTCGCGCGGTCGAACGTCTCCCGGTCCGGGCCGTGCGCGGACATCATGTTGTGCAGCGAGCCGCCGCCGGGCACGAAGCCCTCCGCCTTCGCGTCGTACGCGCCCTCGACCAGGCCCATGTACTCGCTCATCACGTTCCGGTGGAAGTACGGCGGCCGGAAGGTGTCCTCGCCCACCAGCCAGCGCGGCGCGAAGACCACGAAGTCGACGCCGGCCAGACCGGGGGTGTCCGAGGGGGACGTCAGCACCGTGAAGATCGACGGATCGGGGTGGTCGTAGGAGATGGTGCCGATCACATTGAAACGGCGCAGATCGTAGACGTAGGGCACATGGTTGCCGTGCCAGGCGACCACGTCGAGGGGGGAGTGGTCGTAGGTCGCGGTCCACAGGTTCCCGCAGAACTTGTTGACCACCTCCACCGGGCCCTCGCTCTCCTCGTACGCGGCCACCGGCGCCCTGAAGTCCCGGGCGTTCGCCAGGCCGTTGGCGCCGATCGGACCGAGGTCGGGCAGCTGGAACCGCGCACCATAGTTCTCGCACACATAACCCCGGGCGGAGTCGTCCAGCAGCTCCACACGGAAGCGCACCCCACGGGGGATCAGCGCGATATGTCCCGGCTCCACATGGAGCAGCCCGAACTCGGTGCGCAGCAGCAGCCCGCCGCGCTCCGGGACGATCAGCAGCTCGCCGTCGGCGTCGCTGAACACCCGGTCCATCGAGGCGTTGGCGTGGTACAGGTGCACGGCCATCCCGGCGCGCTGAGCGGCGTCGCCGTTGCCGCCGAGCGTCCACAGTCCGGCCAGGAAGTCGGTGCCGGGCGCCGGGTCGGGCAGGGGGTTCCAGCGCAGCCGGTTCGGGTCCGGGACCGTCTCGGTGAAGGGCGCCGTGCGGATCTCGCCGTTGCCGGTGCGGGTGAACGCCGGGTGCTGGGCCGAGGGGCGGATGCGGTAGAGCCATGAGCGGCGGTTGTGCGCCCGCGGCTCGGTGAAGGCCGAACCGCTCAGCTGCTCCGCGTACAGGCCCAGCGGGGCGCGCTGCGGGGAGTTGCGGCCCTCCGGGAGGGCGCCCGGCACCGCCTCCGAGCTGTGTTCGTTGCCGAAGCCGGACAGATACGACAGGCCCTCGGCGGTCTTCCGCGCGTCCCCGCTCATGCTCGCTCCCTTGCGATCCGATTCCTATGCTTCACCGTAGGATTGCGATTTCCCGCGCGCAAGAGATCCGCCCGGACTCATCGGGGAAGATCCGCCGGGTCCCGTCCGTCGTACGACGTGAGGCGGAGACGGACCAGACTCAAGGGGGATCCCCGCTGTCGGACCCGTGTTCTAGTCTCCCGACATGTCGTGGACACGGTCCCTTCCCGCGGCCCTCGTGGCCGCCCTTCTGCTGGCCGGGGCGGCCGGCTGTGGCTCCGGCACGCCCGCCGGGCAGGACGGCATCGCGTCCTCGCCGGTCGGCAAGGTCCTGGACGACACCGACGGCGAGGGCCGCCACTACCGCGAGGTCGACGAAGGGGACGCGCCCGGCGTCGGCATCGAGGTCGAGCCCGACCCGGCCCGCGCCGGCGACTGGGACGTACGGCTGACCCTGCGCAACTTCCGCTTCTCACCCGCGGGCGCCCGGACGGAGCCGGCTCCCGGGCGCGGACTGGCCCACCTCTTCGTGGACGGCCACCGCGTCGCCGAGCTGCGCACCGACCGGTACCGCATCCCCGCGTCCCTCGTCCCGCGCGGCACGCACCAGGTCACCGTCCGGCTGTACGCCGACGACGGCACCGTCTGGGCCGTGGAGGAGGCCCCCGTGGAGCGGACGGCCGACATCACCGCCTCGGAGGCGGAGGGGGAGGCGACGGCGGATGCGACGGGTGAGCCGGCCCCGTGATGCGGCGGGCCGTGACCCCGGGGGCCGACGTTCACCGGGTCGTGCCCGAGGGGCATCATGAGACCGTGCCTCATCCCGCATCCCTCCGCCGGGCGCCCGTGCAGCGGCGCAGCGCCGAACGGCTGACCAGGATCCTGGACGCCTGTGCCGACCTCCTCGACGAGGTCGGCTACGACGAGCTGAGCACCCGGGCCGTCGCCCAGCGCGCGGGCGTGCCCATCGGCTCGGTCTACCGGTTCTTCGGGAACAAGCGCCAGATGGCCGACGCCCTGGCCCAGCGCAACCTCGAACGCTTCAGCGACCGCGTCACCGAGCGCCTGAAGGAGGCCGGTGGCGGAGGCTGGCGGGCGGCGCTCGAGGCCCTTCTGGGCGAGTACGTCGCCATGAAGCGCACCGCGCCCGGGTTCTCCCTCGTCGACTTCGGCAACCAGATCCCGGTCGGCACCCGGGGCGAACCCAACCGCCGTGTCGCCGACCGGCTCACCGAGCTGCTCGCCGGCCACCTCGGCCTCGAACCCGACGATGATCTGCGCCGCACCTTCCTCGTCGCCGTGGAGACCGCCGACACCCTGGTCCACCTCGCCTTCCGGATGGCGCCGGACGGCGACGAGCGGATCCTGGGGGAGGCGCGGGAGCTGCTGGAGGCGTATCTCTGCAGGGTGCTGGACTGACGGCGGCGGCCTCGGGCCGAGGGTGGCGGCCTCGGAGCGAGGGCTGAGAGCGGCGGTCTCCGATCCAGGGTTGAGACCTGAGGGCTCCCCACCGTGCGTACCGGTCGGTATGCTCGGCGCACGGCGACGCGCACCGCCGCCGTCACCCACCCCGGGAGGACCCGTGTCCCGCACCGCACTGCGCATCTGCCCCCTGTGCGAGGCCACCTGCGGCCTGACGCTCACCATCGAGGGGACCGAGGTCACCGGCGCCCGCGGCGACCGCGACGACGTCTTCAGCAAGGGGTTCATCTGCCCCAAGGGCGCCGCCTTCGGCGCCGTCGACGCGGACCCCGACCGGCTGCGCACCCCGCTCGTGCGCCGGGACGGCGTCCTGCGCGAGGCCACCTGGGAGGAGGCCTTCGACGCCGTCGCCGCCGGACTGCGCCCGGTCGTCGAGCGGGACGGCCCGAACGCGGTCGGCGTGGTGCTCGGCAACCCCAACGTGCACACCATGGCCGGCGCCCTCTACCCGCCGGTCCTCATCGCCGGCCTGCGCACCCGCAGCCTCTTCACCGCCTCCACGGTCGACCAGATGCCCAAGCACGTCTCCAGCGGCCTCCTCTACGGCGACGCCAACGCGATCCCCGTACCCGACCTCGACCGCACCGACCATCTGCTGCTGATCGGGGCCAACCCGCTGGAGTCCAACGGCAGTCTGTGCACCGCCCCCGACTTCCCCGGCCGGCTGAAGGCGCTCAAGGCGCGCGGCGGCACCCTCACCGTCGTCGACCCGCGCCGCACCCGCACCGCCCGGCTCGCCGACCGGCACATCGCCGTCCGCCCCGGGACGGACGCGCTGCTCCTCGCGGCCATCGCGCACACCCTGTTCGCGGAGGGGCTCGCCGACCCGGGCGAGCTGACCACCCACCTCCAGGGCCTCGACGAACTCCGGGACGCGCTGCGGGACTTCACCCCGGAGGCCGTCGCCGAGGCGTGCGACGTCGACGCCGGCACCATCCGCACCCTCGCCCGCGAGCTCGCGGCCGCCCCCACCGCCGCCGTCTACGGGCGCATCGGCAGCTGCACCGTCCCGCACGGCACCCTCGCCAGCTGGCTCGTGGACGTCTGCACCACCCTCACCGGCAACCTCGACCGCCCCGGCGGCGCCCTCTTCCCACAGGCCGCCACCGACCGCACGCCCCGCCCGGCCGGCCCCGGCCACGGCTTCGCTCTCGGACGCTGGCGCTCCCGGGTGAGCGGCCACCCCGAGGCCAAGGGCGAACTGCCGCTCTCCGCGCTCGCCGAGGAGATCGACACCGCCACCGACGAGGGCACGCCCGTCCGCGCCCTGATCGCCGTCGCCGCCAACCCGGTGCTGTCCGCACCCGACGGCGACCGCCTCGACAAGGCGCTGGACTCCCTCGAGTTCATGGTCAGCGTCGACCCCTACCTCAACGAGACCTCGCGGCACGCCCATGTCGTCCTGCCGCCGCCCCCGCCGTCGCAGAGCCCGCACCACGACTTCGCGTTCAACACCCTCGCCGTGCGCAACCAGGTCCGCTACACCCGGCCCGCGGTCCCGCTGGAGCCCGGACGCATGGCCGAGACCGAGATCATGGCCCGGCTCGTCCTGGCCGCGACCGGCCTGCACGGCACCGACCCGTCCGCCGTGGACGACATGGTCATCGGGCAGACTCTCGGCAAGGCCGTCACCGAACCGCACTCCCCGGTCCACGGCCGCGACCCGCAGGAACTCGCCGCGCAGCTCACGGGCGTCAGCGGCCCCGAGCGGCGCCTCGACATGATGCTGCGCCTCGGCCCCTACGGCGACGGCTTCGGCGCCCGCCCCGACGGGCTCACCCTCGACCGGCTCCTCGCGCATCCGCACGGCATCGACCTCGGCCCCCTCGCCTCCCGGCTGCCGCAGCCGCTGAAGACCGTCAGCGGCAAGGTGGAGCTGCTGCCCGGCCCCATCGCGGGCGACCTGCCGCGGCTGCGGGCCGCGCTGCGCGAGCGCCCCGACGGACTCGTCCTCGTCGGCCGCCGGCATCTGCGCTCCAACAACAGCTGGATGCACAACGTCCCCGCCCTCACCGGCGGTTCCAACCGCTGCACCCTGCACATCCACCCCGACGACGCCGGCCGGCTCGGCGTCCGCGACGGGGCGCCCGTCCGGCTGAAGGGCGCCGGGGGAGAGGTGACCGCGCCCGCCGAGGTCACCGACGCCGTGCGCCCCGGCGTGGTGAGCCTGCCGCACGGCTGGGGCCACGACCGTCCCGGCACCCGGCTCGGCCACGCCTCCGCCGACCCCGGAGTCAACGTCAACCAGCTCCTCGACGGCCGCGCACTCGACCCGCTGTCCGGCAACGCCGTGCTCAACGGCGTGCCCGTCGAGGTGTCACCGGTGGCCGAAACGATCAGCACGCTGACCTGAGCAAAGCTCTGACCTGGACTTCTGCGCTTATTGCTCGCGTGTCAACGTCTTGTTAACGCTGTTCGGCGGGACCTAACGTCCAACGCACCGCCGGCCCTGGTGGGTCGTTCAAGGGCGAACGTTAGGTATCCACTCATGCTGACCATTCTCGGCTTCGCCATGATCGCGACCTTCCTGGTCCTGATCATGATGAAGAAGATGTCACCGATCGCGGCGCTCGTGCTGATCCCGGCCGCGTTCTGCGTCTTCGTCGGAAAGGGCGCGAAGCTCGGCGACTACGTCATCGACGGCGTCACCGGCCTCGCGCCCACCGCGGCCATGCTCATGTTCGCGATCGTCTACTTCGGGGTGATGATCGACGTCGGCCTGTTCGACCCGATCGTGCGGGGCATCCTCAGGTTCTGCAAGGCCGACCCGATGCGGATCGTCGTCGGCACGGCGGTCCTCGCCGCGATCGTCTCGCTCGACGGCGACGGCTCGACCACCTTCATGATCACGGTCTCGGCGATGTACCCGCTCTACAAGCGCCTGAAGATGAGCCTGGTCGTGATGACGGGTGTCGCCGCGATGGCCAACGGCGTGATGAACACGCTCCCTTGGGGCGGCCCGACCGCCCGCGCCGCCACCGCGCTCAAGGTCGACGCCGGCGATGTCTTCGTCCCGATGATCCCCGCCCTCGCCGTGGGCCTGGTGGCCGTCATCGGCCTGGCGTACGTCCTCGGTGTGCGCGAGCGCAGGCGCCTCGGGACGCTCGCCCTCGACGAGGTCCTGGTGACCGAGAAGGAGACCGAGACGGTCCTCGTGGGCGCCGGCGGCACCGGCACGCCCGACTCCCCGGCGCCCGGCGGCGGTTCGGGCACCACCACCGGCACCACCACCGACGGCACCGACGGCACCGACGGCGCCGACGACGAGCGCTTCGCCGCCCTCGACCCCGACCGGCCCACCCTGCGCCCCCGGCTCTACTGGTTCAACGCGCTGCTCACGGTCGCCCTGCTGACCGCCATGATCATGGAACTGCTGCCCATCCCGGTGCTGTTCCTGCTCGGCGCCGCGCTCGCGCTCTCCGTCAACTTCCCGCACATCCCGGACCAGAAGGCCCGGCTGGCCGCCCACGCCGACAACGTCCTCAACGTCTCCGGCATGGTCTTCGCCGCCGCCGTCTTCACCGGTGTCCTGCAGGGCACCGGCATGGTCGACCACATGGCCACCTGGATGGTGGACGTCATCCCCGAGGCCATGGGCCCGCACATGGCGCTGGTCACCGGGGTGCTGAGCCTGCCGCTCACCTACTTCATGTCCAACGACGGCTTCTACTTCGGTGTCCTGCCCGTCCTCGCCGAGGCCGGGGCCGCCCACGGCGTCACCCCGCTGGAGATGGCCCGCGCATCCCTGGTCGGCCAGCCGCTGCACATGTCCAGCCCGCTCGTCCCGGCCGTCTACGTGCTCGTCGGCATGGCCAAGGTCGAGTTCGGCGACCACACCCGGTTCGTGGTCAAGTGGGCCGCCGCGACCTGCCTGGTGATCCTGGGCGCGGGCATCCTGTTCGGCACCATCTGACCCGCTGCACGGAGGAATTCGCTCATGGCGCCCGGTGGGAACCGCGGCTGGCTGCTCCGCCTCGTCATCGCCTTCAGCTTCGCGCAGGGGGCGGTGTCGATGGCCCGGCCCGCCGTCTCCTACCGGGCCCTCGCGCTCGGGGCCGACGAGCGGGCGGTGGGCGTGATCGCGGGCGTGTACGCCCTGCTACCGCTGTTCGCGGCGGTCCCGCTGGGCCGCCGTACCGACCACGGGCGCTGCGCCCCGCTGCTGCCCGCCGGGGTCGTCCTGATCTCCGGGGGCTGCGCGCTGAGCGGCCTGGCCGGCTCGCTGGGCGCGATGGCCGTCTGGAGCGGGGTGATGGGCCTGGGCCACCTCAGCTTCGTCATCGGCGCGCAGTCCCTCGTCGCCCGCCAGTCCGCCCCGCACGAACAGGACCGTAACTTCGGGCACTTCACCATCGGCGCCTCCCTCGGCCAGCTCGTCGGGCCGATCGCGGCGGGCGCGCTGATCGGCGGGGCGGACCGGGCGCACAGCAGCGCGCTCGCCCTGCTGGTCGCGGGCGCCGGCTGCGCGGTCGCCTTCTCCTCGCTGTGGCGCATAGAGAGCCGTACGACGGCCGCGTCCCGGAAGACACCGGGGGACCGGGTTCCCGTCCGGCGCATCCTGCGCGCCCGGGGTGTGCCGGCCGGCATCTTCGTCAGCCTCTCCGTGCTGTCCGCCACCGACATCCTCACCGCCTACCTCCCGGTGGTCGGCGAGCACCGGGGCATCGCGCCCTCCGTGATCGGGGTGCTGCTCAGCCTGCGCGCCGCGGCGACCATCGCCTGCCGCCTGGTCCTCACTCCGCTGCTGCGCCTCCTCGGCCGTACGGCCCTGCTGACGGTCACCTGTCTGCTCGGCGCCCTGCTCTGCGCGGGCATCGCGCTGCCGGTGCCGGTGTGGGCGCTCGCCGCGATGCTGACGGCGCTCGGGTTCTGCCTCGGCGTCGGCCAGCCGCTGTCGATGACGACCGTCGTCCAGGCCCCCCCCGACGCCGCCCGCTCCACCGCCCTCGCGCTGCGGCTGACCGGCAACCGGCTCGGGCAGGTCGCCGCGCCCGCGTCGGCGGGCCTGGTGGCGGGGGTGGCCGGGGTGGCGGCACCCTTCGTGATGCTGGGCGCGCTGCTGCTGGTGTCGGCGGGGACGGCCCTGCGCTCGCCCGCACGGCCGTCCGGGGAGACGGAGGACGGCGGTCCACGGCAAGGACCGGAGGCCGTATTGCGTCGAAAGAGTGGTATCTGATGGGCCGTAAGGCCCTGCTGCCACGATCTTGAGGGCAGATGTGAAAGAGAGTCAGAGACGAGCGATTTGTACGAAAATCGTCTGACTCGGAGGACTCGCATGCCCACCACGCCTCTTCGACGCCGCGCCGCGCGCATCGCCGCCGTCACGGCGCTCACCGCCGCGCTGACCCCGATCACCGGGCTGCCGTCGGCCGGAGCAGCCGCTCCGATGGCCCCGGGGGACAACGGCACCCTCAAGGTCCACACGGCACCGTGGGACGGGGTCGCGCGCACTCCGTACGGCGACGCCATCGACGAGCCCAGGGTCTGCCGGTTCTACCTCGACGCGGCCAACTTCGAGACCGTCACGGCCGTCACCTGGAACATCGTCACCGCGCCGGCGGTCCCGAGCGGAGCCACGCTGAACGGCACCCTCAACCTCAGGAACGGTGTCGGGCACACCGAGGACCTGACGCTCCCCGACGGCCAGTACCGGCTGACCTGGGAGTTCACGGGTGCCACCGCCACCAACCGGGAGAAGACCTTCACCGTCGACTGCCGCGCCTCCATGTCGACCCCCTCGCCCGCCCCGCAGGGCGGACCGGCCGCCGGGGGTGGAGGGATCGCCCGTGACCAGGCCTTCACCACGGTCGCCGGCGCCGCCGCCGTAGGCCTGACCGCCGTGGGCGGGGTGATGTGGTACCGGCTCCGTCGCCGTACGCATGGCGCGTAGGCGGCGCCGGCCCTGGTACCGCAGGCGCCCCTACCGGCTGGCCAGGACGGCGGTCCTCACCGCCGTCCTGGTGATGGGCGCCGACAAGGTCGTCCACCGGGAGGGCCACGGAGCCGGCACGGCCGCGCCGGCTCCGGAGCCCGGGGCGGTCGAGGCCGGTGACGCGCGCCCCGGTGTCGCCGGCCCCGGCGCCTCCCCGGACCCGTCCCCGGGTTCCCCGACCCCGGCCCCGAGTCCCGTCCGTACGTCCGCCGCGCCCCGGGCCGAGGCGGCGTCCCCGCGCCCCGCGCCCCGCACACTGCCCCGCTCCCGGGCCACCCGCATCGTCATCCCGTACATCGGCGTCGACGCAGCGCTCATGGACCTGGGGCTGGACAGCGAGCGCCGGCTGGGGACACCGCCCGAGGACAAGCCCGAACTGGCCGGCTGGTATACGGACGGGCCCTCGCCGGGGGAGCCCGGCACCGCCGTCGCCGTCGGCCACCTGGACACGAACACCGGGCCCGCCGTCTTCGGCGGCCTGGGCGAGCTGAAGCGCGGCAAGCGGATCGAGGTGCGGCGCGCCGACGGACGTACCGCCGTCTACACCGTCGACACCATCAAGGCGTACGAGAAGGACAAGTTCCCCAACCGGCTGGTGTACGGCACCCGCGACCGGCCCGAGCTGCGGCTCATCACCTGTGGCGGCACCTACGACCGCAGGACCGGCTACTCGGGCAACGTGGTGGTCTTCGCGCATCTCACGGCGACCCGCGAGCCCGGCCGTAAGGGCTGAATGGAAGCGTCCGCTTTCTCACGTGCTGGACCGCGCCATCCGATCCGGCCCGTTCCCTTCCCCCGGCCGCACACATTCCGTTAACTTCCGTGACTCACACGCCCCGTACGACCCGCACGAGGCGATCGAGTGAGCCCTCGGGGGCATTCCGTCATGACACGCGCCATCTCTCTGCACGACGTGAGCAAGTCGTACACGCGGGGCGTCCGCGTCGTCGACCGGCTCTCCCTGGACATCCGGCCCGGCGAGTTCCTCGTCCTCCTCGGGCCCTCCGGCTGCGGCAAGTCCACCGTGCTCCGCATGATCGCCGGTCTGGAGGAGATCGACGAGGGCGAGCTGCTGCTGGACGGCGAGCACGCCAACGAACTGCTGCCCGCGGAGCGCCGGATGGCCATGGTCTTCCAGAACTTCGCGCTGTACCCGAGCATGACCAGCCGCGACAACATCGGCTTCCCGCTGCGCATCGAGACACCCGGCGCCGATCCGCGCCCCCGGGTCGAGGCCACCGCCCGCATGCTCGGCATCGAAGAGCTGCTCGACCGCTTCCCCGGCCAGCTCTCCGGCGGCGAACGCCAGCGCGTCGCCATGGGCCGCGCCATCGCCCGCCGCCCCACCGCGTTCCTGATGGACGAGCCGCTGTCCAACCTCGACGCCAAGCTCCGCAACCATCTGCGCGCCGAGATATCGGGCCTGACCCGCACCCTCGGCGTCACCACCGTCTACGTCACCCACGACCAGGCCGAGGCCATGTCGCTCGGCGACCGGGTCGCCGTCCTGCGCGGCGGCGTCCTCCAGCAGGTCGGCACCCCGCGCACGGTGTACGCGCTGCCCCGCAACGTCTTCGTCGCCGCCTTCATCGGCACCCCGCGCATCAACCTGCTGCGCGGCGTCGTCCGCGCGCCGCTCGACGGCGCCATGACCATCAGCCTCGGCAAGCAGTTCCTGCGGCTGCCCGAACCCCTCAGCCTCGACCACCAGTTGCTCCGGGTCCAGCAGGGCCGCGAGGTCATCGTGGGCCTGCGCTCGGAGGCCGTGCGGATCGGCGACCGGTCCGCCGCCCGGCCCGGGGAGGCGCTCATCACGGGCCTGGTCGAGCATGTGGAGTTCCAGGGGCACGAGGTGCTGGTCCACTTCAACACCGGCTCCCGGCCCGCCGTCGTCCCCGATCTGGAGGCGCCGCGCCCCGCCCCGACCGGACGCCGGCGCCGCCGCGACGGCGGCACGGTGCTGGAGCGGCTGCGCGGCCGGGCGGGCGCCCTGCGGGCCGGTCCCGTGGTCGCGGTGGAGGAACCCGCCGCCCCCGCCATCGAGCCGGCGCCGCCCGAGGGGCGGCTCCCGGGCGACCTCATCGTGCGCACCACGCCCGACTACGCGCTGCGGCACGGCATGCAGGTGCCGCTGCTCGTCGACATCGCCCACCTGTTCGTCTTCGACCAGCACGGGGATCGCATCTGCCCCGCCCCGGCGCGGCTGCCGGACCTGGAGGAGTGAGCGGACGGGGCGCCTTCCGGTGCGGCCGATCCCCTGAGGTCCCTGGCGCGCTAAAACTATCGCCGCTAGTTTGTGAGCCGGACGACTAGTTTGGTGAGCCGGACGACCCCAGCCGGAACGACGAGCGCGCAGGCGGCCGGCCGACGGCCCGCCCCGGGAGGAACCGCCATGAAGGCACACGACGGCATGTACATCGACGGAGCCTGGCGCCCCGCCGCGGGCCAGGACGTCATCGAGGTGGTGAACCCGGCCGACGAGCAGGTCATCGGCACCGTCCCGGCCGGTACCGCCGCCGACGTCGACACCGCCGTACGGGCCGCCCGCGCCGCGCTCCCGGGCTGGACCGCCACGCCGCCCGCCGAGCGCGCCGCGCGGCTGACCGCCCTGCGGGACGTCCTCGACGCGCGCCGGGACGAGATCGCCGAGACGGTCACCGCCGAACTCGGCGCCCCGCTGAAGTTCTCCCAGGCCGTCCACGCGGCCGTGCCCATCGCGGTCGCCGGCTCGTACGCGGAGCTCGCGGGCACGTACGCCTTCGAGGAGAAGGTCGGCAACTCGACCGTGTACCAGGAGCCGATCGGCGTGGTCGGCGCCATCACGCCCTGGAACTACCCGCTCCACCAGATCGTCGCCAAGGCGGCCCCGGCGCTGGCCGCGGGCTGCGCGATCGTCCTCAAGCCCGCCGAGAACACCCCGCTGGTCGCCCAGCTGTTCGCCGAGGCCGTCCACGAGGCCGGTCTCCCCGCGGGCGTCTTCAACCTGGTCACCGGCCTCGGCCCGGTCGCCGGGCAGGCGCTCGCCGAGCACCCGGGCGTCGACCTGGTCTCCTTCACCGGCTCCACGGCCGTCGGACGGCACATCGCCTCGATCGCGGGCGCCGCCGTCAAGAAGGTCGCCCTGGAACTCGGCGGCAAGTCCGCCAACGTCATCCTGCCGGACGCCGACCTCGCCAAGGCGGTCAACGTCGGTGTCGCCAACGTGATGTCCAACTCCGGCCAGACGTGCAGCGCCTGGACCCGGATGCTCGTCCACCGCGACCGGTACGACGAGGCCGTGGAGCTGGCGGCGCAGGCCGCCGCCAAGTACGGCGAGCGCATCGGCCCCGTGGTCAGCGCCCGGCAGCAGGAGCGGGTGCTCGGCTACATCGGCAAGGGTGTCGCGGAAGGCGCCCGGCTGGTAGCGGGAAGCGCCGAACCGCCGCGCGAGACGGGGTACTTCGTCAGCCCGACCGTCTTCGCCGAGGTCACTCCCGACATGACCATCGCCCAGGAGGAGATCTTCGGCCCCGTCCTGTCGGTCCTGCGCTACGAGGACGAGGAGGACGCCCTGCGGATCGCCAACGGGACCGTCTACGGGCTCGCGGGCGCCGTCTGGGCCGGGGACGAGGCGCGCGCGGTGGCCTTCGCGCGCCGTATGGACACCGGTCAGGTCGACATCAACGGCGGCCGCTTCAACCCGCTGGCCCCCTTCGGCGGCTACAAGCAGTCCGGCGTCGGCCGGGAACTCGGCGCGCACGGCCTCGCCGAGTACCTCCAGACCAAGTCCCTGCAGTTCTGAGCCCCGTCACCAGCCCTTCGCGCACCGAGGAGTCGTCCGCCATGGCCGTCCGCGCCGCCGTCCTGCCCGCCGTCGGGGCCCCGCTCGAGGTCACCGAGATCGTCCTGCCCGACCCCGGACCCGGCCAGGTCCGCGTCCGGCTCGCCGCCGCCGGCGTCTGCCACTCCGACCTGTCCCTGTCCGACGGGACCATGCGCGTCCCCGTGCCCGCCGTGCTCGGCCACGAGGGCGCCGGCACCGTCGTCGCCGTCGGCGAGGGCGTCACGGCCGTCGCGCCCGGCGACCCGGTCGTCCTGAACTGGGCGCCGTCCTGCGGCAGTTGCCACGCCTGCGGCCTCGGCGAGGTGTGGCTGTGCGCCAACGCGCTGAACGGCGCCGCGAACATCCACGCCCGGACCACCGACGGCACCGAACTGCACCCCGGCCTGAACGTCGCCGCGTTCGCCGAGGAGACGGTCGTCGCGGCGAACTGCGTGCTGCCCCTGCCGGACGGCGTCCCGCTCACCGACGCCGCCCTGCTCGGCTGCGCCGTCCTCACCGGCTACGGCGCCGTGCACCACTCGGCGCGGGTCCGGGCCGGCGAGAGCGTCGCCGTGTTCGGCGTCGGCGGTGTGGGCCTGGCCGCGCTCCAGTCGGCCCGTATCGCGGGCGCCGGGCGGATCGTGGCCGTCGACGTCTCCCCGGCGAAGGAGGAGCTGGCGCGCGCGGCGGGCGCCACCGACTACGTCGTCGCCTCCGAGAACACCGCCCGGGAGATCCGCGGCCTGACCGGGAAGCAGGGCGTGGACGTCGCCGTCGAGTGCGTCGGCCGCGCCGCCACGATCCGCACCGCCTGGGACTCCACCCGCCGCGGCGGACGCACCACGGTCGTCGGCATCGGCGGCAAGGACCAGCAGGTCACCTTCAACGCCCTGGAGATCTTCCACTGGGGCCGCACCCTCGCCGGCTGCGTCTACGGCAACTCCGACCCGGCGCGGGACGTGCCCGTCCTCGCCGGGCACGTCCGGGAGGGCCGCCTCGACCTCGGCGCCCTGGTGACCGAGCGGATCGCCCTGGACGGCATCCCGGACGCCTTCGAGAACATGCTCGCCGGCAAGGGGGGCCGGGCCCTGGTCGTCTTCTGACGGACCCGGCGGTCAGGCCCCGGTCACAGCGACTCGTGGGTCCGCCCGGTGCGCGGCCCCTTCGCCACGACCCGGGCGGACCGCGCGCCCGACCGCGACACGGCGACCCCGGCCAGGCACAGCGCCCCGCCCGCCAGCGTGAACAGCCCCGGCACCTCGTCCAGCACCAGCCACGACATCAGCACCACCAGCGCGGGCACCGCGTATGTCGTCGCCCCCATCCGGCTGGCGGTCGTCCGGGCCAGCGCGTACGCCCAGGTGGTGAAGGCCAGCGCGAGCGAGAACACGCCCAGGTACACCATGTGCAGCGTGGCCGGCAGCGAGGCGCGCCCCACGTCCGTGACCAGCTGCCCGGCGAACGGCAGACACAGTACGGCCCCGACCAGACAGCCGTACGTCGTCACCTGGAGCGCGCTCGCGTGGCCCAGGGCCGGCTTCTGCGCGACGACCCCGCCCGCGTAGCCGACGGCGGCCAGCAGGCACAGGCCGACGCCCAGCACCGAGGAACCGCCCCCGCCCGACATCGACACGCCCACGGTCACCGCGCCGGCGAAGGAGACCGCCATCCCGGCGAGCAGCCGCGGCGGCATCGGGTCGCCGAGCAGCCGGGCGCCCAGCAGGGCGATGAGGAGGGGCCCCACGTTGACCACGAGGGCCGCGGTGCCCGCGTCCACCTCCTGCTCGCCCCAGTTCAGCACCACGCTGTAGAGGCCGAACCAGAGCAGGCCCGATATCGCGACACCGGGCCAGGCGGCCCGCGGCGGCGGTCCCTCGCGCCGGACGAGACACAGGGCGCCCAGCACCGCCGCGCCGACGAGCAGCCGTCCGAGCGCCAGCGCGCCCGGCGAGTACTCCTCGCCCGCGCGGCGGATCGACACGAACGCCGAGGCCCACAGCACGACGGTGACGGTGGCGGCGCCCGCGGCGAGCAGCCCGGCGCGGCGGGACGGGGAGGCGGGGGAGGAGGTCATCATGCTCCGAGTGTCGGGACGGGGTGGGTGTGGATCGTGGACCGGGAACGGGGCCCGGCGAAAGTGGTTTTCGGTCACCGGCCTTGAGGACGGCGGCCTTCAAGCACGGGCCTCAGGCGCGGCCTTCAGGCACCGGCTTCAGCGCAGGGCGCCCGCCTCGACGCCGAGCAGGTCCTGGAAGGCCCGTGCCCCCGCGGCGGTCACCTTCACGGCCCGCTCCGAGCCGATCCGTACGCACCACCCGGCGTCCAGCGCGTGCCGGCACAGGGCGGCGCCCGCGACCCCGGCGAGATGCGGCCGGCGTTCGGTCCAGTCGAGGCAGGCGCGGGCCAGCGGCCGGCGCCCGGTCCGCTCCAGCGGGATGCCGGCGGCGGCGAACCAGCCGACGCCCGCGTCGGTCAGGGCGAACCCGGTGTCCTGGCGCAGCAGCCCGCGCGAGGTCAGCGCGTCGGTGAGCGCGATGCCGAGCCGCCCGGCGAGATGGTCGTAGCAGGTGCGGGCACGCGCCATCGCCGAACCGGCGCCGGCCTCCCGCAGCGTCCGGGGCGCCGGCCGCGCTCCCGGGCTCACCTGTGCCACCAGGTCCTCCACCAGCTGGGCCGTCCGCGCGTCGGCCAGCCGTACGTACCGGTGCCGTCCCTGCCGCTCCTCGGTGAGCAGCCCGCCCGCGACGAGCTTGCCCAGGTGCTCGCTCAGGGTCGACGGGGCGACCCCGGCGTGCCGGGCCAGCTCACCGGCGGTCCAGGCCCGCCCGTCGAGCAGCGCCAGCAGACAGGCCGCCCGGGTCTCGTCGGCGATGAGCGCCGCGAGCCGGGCGAGGGGCGGTGCCTGGGGTTCTCTGGAGGCCATAGGTCCCAGGATGGGGCACGGACGCTTCGGCCGGCGCCGAAGAGTGCCTCGCCTCAGCTCTCGCCGGTCAGGCGCGTGTACTGCTGGGCCAGCCCGTCGAGCAGGGCGGCGAGGCCCGTCTCGAACGCCCGCTCGTCGACTTTCTCCTGCTGGTCGGCGAGAAGGTGGGCCTGGCCGAGGTGGGGGTAGTCGGCGGGGTCGTACGCGGCGGCGTCGTCCACGAAGCCACCGGCGAAGGAGCCGAGCGCCGAGCCCATGATGAAGTACCGCATCAGCGCGCCGATGGAGGTGGCCTGCGAGGCCGGCCAGCCCGCCTCGACCATGGCGCCGTAGACCGCGTCGGCGAGCCGCAGTGCGGCCGGGCGGCGGCCGGGGCCCCGGGCCAGTACCGGGACGATGTTCGGGTGGTCGCGCAGGGCCGCCCGGTAGGAGACCGCCCAGTCGTGCAGCGCCGTCCGCCAGTCCCGGCCGTCCTCGAACATCGACAGATCGACCTGGGCGCTCACCGAGTCGGCGACCGCCTCCAGGATCTCGTCCTTGGTGCGGAAGTGGTTGTAGAGAGACGGGCCGCTGACGCCCAGTTCGGCGGCGAGCCGGCGGGTGGAGAGGGCGGCCAGGCCCTCCGTGTCCACGAGTTCGCGGGCCGTCGCGACGATCCGGTCGTAGCTGAGGAGGGGCTTGCGCGGTCGGGCCATGGCGCACATAGTAGGGCTGCCCGACAGAAACTAGCAGCGTTAGTTTAACGGTGAGGTGTCCGCCGCATGAACCTGGAGCTCAGCGAGGAGCAGTCCGCCGTCCGCCGGCTCGCCCGGGACTTCGTGGACCGCGAGATCGCGCCGAACGCCGTCGCGTGGGACCGCGCGGAGGAAGTGGACCGCTCGATCGTCAAGAAGCTCGGCGAGGTCGGCTTCCTGGGCCTGACGATCGACGAGGAGTACGGCGGCTCCGGCGGCGACCATCTCGCGTACTGCCTGGTCACCGAGGAGCTGGGCCGGGGCGACTCCTCGGTGCGCGGCATCGTGTCGGTCTCGCTGGGCCTGGTCGCCAAGACGATCGCGGCCTGGGGGAGCGAGGAGCAGAAGCGGCGCTGGCTGCCCGGGCTCACCGGGGGCGACCTCGTCGGCTGCTTCGGCCTCACCGAGCCGGGCACCGGCTCCGACGCGGGCAGCCTCGCCACCCGGGCCGTACGCGACGGCGACGACTATGTGATCTCCGGCTCCAAGATGTTCATCACCAACGGCACCTGGGCCGACGTCGTGCTGCTCTTCGCCCGCTCCACCGACGCCCCCGGCCACAAGGGCGTCTCCGCGTTCCTGGTGCCCACGGACACGCCCGGCCTGACCCGCCGCACGGTCCACGGCAAGCTCGGTCTGCGCGGCCAGGCCACCGCCGAACTGGTCCTCGACGGGGTCCGCGTGCCCGCGTCCGCCCTGCTGGGCGAGGAGGGCAAGGGTTTCTCCGTCGCCATGTCGGCGCTGGCCAAGGGCCGGATGTCGGTCGCCGCGGGCTGTGTGGGTATCGCCCAGGCCGCGCTGGACGCCGCCGTGCGCTACGCCGGGGAGCGCGAGCAGTTCGGCAAGCCCATCGCCGGGCACCAGCTGGTCCAGGAGCTGATCAGCGACATCGCCGTCGACGTGGACGCGGCCCGGCTGCTGACCTGGCGGGTCGCCGATCTGATCGACCGGGGGCTGCCGTTCGCCGTGGAGTCCTCCAAGGCCAAGCTGTTCGCCTCCGAGGCCGCCGTGCGGGCCGCCAACAACGCCCTGCAGGTCTACGGCGGCTACGGCTACATCGACGAGTATCCGGTGGGCAAGCTGCTGCGCGACGCCCGCGTGATGACCCTCTACGAGGGCACCAGCCAGATCCAGAAGCTGGTCATCGGGCGGGCGCTCACGGGGGTCTCCGCGTTCTGAGCACCACCGGCTGAGGCGTTCTGCGCACCGGGTGAACGGTTCTGCGCACCGGCTGAACCGTTCTGAGTACGGGCTGAGTACCCCGACGGATACCGGACCGGCCGCGGCGGCCCGAGCATGGGCCCATGAGTGACGCATCGGGCAAGTCCCAGAACACCGCGGCCTTCTACGGGCAGGCCGTCGCCTCCTTCGCCGTCGCCATGGCCGCGACCGCGATCGGCATCTTCAAACTGAACGCCGACGCCTGGGTGCGCGCCTTCCTGGCGATCGCCGTCCTGTACCTGGTCACGTCCGCGTTCACCCTCGCCAAGGTGATCCGCGACCGGCAGGACGCCACCGCGCCGCCCGCCTACCCGCCCTTCCCCAAGCACTGAGCGGAACGTCGGCCACCGCGCGCTAAGCGCCCGCTCACCTGGGGCGGTATGGTGGAGCCTCTGTCAGCGAGAGGGGCGAGTGAGCGATGAGTACGGCGGAGGACACGGCCGGCGGCGAGACGTCGGCGTGGGGTGAGGTCACGCCCGACGCGGCCCGGCGGCTGCTGATCGCCGCCGTGGAGGCCTTCGCCGAGCGCGGCTACCACGCCACGACGACCCGGGACATCGCGGGCCGCGCGGGCATGAGCCCGGCCGCGCTCTACATCCACTACAAGACCAAGGAGGAGCTCCTCCACCGGATCAGCCGCATCGGCCACGAGAAGGCGCTGGACATCCTGCGCACGGCGGCCCGGCGGGAGGGCACCCCGGCCGAGCGGCTCGCCGACGCGGTGGGCTCCTTCGTCCGCTGGCACGCCGGCGGGCGCACCACCGCCCGGGTCGTGCAGTACGAACTCGACTCGCTCGGCCCCGACGCCCGCGCCGAGATCCTCGCCCTGCGCCGCCGGTGCGACGCCGAGGTGCGCGGGATCATCGAGGAGGGTGTGGCGGCCGGCGACTTCGACGTCCTGGACGTCAAGGGCACCACCCTCGCCGTGCTGTCCCTCTGCATCGACGTGGCCCGCTGGTTCAACGTGTCCGGCCCCTGGACGCCGGACGAGGTCGGCGCGCTCTACGCCGACCTCGTGCTGCGGATGGTCGGGGCGTCGAAGTAGCCCCGGCTGTCTACAGGTAGTACCGGGAGACGGACTCGGCCACGCAGACGGGCTTGTCCCCGCCCTCGCGCTCCACGGTGAAGGCGACGCTGACCTGCACACCGCCCGGCACATCCGTGACGTCGGTGATGGCGGCGGTGGCGCGCAGCCGCGAGCCGACGGGCACCGGGGCGGGGAAACGCACCTTGTTGGTGCCGTAGTTGACGCCCATCTTCACGCCCTCGACCGCGATCAGCTGGGGGCCGAACAGCGGCAGCAGCGACAGCGTGAGGTAGCCGTGGGCGATGGTCGTCCCGAACGGGCCGGAGGCGGCCCTCTCCGGGTCGACATGAATCCACTGGTGGTCGCCGGTGGCCTCCGCGAACGTGTCGATCCGCTTCTGGTCGACCTCCAGCCAGTCGGTGTACCCCAGCTGCTCGCCCACCGCCGCCTTCAGGTCGTCGGCGCCGGTGAAGATCCTCGGCTCTGCCATGTCCAGGCCTCTCGCGTCACATGTCTCGGAAGGGCAACTCTAAGCAACTGCTTAGCATGGTCGGCCGCCGGGTGCCTGTCAACGGACCGGGGGAGTGACACGGGTGGGTAGGTTGGGGGGCGTGCCCCAGATTCCCGAGAAGATCCATGAACTCACGGTCGGCCAGCTGTCCGCCCGCAGTGGCGCCGCGGTGTCCGCCCTGCACTTCTACGAGTCCAAGGGCCTGATCACCAGCCGCCGCACCTCCGGGAACCAGCGCCGCTACACCCGTGACACCCTGCGCCGGGTCGCCTTCGTCCGCGCCGCGCAGCGCGTCGGCATCCCGCTGGCGACGATCCGCGAGGCGCTCGCCGAACTCCCCGAGGAACGCACGCCCACCCGCGAGGACTGGGCGCGGCTGTCCGAGGCGTGGCGCTCCGAGCTGGACGAACGCATCAGCCGGCTCAACCGGCTGCGCGACCATCTCACCGACTGCATCGGCTGCGGTTGCCTCTCCCTGGACGGCTGTGTCCTGTCCAACCCGGACGACATCACCGGTGAACGGCTGACGGGCTCGCGCCTGCTGGCCGAGCAGCGGGGGAACGGACGGCGGCAGGACGCCGGGCGCTCCTGACCGCACGTCACTGCGCTCAAGACGTACGGGCGTTCGCGAGCAGCCTCAGGGCCTCCGTCACCAAGGCGGCGTTGGAGCACGCCCGTTCACCGTCCGGCAGGACCAGTGTGTCCTCCAGCCCGATACGGGTCGCCAGCCCCAGCCGTCCCGCCAGCCGCAGCACCGGCCACGCCCACCCGTCCTCCCCGTGCAGCAGCACCGGGCGGCCATGGGCCGGTCCCAGCTCCGCGAGGAGTGACCGGGCCGTCGTCACCGCGTTGTCCGGGTCGGGGTCGGTCACCTCCGCCAGTACGCGCAGCACACGTGGCCCGAGCGGGGAGGCGCCGAACCGCGCCGCGCCGTCCGTGCCGGACCAGATGCCCGCCTCCACGCCCACGCCCCGCTCCAGCAGCGCGGCGGCCACCTCCTCGGCGCCCGGCTCGTGCCAGTTGACCGAGGCGTGGTCGGGCAGGACCGTCCAGGCGCGGACGCGCGCCACCCGCGCCGCCGGGTCCGGTTCCGCCCAGGCGCCGGTCGTCACCCCGACCGGCACCCGCACCCGCTCCCACAGCGCGGTGAGCATGGGCGTGAGCACTCCCGGCGACAGACTGTCCCGGCCGCAGGGGGACTTGGGGTGGACGTGCACGTCCGTGGCCCCGGCGGCGACCGCGGCGGGGGCCGCCTCCGGGACGGCCGACGGCGTGAGCGGCACGGCCGTACCGTCGCCCGCTCCCCGGGAACCGTTCAGACAGACCTGGACCATGACCCGATGGTGCCAGGCGGCACCGACAATGCGAGGACGCGGTCACGCGTCCCGAAGGAGGGGGTGCGGCATCCCCGGCGCACCCCCGACGTGCTGAGAACCCCGACCTGTCGAGGACCTCGGACGTGCCGAGGCCCCCCGCGGGGCTTCCCCCCTACGCGGACACGAGCAGTCGCCGTCCGCGGCGCGCCGTCGCCAGCGCTTCCGGTGTGAGCACCGGGCGCGGCACCACGATGCCGCAGTCCGTGCAGACCGGGCCCGACGACGGTTCATGGGCCAGGTCGTACTTCCAGACGAGCCGGTCCCCGTCGCACACCGGGCAGTGCGAGCCCGGTTCGCGCTCCAGCGCGGAGATCAGCTTGCGCAGCACGTCGGCCAGTGGCTCCCGCGGATGCACCCGGGGGTCGTCGCACCAGGCGACGCCGAACCCGCCCCAGGTCAGCCGGTGCCAGTCGTCCACACTGCCCGGCCTGCGCAGTCCGTCGTGCTTCTCCTTCTTGCGGCGCTCGGCGAACGCGACCTCGTAGGCCAGCCAGACCGAACGCGCCTCCTCCAACTCCTCCAACGCGGCCACGAGCCGCGCCGGCTCAGGAGAGCGGTCCTCCGGACCGAATCCCGCCCGGGAGCACAAGTGGTCCCAGGTCGCCCTGTGCCCGTACGGAGCGAACCGCTCCAGGCACTTGCGCAGTGAATAACGCCGCAGTGCCAGGTCGCACCGCGGATCGCGCACCTGTCTCGCCAGACTCCGGAAACCTGCCATCGCCCTGCACCTCCGTCACACCTGCACCTGTACTTCGGTCACTTCGGCGACACCGCGCCTCCTTCCCGCGCGGCGTTGACGAATAGACGTATCGACAAGCGATTCGGCTCCATCCGATGTCCGACGACCTCCCCTACGAGTCCTGGCGACCCGGATACCTGACGCATGTTCATCTTCAATCCCGGGGATACCGCCGGTAACGTCCCGGCCCACCCTCGTCGGTAGGAGCTGCCATGCCACGGCGTACCCCACGCAACGCCCCAGCCGCTCTGAGAACTCCCCGCGTATTCCCCGGGTTCCTGAAGGCCGCATCCGTATGCACGTTGATTGCCGGACTTTTGTCGCCTCTTTCCCCGGCGGTGACCCTGTCCGAGGCCGCCGCGGCCGAGCCGGCCGCCGTGACCGACCACTGCGGAAGCCGGTGTTCCGACATCCTGCCGCCGGGCCAGAACGGCAACGCGACCCTGGCCCAGATCCTGCTCAACCAGGCGTTCGGCACCCTGCCCGAGCACGCGTCCGACCAGCTCGGGCCCTATGCCGCCCTGGCGAAGGGCCACACAGGCCTCACCGACGCGACGATCAGCTCCTTCTTCAACGACGCCTCCTTCGGCGTCCCCGCCGACCAGGTCGCCTCCACCGTGAAGCCCGCCGGGCGCGACGACGTGACGATCGTGCGGGACAAGAAGACGGGTGTGCCGCACATCACGGGGACGACCCGCTACGGCACGGAGTTCGGTGCCGGCTACGCGGCCGCCCAGGACCGGCTGTGGCTGATGGACGTCTTCCGGCACGTCGGACGCGGCCAGTTGACGTCCTTCGCGGGCGGCGCCCCCTCCAACCAGGGCCTGGAGCAGCAGTTCTGGCGCAGCGCGCCCTACACCGAGGCGGAGCTGCGGGCGCAGATCGACAGCGCCGTCGCCAAGGGCGGCGAGCGCGGCCGGCAGGCCCTCGCCGACGCCACCGCCTACCTCGACGGCGTCAACAGCTATATCGACGCCTCCGACAGCGGCCGCTACTTCCCCGGCGAGTACGTCCTGACCGGCCACAAGGACTCGATCACCAACGCCGGCACCATCGAGCACTTCAAGCTGACGGACCTGGTCGCGCTCGCCTCCGTCATCGGCGCCCTCTTCGGCTCCGGGGGCGGCGGCGAGGTCGACAACGCGCTCACCCTGCTCGCCGCGCAGGAGAAGTACGGCGTCGTCGAGGGCACCCGGCTGTGGGAGTCGTTCCGGCAGCGCAACGACCCCGAGGCTGCCGTCACCGTCCACGGCAAGAGCTTCCCGTACGCCACGAAGCCCGCCGACCCGCAGGGCACGGCCCTCCCCGACGCCGGCTCGGTGACCGAGGAGCAACTGGTGTACGACCGGACGGGCAGCGCGGCCGGCGCCGCCGCGGGCGGTGCCTCCACGACGGCCGCCGCCACCGCCCTCGGCTCGGCCCGGCGGGGTATGTCCAACGCGCTCGTCGTCAGCGGCGAGCACACCGCGAGCGGCCATCCGATCGCCGTGTTCGGGCCGCAGACCGGGTACTTCGCGCCCCAGCTGCTGCTCCTCCAGGAGATCCAGGGGCCCGGCATCAGCGCGCGCGGCGCCTCCTTCGCGGGCCTGAGCATGTACGTCGAGCTGGGGCGCGGCCAGGACTACGCGTGGAGCGCCACGACCTCGGGACAGGACATCATCGACACCTACGCCGTCGAGCTCTGCCAGGACGACCACCACTACCTGTACCGCGGCACCTGCACGGCCATGGACAAGGTCGAGCAGAAGAACGCCTGGAAGCCGACGACCGCCGACGGCACCGCCGCGGGCTCGTACACGATGCGGGTGTGGCGGACCAAGTACGGCCCGGTGACGCACCGCGCGACCGTCGGCGGCAAGAAGGTCGCCTACACCAGCCTGCGCTCGTCGTATCTGCACGAGGTCGACTCGATCATCGGCTTCCAGATGCTGAACGACCCCGACTATGTGAAGGGCCCGGCGGACTTCCAGCGGGCCACCCAGCACATCAACTTCACCTTCAACTGGTTCTACGCCGACTCCGCGCACACCGCCTACCACAACAGCGGTGACAACCCGGTCCGGGCGGCCGGCGTCGACCCGGACTTCCCGGTCTGGGCGCGCCCGGCGCACGAGTGGCAGGGCTGGGATCCGGCCGGGAACACCGCGCGGTACACCCCGCCGTCCGAGCACCCCAACTCCGTCGACCAGGACTACTACATCTCCTGGAACAACAAGCAGGCCGCCGACTACAGCACCGCGCCCTGGGGCGACGGCTCCGTCCACCGGGGCGATCTGCTGGACGGCCGGGTGCGCGCCCTGGTCGACCGGGGCGGCGTGACCCGGGCCGCGCTGGTGAAGGCGATGGCCGACGCGGGTCTCGCGGACCTGCGCGCCGAGGACGTCCTGCCCGGTCTGCTGCGGGTCGTCACCAGCTCACCGGTGACCGACCCGACGGCCGCCGCGGCGGTGACCAGACTCCAGGCGTGGGTCGGCGCGGGCGCCCGGCGCACCGAGACCTCGGCCGGCTCGAAGAAGTACGCCGACGCCGACGCGATCCGCATCCTGGACGCATGGTGGCCGCGGCTGGTGAAGGCCCAGTTCGAACCCGGGCTCGGCAGCGCCCTCTACACGGCGATGCAGCGCAACCTGCCCGTCGACGAGGCCCCGTCCGCCGGGCACGGCCCCACCGGGTCGCACGCCGGCAGCTCCTTCCAGTACGGCTGGTGGAGCTATGTCGACAAGGACATCCGGGCGGTGCTGGGTGAGCCGGTGCGGGGCCCGCTCGACCGCGTGTACTGCGGCGACGGCAGCCTCGGCGCCTGCCGGGACCTGCTGATCGGCACCCTGAAGGAGGCGGCGGGCCGGACGGCGGCCCAGGTCTACCCGGGCGACGAGCAGTGCGCGGCGGGCGACCAGTGGTGCGCCGACGCGATCGTGCAGCGCACCCTGGGCGGCATCAAGCACGGGAAGATCAGCTGGCAGAACCGGCCGACCTACCAGCAGGTCGTGGAGTTCACCTCGCACCGGTGACCCGCCGGGGACCGGCGCGGGGGCCGATACCCCCGCGCCGGTAAGCCTCACCGGTACAGCAGATACTCCCTGCGGACCCGGCGGAACGCCGCCAGCTCGTGCTGCCAGCCCGCCACCACCTCGTCGGTGTCCGCGCCCGCGTCGATCATCGTGCGCACCTGGGTCGACCCGGTGAGCTTGTCGATCCAGTTGTCCGCCCGCCAGGCGAAGCCGCTCCAGGTCCGCTTCGCCGTCACCAGCAGCGCGATGCCCGTGCGCACCGGGTCGAACGCGGCCCGGTCGTGCACATGGAGCTGCACCCCGCCGATGGTCTTCCCCTGGAACTTGGAGAACGTCGGCGCGAAGTACGCCTCCCTGAACCGCACGCCGGGCAGCTCGAGTTCGTTGACGGCCGCCGCCCAGCGCCGGTCGACGCCCTCCGCGCCGAGCAGTTCGAACGGGCGGGTCGTGCCGCGTCCCTCCGACAGGTTGGTGCCCTCGAACAGACAGGTACCGGCGTACACGAGCGCGGTGTCCGGGGTGGGCATGTTGGGGCTCGGCGGCACCCAGGGCAGCCCCGAGGCGTCGTAGAAGTCCGAGCGCTTCCAGCCCGTCATCCGCACGGTCTCCAGGGGGACGGGGTCGGTCAGGAACTCCCCGTTGAACAGCAGCGCCAGCTCGGCGACCGTCATGCCGTGCGCCTGCGCGATGGGCTGCCGCCCGACGAAGGTGGCGAACTCCTTGTGCAGGACGGGCCCCAGGGCCGCCCGGCCGGTCACCGGGTTGGGCCGGTCCAGCACGACGAAGCGCTTCCCGGCGAGCCGGGCCGCCTCCATGCAGTCGTACAGGGTCCAGATGTAGGTGTAGAAGCGGGCGCCGGCGTCCTGGATGTCGAAGACGATCGTGTCGACGCCGGACGCCGTGAAGATGTCGGCCAGCGGCCGGCCGCTCTTGAGGTAGGTGTCGTAGACCGGCAGGCCGGTGGCCGGGTCGTCGTAGCGGCCCTCCGAGCCGCCCGCCTGCGCGGTGCCGCGGAAGCCGTGCTCGGGGCCGAAGACGGCCGTCAGGTCCACCCGGTCGTCGTCGTGCATGACGTCCACGATGTGGCGGACGTCCCGGGTCACGCCGGTGGGGTTGGTGACGATCCCGACCTTCTGGCCGTCGAGGAGCGCGTAGCCGTCCGCCGCGAGCCGTTCGAAACCGGTGCGCAGCCGCGTGGCGCGCGGTGCCGCCGAGGCCGGGGAGGAGACGGAGGCCGCTGTCGCCGCCGTGGTCGCTGCGAGAAGAGCTCGTCTGGAGAGGCGCATGGGGTGCACCGTATTGCCCGTGCGGAGCGCAGGGAAGGTGCCGGAGCCGGGTGGCGCAAGCCCTTTCACAGCCCTTCCCTCGAACATACCGACCGGTTAGTCTGACTCCGCCAGGAGCCGCAGTCGAAGGAGACCGATGGTGCAAGCCGTGCAGGACGCCGCAGTCGTCGTCACCGGGGCCGGAGGGGGCATCGGCGCCGCGCTGGCCCGGCGGTTCGCGGCCGCCGGGGCCCGGGTCGCCGTCAACGACCTGGACGCCGTGAAGGCGCGGGCGGTCGCGGGGGAGATCGGCGGCCTCGCCGTCCCCGGCGACGCCTCGGCGATCGTCGCCGAGGCCCGTGACGCGCTCGGCGGCACGATCGACGTCTGGTGCGCCAACGCGGGCGTCGCCTTCGCCGGGGACGACCCCGGCGCACCGCTCGACGAGCGGGCGTGGGCGACGTCCTGGGACGTCAACGTCATGGCCCAGGTGCGGGCCGCCCAGGCCCTGCTGCCCGACTGGCTGGAGCGCGGCAACGGCCGTTTCGTCTCCACCGTGTCGGCCGCCGGGCTGCTCACCATGATCGGCGCCGCTCCCTACGCCGTCACCAAGCACGGCGCCCTCGCCTTCGCCGAATACCTGGCGCTGACGTACCGGCACCGCGGGATCAAGGTCCACGCCATCTGCCCGCAGGGCGTGCGCACCGACATGCTGGACGCCACCGGCAGCGCCGGCGACCTGGTGCTGAAGCCCACCGCCATCGCCCCCGAGGACGTGGCGGACGCCCTGTTCAAGGGCATGGAGGAGGACCGCTTCCTGATCCTCCCGCACCCCGAGGTCGCCGGGTACTACGAGACGCGGGCCGCCGCCCCCGACCGCTGGCTGGCCGGGATGAACCACCTCCAGCAGCGCTGGGAGGAGACCCGGTGACCGCCTCCCGTTACGCCGCCAAGCCCTGGCTGGCCCTGCTCACCGAGGCCCAGCGCGCCCCCGTCGCACCGGACGACTCCCTGGTGCACGCCCTGCGCCGGGTCGCCGCCGAGACCCCCGACCGGGTCTGCCTCGCCTACTTCGACGGGCGCCTGACGTACCGCGAGGTCGACGAGCTCAGCGACTCCGTCGCCGGGCACCTCGCCGCCCGCGGCCTGGAGCCCGGCGACCGGGTCGCCGTCCAGCTGCAGAACTCCCCGCACTTCGTGCTCGCCGCACTCGGCGCCTGGAAGGCCGGCGCCATCGTCGTCCCCGTCAACCCGATGTACAAGTCGGCCGAGGTCGGGCACGTCCTGCGGGACGGCGAGGTGGCCGCCCTCGTCTGCTCCCGCCGCGCCTGGGAGACGTATCTGCGCACGACGGCCGCCGACTCCCCGGTGAAGATCGTGCTCAGCGCCTGCGAGGCCGACCTCCAGACCCGCGACGACCCCCGGGTGAGCGGCCTCGACCGGCTCCCGGCCCCCGCGGACACCGACGACCTCACCGCTGTCGCCCGCGCCGGGCACCCCGCCCCCGAGGGCCGCGCCCCGGAGCCGTCCGGGACCGCACTGATCAGCTACACCTCGGGCACCAGCGGCACCCCGAAGGGCGCCACCAACACCCACCGCAACATCCTCCACAACGCCGAGCGGCAGCGGACGGGCCTCGAACTGCCCGACCCGCCCGTCTACTTCGCGCTCGCCCCGCTGTTCCACATCACCGGCATGGTCTGCCAGTTCGGCGCCTGCCTGGTCAGCGGGGGCACCCTGGTGCTCGCGTACCGCTTCGAGGCGGGCGTCGTCCTCGACGCCTTCGCCGAGCACCGGCCGCACTACACCGTCGGCCCCTCGACGGCCTTCATGGCGCTCGCCGCCCACCCGGCCGTCACCCGTGAGCACTTCGCCTCGTTCCGCATGATCTCCTCCGGCGGCGCCCCGCTCCCGCCGGCCCTGGTCGAGCGGTTCCGGGACGCCCTCGGGCCGTACATCCGCAACGGCTACGGCCTCACCGAGTGCACCGCCCCCTGCGCCTCCGTGCCGCCCGGCCTCGAAGCCCCCGTCGACCCCGCCTCCGGGACCCTCGCCGTGGGCCTGCCGGGCCCCGACACGGTCGTACGGATAATCGACGACCGGGGCGACGAGGTGCCCTTCGGCGAGCAGGGCGAGATCGTCGTCCGCGGACCGCAGGTGATCCCCGGCTACTGGCGTCGGCCCGACGCCACCGCCGAGACCTTCCCGGACGGCGAACTGCGCACCGGAGACATCGGCTTCATGGACGCCGACGGCTGGCTGTACGTCGTCGACCGCAAGAAGGACATGATCAACGCGTCCGGCTTCAAGGTGTGGCCCCGCGAGGTCGAGGACGTCCTGCACGCCCATCCCGACGTCCGGGAGGCGGCCGTCGTCGGCGTGCCCGACGGCTACCGCGGCGAGACCGTCAAGGCGTACATCAGCCTCCGTCCGGGTGCCGGGACCGACCCCGGTGAACTCGTCGCCCACTGCAGGGAGAGACTGGCCGCCTACAAATATCCGCGGCAGGTGGAGATCCTGCCCGACTTGCCCAAGACGGCGAGTGGGAAGATCCTCCGTCGGGAACTGCGTTCCCGAAGCAACGACGGATAGACACAGCAGGCGCACTTCTCGGAAGGCAGGTGGCGGCACAGTGGCCAGGACGACGGACGGTGACGGCACGCCCGTCCCGCAGCGGCTGCTCGCCGCCGCCACCCGGCTCTTCGCGGAGCAGGGCTACGACCGCACCTCGGTGCAGGAGATCGTGGAGGCGGCCGGCGTCACCAAGGGGGCGCTCTACCACTACTTCGGCTCCAAGGACGACCTCCTGCACGAGGTGTACGCCCGGGTGCTGCGCGTCCAGCAGGAGCGCCTGGATGCCTTCGCGGACGCCGACGAGCCCGTGGAGAAGCGGCTGCGGGGCGCCGCCGCGGACGTGGTCGTGACGACGATCGAGAACCTCGACGACGCCTCGATCTTCTTCCGCTCGATGCACCATCTGAGCCCCGAGAAGAACAAACTGGTGCGCGCCGAGCGCCGGCGCTACCACGAACGCTTCCGTGCGCTCATCGAGGAGGGCCAGCGCACCGGCGTCTTCTCCACGGCGACCCCGGCCGACCTCGTGGTCGACTACCACTTCGGCTCGGTCCACCACCTGTCCACGTGGTACCGGCCCGACGGCCCGCTCAGCCCGCAGGAGGTCGCCGACCACCTCGCCGACCTGCTGCTGCGCGCCCTGCGCCCCTGAACACGCCCGTGCGGGGCCCCGGTGGACTTCCACCGGGGCCCCGCACGCGTGCCGCTACAGGTACTTCTTCAGCTCCCGCCGGGCCAGCGACCGCTGGTGCACCTCGTCCGGCCCGTCGGCGATCATCAGCGTCCGCGCCGAGGCGTACAGCTCCGCGAGCGGGAAGTCCTGGCTGACGCCGCCCGCGCCGTACAGCTGGATCGCCCGGTCGATGATGTCGACGACCGCGCGCGGAGTGGCGATCTTGATGGCCTGGATCTCGGTGTGGGCGCCCCGGTTGCCGACGGTGTCCATCAGCCAGGCCGTCTTCAGCACCAGCAGCCGCAGCTGCTCGACGGTCACCCGGGCGTCCGCGATCCAGTTCTGCACCACACCCTGCTGGGCGAGCGCCTTGCCGAACGCCGTACGGGACGCCGCCCGCCGGCACATCAGCTCGATCGCCCGCTCGGCCATGCCGATCAGCCGCATGCAGTGGTGGATGCGGCCGGGGCCGAGCCGGGCCTGGGCGATGGCGAAGCCGCCGCCCTCCTCGCCGACCAGGTTGGCCACGGGCACGCGCGCCTGGTCGAAGACCACCTCGGCGTGGCCGCCGTGCGAGTGGTCCTCGTAGCCGAAGACCCGCATCGCGCGCCGCACGGTCACGCCCGGGGTGTCCCGGGGCACCAGGACCATGGACTGCTGACGGCGGATGTCCGCGCCGTCCGGGTCCGTCTTGCCCATCACGATGAAGATCGCGCAGTCGGGGTTCATCGCGCCGGAGATGTACCACTTGCGGCCGGTGATGACGTACTCGTCGCCGTCCCGCTCGATCCGGGTGGTGATGTTGGTGGCGTCGGAGGACGCCACCTCCGGCTCGGTCATCGCGAACGCCGAGCGGATCTCGCCCGCGAGCAGCGGCTCCAGCCACTGCTTCTTCTGCCGCTCGTCGCCGAACTGAGCCAGCACCTCCATGTTCCCGGTGTCCGGCGCCGCGCAGTTCGTCGCCGTCGGGGCCAGATGCGGGGAGCGGCCGGTGATCTCGGCGAGCGGCGCGTACTGGAGGTTGGTGAGACCGGCGCCGTACTCGGTGTCCGGCAGGAAGAGGTTCCACAGGCCCTGCCGGCGGGCCTCGGCCTTCAGCTCCTCCACCACGGCCGGGGTGTCCCACGGCGAGGCCAGCAGGGCGCGCTGCTCCTCGGCCACCGCCTCGGCCGGGTAGACGTGCTCGTCCATGAAGGCCAACAGTTTCGCGCGGAGTTCCTCGGTGCGCGCGTCGAACGCGAAGTCCATGTCCTCAGCCTTCCTGGATGCCGTCGATGCCGTCGCGGAGCGTGGTCAGACCGTGCTGGATGAAGACGGGGACCAGGTCGCCGATGCGGTCGAAGCCGCGGCCGACCGTCTGGCCCAGGGTGTAGCGGTAGTGGATGCCCTCGAGGATCACGGCGAGCTTGAACCAGGCGAACGCCGTGTACCAGGACACCGCCGAGACGTCGCGGCCCGACCGCTCGGCGTACCGCTCGATCAGCTCGCGGGGCGAGGGGTGGCCGGGGGCCTCGGCGGTCGTGGAGACCGGGGAGTCGGGCATCCCGAGCGGCATGCCGTACATCACCAGCAGGCCCAGGTCGGTCAGCGGGTCGCCGAGGGTGGACATCTCCCAGTCGAGGATGGCCTTGATCCGGTCGTCGGTGCCGATCAGCACGTTGTCCAGGCGGTAGTCGCCGTGGATCACGGTCGCGGCGGGGGAGTCCGGCAGACGGCGGCCCAGCGTCGCGTGCAGCTCGTCGATGCCGGCCAGGTCGCGGTTGCGGGAGGCGTCCAGCTGCTTGCCCCAGCGGCGCAGCTGCCGGTCCAGGAAGCCCTCGGGGCGGCCGAAGTCCTCCAGGCCCACCGAGGCGGGGTCCACCGCGTGCAGCCCGACGAGGGTGTCCACCAGCGACAGCACCGCGCCCCGGGTGCGCTCCGGGCCGAGCGGGGCCAGCTGGCCGGCCGTGCGGTACGGGGTGCCCTCGACGAACTCCATCATGTAGAACGGCGCCCCGAGCACCTCCTCGTCCTCGCACAGCAGCAGCGGGCGCGGAACCGGCACACTGGTCGGGTGCAGCGCGCTGATCACGCGGTGCTCGCGCTTCATGTCGTGCGCGGTGGCGAGGACGTGGCCCAGCGGCGGGCGGCGTACGACCCAGCGGGAGGTGCCGTCCGAGACGGTGTAGGTGAGGTTGGACCGTCCGCCCTCGATCAGCCGGCCGGTCAGCGGACCCTGCGCCAGACCGGGCAGCTCGCGCTCGAGCAGGCCGCGCAGCCGGTCGAGATCGAGTCCGGGCGGATGGTCGGGGCTCATCGGTGCTCCTCGGGACGGGTGAACGTGACCCGACTTATGATGCCGACCAGTCGGTATGCCGTCCAGAGGAGTGCCCCAACGTGATCGGTCCCACGTCACGACGGCGGCTCCCCGGGCGGAGCGCCGGGGAGCCGCGGGGGTCTGTGGGGCCGGTCGTGCGCCGGTGGGCTCAGTGGTCGTCCCAGTGGCCCTCGTGCGCCGCGTGCCGGTGCCCGTCGTGCAGATAGTCGACGTGATCGCCGTGCAGGACGCTCTCGTGCCCGCAGCCCTCGCCGTGCCGGTGGGGGTGCTCGCCGTGCGGGACGTGCTCCTCGCTGACGCACTCGTCCCAGTGGCCCGCGTGCTCGCGGTGCAGATGCCCGTCGTGCGCGTAGTCGGTGTGGTCGCCGTGCGGCACCGGGGTGTGCCCGCAGCCGGGACCGTGGGTGTGCGGATGGGCGGCGGAGTGTGCGACGTGCTGGGTGGTCATGGTGCTCACCTTCGGGAGGTGCGGGATCCGACGGCGCCCAGGCTGCCACGCGAACGGCGCATATCAAGGCATTCCGCTTGCGCGGCGACCTGTGGCCCCGGAGTGTCGGACCCATGAAGGGCATCAGCTACTCACGCTACGGCGGGCCCGATGTGCTCGTATACGGGGAGGTCGACGACCCTCGGGTCGGCCCGGACTCCGTGCTGGTCAAGGTGCGGGCGGCGGCGGTCAACCCGGTCGACCGGAAGTGCCGCGAGGGTCATCTGGACCAGCTGATCGAGCCCGTCTTCCCGGTGGTGCCGGGCTGGGACGTCTGCGGGGTCGTCGTCCAGCCCGGACTCGCCGTCACCGAGTTCCTCGTCGGCGACGAGGTCATCGGCTACGTCCGCCAGGACGTCCTCGCGCACGGCACCTTCGCCGAGTACGTCGCCGCGCCCGTGCGCACCCTCGCGCGCAAGCCCCGCAACCTCACCTGGGAGGAGGCGGCCGGCCTGCCGCTCGCGGGCCTCACCGCCTACCAGGTGCTCACGAAGACCCTCCAGGTCAGACGGGACGAGACCATTCTCGTGCACGCGGCGGCCGGCGGTGTCGGCTCCCTCGCCGTCCAGCTCGCCCGGCACGCGGGCGCCCGGGTGATCGGCACCGCGAGCCCCGGCAACCACGACTTCGTACGCGGACTCGGCGGCGAGCCTGTCGCGTACGGGGACGGGCTGGCCGAGCGGGTCCGGGGGCTCGCGCCGGAAGGGGTGACCGCCGTGTTCGACACGGTCGGCGGCGACGCCCTGAAGGTCTCGGCCAACCTGCTGGCCCCCGAGGGACGCCTGGTGTCCATCGCCGACCCCGATGTCGTCGACTACGGCGGCCGCTACCACTTCACCCGCCCCGACCCCGACGACCTGCTCCGGCTCTCCGAACTGGCCGAACAGGGCGTGATCACGGTGCATGTCGCACGCTCCCTCCCGATGGAGGAGGCGGCCGAGGCGCACCGTCTGAGCCAGGAGGGCGGCGTCCGCGGCAAGATCGTCGTCACCGTGGACTGGGAATCGGAGGACCCGACCCCACCGGGCCTCTGGGAGCACGAGCACTGAGGACGTAGTCGCGGGCAGTCGTGCCGCCGGTGCGGCACGGGTGGGCGCAGCGGCACCCGCGAGCGCGGTCAGCCGTCCAAGCCGTCCCGAGCCGCCGACGGCCTCTCACAGCAGCAGTCCCGCCCCGCACACCGCCAGCGCCACCGTGACCAGAACCGTGGCCGTCGCGTGGAGCGGGGCCAGGCCCCGGGGCTCGGAGAACGCGGCCAGCAGCCGGATCCGGTGGTGGGCGAGCGCCAGGAACCCCAGCCACAGGACACAGCACAGGGCACCGCCGACCGCCCCGCTCACCGAGACCCCGCCCCGCAGCGCGCTCTTCGCGGCGAGCACGGCGGCCACCGTGGCCGCCAGCGTCGTACGCCGCCACGCCAGCCGCGTCCGCTCGGGCTGGAGCCCCGGGTCCCGTACGGGCCCGGCCGCCGGCCCGCCGCTCACGTCTCCCACCCGACGAGCACCACGAACACCATCGCCACGGCCACCAGCGCGACCACGACCGCGAGCAGCGCCGGGAACCGGGACACCGGAAGGTCCTCGCCCCGGCGCATCGCCCGCTCGCAGCGCACCCAGTGGTTGACCGCGCGCAGCGCGCACAGCACCCCGGCGGCCAGCAGCGCGAGCGCGAGTCCGACCCGCCATCCCCAGCGCAGGTCGGGCAGGAACTGGTCCACCGCGAAACCGCCGCCGACCAGCGCCAGCGCGGTCCGCAGCCAGGCGAGGAAGGTGCGCTCGTTCGCCAGCGAGAACCGGTAGTCGGGCGTACCGCCCTCCTGCCGGATCCGCTCCGGCGCGAACCACAGCCGGACGTTGCGCACGAGTTCGATCACACGCACGACCCTAACCGGGCGCCGGTCCACCGGCGCGACCGGTTCCGCCCGCGGGCCGGCCGCCGGTCAGCCGGCCGCCCGGTGCGCCCGCAGCCGCTCGTACGCCGCCAGGCCGTCCGGCACCCACGGCCACTCCGGAAGCCGCCGCTCCAGTTCCTCGCCGGTCAGGAAGCCGTGCCAGGCGACCTCCTCGACCTGGGGCTCCACCGGCAGCGTGCAGCGCACCTCGTACACCGCCGACCACCAGGTCTGCCCGGCGCCGTCGTCGTAGAGGAACTTGAACAGGAAGGCGGGGCGGGGCAGGCCGCTCACGCCGAGTTCCTCCTCGGCCTCGCGCAGCGCCGCGTCGTCGTACGACTCGCCCGCGCCGACCACGCCGCCGACGAACATGTCGTAGTGCGAGGGGAAGACCAGCTTGGTGGGGGTGCGCCGGTGCACGAAGAGCCGGCCTTCGGCGTCCCGGGCCTCGATGAAGACGCAGCGGTGGCGCAGCCCCCGGGCGTACGCCTCACCGCGCGGGGCCCGCCCGACGACCCGGTCCCGCTCGTCGACGATGTCGAGGATCTCGTCAGCAGCGCTCATGGGCCCATCCAAGCAGGAGGGCCCCCGGGGTGGCAGAAGGGCCCCCGAGCAAGCACGAGGGCCCCCGAGGGGTGCGGCGGGTCAGCTCAGCGGAGCCGGGACCACGGCCGCCGCGCGCTTGGTCCGCTGCGGCGCGCCGCACGGCATGGCCTGGTGTGTGCCGAGCAGGATGATGCCGACGACGATGCCCGCGAGGCCCGCCGACTCCCACGCCAGCGCGCCCGCGTCGGTGCGCAGCCGGTCGCCGAGGAAGCCCACCCCGCACAGGATGCCCGCCAGCGGCTGGGCCGCGGTCAGCGCGGGCAGGGACATGCGCAGCGACGCCGTTTCGAAGGCGCTCTGGACGAGCACGAGACCGGTCAGGCCGAGCGCGACGATGGCGTACGGCTGCCAGCTGGTCAGCACCGCGGAGAGGCCGCCGTCCGCGAACCGCTCCCCGGTCATCCGGGTCAGGGCGTCCTGGACGCCGTAGAGAAGCCCCGCGGCCGTGGCGAGCAGGGCGGGGCCGGCGTTGAGCCGGGAGCGTTTCGCGTACCCCGTCAGCAGCAGGGCCGCCCCGACCATGACGCCGATGATCAGCCACTGCCGGAACGAGTCGCCGCTCGCCGAGCCGCCATGGGGCCGGCCGGCCACGATGAACGCCGTCACACCGCCGGCGAGCAGCGCGAGGCCCGCCCAGCCCTGGCGGCCCAGGGGCTGCTTGGTCTGACGGCGGGAGAGCATGAGCGCGAAGAGGAGGTTCGTGGCGAGCAGCGGTTCCACGAGGGAGACCTCGCCCTGGCCCAGCGCCGCCGCGCCGAGCGCCATGCCGACCACCATCAGACCGATGCCGCCGAGCCAGCGCGGGACCTTCATCAGGTCGAGCAGCAGCCGGGGGGAGAGATAGTCGTTGAGCGGCGCCCGCTGGGCGACGTTCTGCTGGAGCACGAAGCCGAAGCCCAGACAGGACGCGGCGGCGATGGCGAGTATGAGGATCTGGAGCGACACGCTGCGTACCTCGATCATCCTGCCGGGGGAGGGGGACGGGGTGCGTAGAGGCCGACTGTAGCGACCTCATTCCCGGCATGCGCGTCCTGCAAGTGTGAGGGATCGGGTACCCCGCCGCCATGACCTACGCCACACACTCCCATCAAATCATGCCAATCCGGACACCCCTTCAGTAACAACTACCCCACGGATCACGCAAGTTGACGCGCGTAACGCGCCGATGGCTCTTGACGAGGACCCTTGGCGGAGGGTTTGCTGTGCGTGACCACCCGATGACAGCCCACGACGCGCTCCCAGGACCCAGACCGGTGTCCCCACCCCCACCTCCCCTCGGCCGCGGCCGCAAGCGCTCCGGCCACACCTTCGACGCGGCACTGGACGACGCCGAGCTCGCCGCCGCCCGCACCGCCCTCTCCCAGGGGCGCTGGCAGACGGTCCGCTTCCTGCTCGCCCGGACGGGCGACGACTGGGACCGCAGAGGACACCGTGTGACCGTCCTCGCCGCCGAGCCCTACTGCGCCGCATGGACCCGTGACTGGCTGCTCGCCGAGCCCGACTCCGGCGACGCGGCCGTCCTGCTCGCCCACGCCCAGGTGCGGCTCGCGCTGCGCGGCAAGGAGAAGCCGCCCCGCGCCCGTGAGGCCTGCCGCACCGCCGCCGCGCGCCTGCCCGCCGACCCCACCCCCTGGCTGGGCCTGCTCATGCTCGAGAGCGCTCTCGGCACCGAGCAGGAGATGTGGCACTGCTTCGCCGAGATCCGCGCCCGGTACGCCGACCACCACCACGCCCACCATCTGGTGGTCGCCCGGCTCGCCGAGCAGCGGACCGCGGACGGCCCCCTGCACGCGGTGTACGACTTCGCCCTCGACGCCGCGCAGCAGGCCCCGGCCGACTCCCCGCTCGCCGTCCTGCCGGTCGTCGCCCACACCGAGCGCTTCCGGGTCCTGGCGGCGACGGGCCACGAACCCCGGGACGCGGCCGCCTCCGGGCACTGGACCGGCCGCCGGGCCCGGCAGGTGATGCGCTCCGCCTTCGACTGGTGGCTGGAGTGGGAGCAGGAGGGCCACCCCCGCCGGCTGATCGACCTGAACTTCCTCGCCCACGCCAAGGTCTGCGAGGGCCGGGGCGCAGAGGCCGCCGCGCTGTTCCACCGCATCGGCGACCACGCCACCCCCTCACCGTGGTCGTACCCCGACCGCGACCCCTACTCCGCCTTCCGCGCCGCCCGCGACACCGCGCTCGGCACGGCGTGAGGGCGGCGGATCACCAGGACCCACCCTTCCGTAGTGCCACTCCCGATCCGTAGTGCCACCGACCCCCGAGCGCCACCCGACCCGACGAAGGACGGACATTCGATGACGACGGGCAGTTCCAGCACCAGCAGCGCCACCGCGGACAGCGGCGGGATCAGTACGTTCAAGGGGCAGGACCGCGCCCTGCGCGCCGACCGGCTGGGCACCACCGGCCTGCTGCTCTCCGTCCTCGCCGCGACCGCGCCCCTCATGGTCGTCGCGGGTGTCATGCCCACGACTTTCGGGGTGATGGGGATCCTCGGGCAGCCGCTGCTGTTCGTCATCCTCGGCCTCGTCCTCGCGCTCTTCAGCGTCGGCTACGCCGAGATGAGCCGGCACGTCCACAACGCCGGCGCCTTCTACGCCTACATCTCCCGGGGCCTGGGCGGCACGGCCGGCGCCGGAGCGGCGATGGTCGCGCTCGTCGCCTACAACGCCCTCCAGGTCGGCATCTACGGCATCTTCGGCTTCGAGGTCTCCGGGCTCTTCGCCACCTACCTCGACCTCGAGATCGCCTGGTGGATACCGGCGCTGCTCGCCGCGCTCGCCGTCGGCGCGCTGGGCTGGCTGAAGATCGACCTCAACGCGCGCGTGCTCGGCGTGCTGCTGGTCATCGAGGTCGCCCTCGTCGTCATCTTCGACGTCGCCGCGATCTCCGACCCCGCGAAGGAGGGCCTGTCGCTGCACGCCTTCAACCCCGACACCCTCACCGGCGCCGGCATCGGAACCGCCCTGTGCTTCTGCGTCGCCGCCTTCCTCGGCTTCGAGCAGGCACCCGTCTACGCCGAGGAGACCAGCCGCCCGCACGTCCTCGTGCCCCGCGTGATGTTCCTGGCCATCGGCGGCATCGCGGTGTTCTACACGATCAGCTGCTGGGCGTACACCGTCGCCACCGGGCCGTCCGCCGTCGTCGGCACCGCCCAGGAGCAGAGCGCCGGCATGCTCTTCTTCCTCACCGAGGACCTCATCGGGGGGACCTTCACCGACGTCCTGCACGTGCTGTTCGTGACCGGCATGTTCGCCGCCATGCTCAGCTTCCACAACGTCGTCGCCCGCTACGCCTTCGCCATGGGGCGCGAGGGACTGCTGCCCGCCGCGTTCGGCCGCACCAGCGGCGTCAGCGGCGCCCCCGGCACCGGCTCCCTCCTGCAGACCGGGGTCTCCGTCCTCGCCGTCGCCGCCTTCGCGCTCACCGACGACAAGCCGGCCGGCGACCCCACCGCGCCCGTCCTGCACCTCTTCACCTGGATGGGCAGCCTCGGCGCGCTCGGCGTCACCGCCCTGATGGCCGCCGCCTCGGTCTCCGTGATCGCCTTCTTCGTCCGGCGCGGTGCCGTGGCGGCCCAGTTCTGGCGGCTCGCCGCCTCCGCGCTGTCCGTCCTGGCGCTGCTCTTCATCGTCGTCTACACGGTCAAGGACTTCGACGTCCTGATCGGCGCAGGACCCGGCTCCGCCCTGGCCTGGATCCTGCCCTCGGTCATCCTCCTCGCGCTGGCCGCCGGGGTGGTCCAGGGCCTGCTGCTGCGCTCCCGCACCCCCGAACGGCACGCACGCATCGGGCTCGGCAACGAGGCGTTCCAGCTCGACAAGGCCGCGGAGGAGACCCCGTAACGGCCGTCCTTCGCGAGAGATGACGGAACTCTGACGAACACCCGCGATCCCTGGCCCCGTCCGGGCCGCGGGTGTTCGAATGAGGAGGTGAACCCCGAACAGCCCGGCGCCCCCGAGGACGACGGCGAGGAAGAACAGGGCAGGCCCGTCGGCCGCCGCGTGCTCCTCGGCACCCTCGGACTCGGCGTCCTCGGCGTGGTCACCGCGCCCACCCTGCAACGCGGCCTGGAGTCCTTCCTCGCCGGAGCGTCCGACAAGGACCCCACCGGCCTGACGGACCTGCTGCCCAACGGCGGCGGCTTCCGCTACTACTCGGTCACCTCCTCCGTCCCCCGCAAGGGCGCCACCGACTACCGCCTGACCGTCGGCGGCCTCGTCGACCGCCCCCGCTCCTACTCGCTGGCCGACCTGCGGGCCCTTCCGCAGACCCGGCTGGTCCGCGACGTCCAGTGCGTCACCGGCTGGCGGGTCCCCGCGACCCCCTTCGAAGGCGTGCGGCTGTCCGAGCTGCTCGACGCCGCCGGTGTGCGCCCCGGAGCGGGCGCCGTGCGCTTCACCTGCTTCGACGGCGCCTACTCCGAGAGCCTCACCCTCGACCAGGCCCGCCGCTCCGACGTCCTGGTCGCCCTGCGCATGCGGGACGAGGACCTGAGTCACGCCCACGGCGGCCCCGCGCGCCTCTACGTCGCCCCCATGTACTTCTACAAGTCCGCCAAGTGGCTCTCCGGCATCACGGTCACCCGGGACGTGCGGCCCGGCTACTGGGAGGAGCGGGGCTACGACGTCGACGCCTGGGTCGGCCGCTCGAACGGACGGGACGATGACCCGACGACTTGACACACCCCGCCCGGCCACCGACGTCCGCCGCTTCACCCCGGCCGCACGCCGGGTGCACCGGGCCACCGCCGCGCTGATGGGCGTGTGCGTGGCGACGGCGGCCTGCCTCTACGTCCCGCAGCTCGCCGAGCTCGTGGGCCGCCGCGAACTCGTGGTCCGCGTCCACGAGTGGACGGGCCTCGCCCTGCCGGTGCCCGCCCTGGCCGGCCTCGCCTCCCGCGCCTTCCGCCGCGACCTGCGCTTCCTCAACCGCTTCGGCCCCCACGACCGGACCTGGCTCCGCGCCGCCCTGCGCCGCGACCGCCGCCCCGGCTCCCGCCCGGCGGGCAAGTTCAACGCCGGCCAGAAGATCTACGCCAACTGGCTCGCCGGCGCGACCCTGGTGATGCTCGGCACCGGTCTGCTGATGTGGTTCACCGACCTCACCCCACTGCGCTGGCGCACCAGCGCCACCTTCGTCCACGACTGGCTCGCCCTCACCCTGGGCATCGTCCTGGCCGCCCACATCGGCATGGCCCTGGCCGACCCGGAGGCCCGCCGAGGCCTACGCACGGGCTCGGTCAGCCGCGCCTGGGCAGAACGGGAACACTCCTTGTGGCGCTCCTGAGGCCTCACCTGCGGCGGCCGTAGCACCGCCGCAGCGGCCTATGGCCCGGTCACGTCGACCGAGCCGAGCCCGGATACCTCACCCCCGGCCGGTCCCTCCGTCTCGCCCTCCTGGTCGGGGCCCGCGTCGGGGGCCGGGTCCGGGCCGGTGGGCGCGGTCGGTGGGGGCGGGACCGTGAAGGCCTGGGGGAGGCGGACCTCGGTGTCGCCGTATCGGACGGTCACGTCCGCCGCGCCCGGGTCCAGGGCCGGGACCAGGACCGACAGGACCACCGTGCCGCCGCCGCGCGGGCCCAGGAGCGGGGCGCCCGGCACCTGGCGGCCGCCCACCGTCACCGTCGCCGCCCCCGGCAGCTCGGCCGGGTCGAAGTACGGGTCCGTCAGTTCGATGCCGATCACGTCGGCGGGGCGTGCCGTGCCGTCGCCGCCCGTGTCGACCCCGGTGATCCGGTAGCCGCACGCCGGGGTTCCGCCTGCCGAGGGGCGCAGCCGGACCGTGGTGCCGGGGTTGCGCCGGTGGAAGTCGAGGAGGCCGCCCAGTACGGCGTAGGCGGCGCGTCCTTTGCAGGACTGGACCGCACCTGCCAGGGCCGCGTGGTCCCGGCTCGCCTGTTCCCAGTCGCCGCCCTCGCCCTGTACGGCCCGACAGGCCGAGGACAGGGCCCGCAGCAGCGTCCACTCGTCACCGGCTGCCCCCTCCGGGACGCCGTTCAGAGCGGTCCCGCACGTGGCGGGGTCCCGGAGCCGGTCGTAGACGCTCGCCGGGTCGGCGGTGCCGTCGGCGTCGGGTGAGCCGGGGCCCGGCGGCAGCCAGGCCGGTGCCGCGACGCGGGTCGGGGACGGGGCGGGCGCGGGATCCGCGGAGCGGCGTACCGAACCGCCGCCCGCGACGGCGCCGGGGACGCCGGTGAGTGCGGGTGCCCCGATGTGCCCCTCGGGGCGCTGACGGGCCGCGGGGGAGGAGGAGGGCGAGGCCGGACTCGCGGAGGGCTCGGCCGTCACCGCCGGACCGCCACCGGCCCCACCGCCCGCGCGGTCGCCGCCCGTCTCCGTGAACGCGGCGGCGGCCACCGCCACCGCGCCGACGAACAGCAGCCCCGAGATGCGCATCCCGAGGGAAACCGCCATGACACCCCCCGACGTCCGTGCCCCCGACGGCCGCGGCGGCCTCCGGGGGATCACCACATCATCGGTCTCTTCGCGCTCCGGGGGAAGCCATGAAGACGTCAGGAGCAGGCCCACCCGCCCCTCGACACCGGTGACGCCGTGCCGAGGAGCGGGTGGACCGGAGTCGCCGTGCCGCTACAGGATCAGCGAGAGCAGCAGGACCGTGCCGCCGGCCACGACCGAGATGATCGTCTCCATGACGGACCAGGTCTTGATGGTCTGGCCGACGTTCAGCCCGAAGTACTCCTTCACCAGCCAGAACCCGGCGTCGTTGACATGGCTGAAGAACAGCGAGCCGGCGCCGATGGCCAGGACGAGCAGGGCCGTGTGCGTGGTCGACATGTCGGCCGCGAGCGGGGCGACCAGACCGGCCGCGGATACCGTCGCCACCGTCGCCGAACCCGTCGCCAGCCGGATCGCCACCGCGATCAGCCAGGCCAGCAGCAGCGCGGGGATCGACCAGTCCTTGGAGATGTCCAGGACCATCTGGCCCACACCGGTGTCGATCAGCGTCTGCTTGAAGCCACCGCCCGCACCGACGATCAGCAGGATGCCCGCGATCGGCGCGAGCCCCTTCTCGACCAGCGGCGAGATGCGCTCCTTGCCGAACCCGGCCGGCGCCAGCAGCGTGAAGATGCCGACGATCACGGAGGCGAGCAGGGCGATCAGCGGCGAGCCGACGACGTCGAAGACCCGCTGGACGGTGTTCTCCGGGTCGTCCACGACGATGTCGACCAGCGCCTTGGACAGCATCAGGACGACCGGCAGAAGGATCGTCGCCAGGGTGGCGCCGAAGCCGGGACGCTTCTTCAGGTCCTCGCTGACACGCTGCGGGATCATCCGCTCCGGCGCCGGGACGTCCACCCAGCGCGCGGCGAACTTCGAGAACACCGGACCGGCGATGATCACGGTCGGTATCGCGACCAGGACACCGAGCGCCAGCGTGACGCCCAGGTTGGCGCCGACCGCGTCGATCGCGACCAGCGGACCGGGGTGCGGCGGGACCAGGCCGTGCATCACGGACAGACCGGCCAGCGCCGGGATGCCGATGCGCATCAGCGAGTAGTTGCCGCGCTTGGCGACCATCAGCACGACGGGGATCAGCAGGACGACGCCGACCTCGAAGAACAGGGGCAGTCCGATCACGGACGCGATCAGCACCATGGCCCACGGCATCGAACGGCCGCCGGTCTTCGCGAGGATCGTGTCGACGATCTGGTCGGCACCCCCGGAGTCGGCGAGCATCTTGCCGAGGATGGCGCCCAGGGCGATCAGTACGCCGACGCCCGCCACCGTGGAGCCGAGGCCCGTGGTGAAGCTGGCGATGACCTTGTCCAGCGGTGCCCCGGCGATCGCGCCGAGCACCAGCGACCCGAGGGTCAGGGACAGGAAGGCGTGGAGCTTGAACTTGGTGATGAGCAGCACGATGACGGCGATGCCCAAGAGGACGGCGACACCGAGCTGAGCGTGTCCCGCCGAGGTGATCGGCTCGACGGGGTCCGCTGCCAGCATCTCGACGCTGAGTCTGGTCACGGGGATTTCCCTTGCAGGTACGGGGGGTGGGGAGGGGAGGGTTACGCGGTCGGCTCGGGGAGCGCCGACAGAGCCCTGGCGGCCCGTTCGGTGATCTCCTCGGGGGTGCCGGCCACATCCACGGCGACTCCCGCCTCGTCCTCCTGGAGCGGCTGGAGGGTGGCGAACTGGGAGTCGAGCAGCGCGGTCGGCATGAAGTGCCCCTGCCGGTGCGACATCCGGTCCTCGATCACCGCGCGGTCACCCGCGAGGTGCACGAACACGACGTCCGGTGCGGCGGCCCGCAACCGGTCGCGGTACGAGCGCTTCAGCGCCGAGCAGCTGACCACTCCGCCGAGCCCGGCCCTTCGGTGCGCCCAGGCGCCGATGGCGTCGAGCCACGGCCACCTGTCGTCGTCGTCGAGCGGAGTGCCGGCCGACATCTTGGAGATGTTGGCCTCGGAGTGGAAGTCGTCGCCCTCGGCGTAGGGAACGCCGAGGCGGGCCGCGAGCAGGGGACCGATGGTGGTCTTCCCGGTGCCCGCGACGCCCATGACCACGACGACATGGGGGGTGTTCATCGCTGCCTCACTGTCTGTCCTCGTCGACACGTGATGTCGACCGACACTGAAACTCATTAGGTACGACTAATCAAGAGTGTGTGACATATAAGTCTGACTTTTTGTTCCTGTGATCCGGCCCGTACGCTGAGTGCATGAGCACAACGGGCCGGGGGCTGCACGGCCGAGTACTGGACTCCCTCGGCCCCGCGATCACCGCGGGTGAGTACCCGCCGGGCAGTGTCCTGCGCACGGACGAACTCGCCCAGCGCTTCGACGTCTCACGCTCCGTGATGCGCGAGGCGGTACGCGTCCTGGAGTCGATGCACCTGGTCGAGTCCCGCCGCCGCGTCGGCGTCACCGTCCGCCCCAAGGCGGAGTGGAACGTCTACGACCCCCAGGTCATCCGCTGGCGGCTGGCCGGCGCCGACCGCCCCCACCAGCTCCGTTCGCTCACCGTGCTGCGCTCCGCCGTCGAACCCGTGGCCGCGGGCCTCGCCGCCAAGCACGCCACGGCCGAGCAGTGCGCCGAACTCACCGAGTGCGCCCTCGGTATGGTCGCCCACTCGCGCGGCCACCAGCTGGAGGGCTATCTCTTCCACGACGTCGCGTTCCACCGCGTCATCCTCAACGCCTCCGGCAACGAGATGTTCGCCCGGCTCGGCGACGTCGTCGCGGAGGTCCTGGCCGGCCGCACCCATCACGAGGTCATGTTCGAGGACCCCGACCCGGCGGCGGTCACCCTGCACGTCCAGGTCGCCGAGGCGGTCCGCGCGGGCGACGCCGTCCGCGCCGAGCACCTCACCCGCGAGATCACGGTCGGTGCCCTCCAGGAACTCGACATCCTGGCCCCGTAGACGCGCTAGTCGAGGAACTCCCCGTCCACGTACACCCAGGCGCCGTCCACCCGCTCGAACCGGCTGCGCTCGTGCAGCGACCCGCCGCGGTACGACGCCCGGAACGTCACCGTCCCCGTGGTGTGGAACGCCGTACCGTCCCTGGCGTCGAGGATCTCCAGGCCGGTCCACCGCATCCCGGGATCCAGCTCCAGCCGCCCCGGCCGCGTCCGCGGATGCCAGGTGCGCAGGAGATACGGCACATCGCCCCGTACGAACGCGCTGTACCGCGACCGCATCAACGCCTCGGCGGTCGGCGCGGCGCCCGCACCGGAGTGGAACCGCCCGCAGCAGGCCTCGTAGGAACCGGAAAGCCCGCACGGGCACCCGCCCGTGGACCGGGACGGGGAGGCGGGGCGGGCGGCACGTCGGGACATGACCCCCATTGTGCCGGTGGGGCGGGGGCCGGCCCACCCGGGGTGCGCCGGCCCCGGTACCTCAGCTTCCGTCCTCCTCGCCGGCGATCAGGCGGTCCAGCTTCTCGGCCACCCACAGCGCCACCAGCCCGGCGACCACAGGGCCCGCCCCCACAGGCTGGCCCAGCGTCTCGACCATGCTCCCCGCAGCGCTCCCCGCCGTGCCGGCGGCCCCCAGCACGACCGCGCTCCGCAAGGTGATCCTCGCCATGACATCCTCCTAGTGCTCCGTACGATGACGTGCCGGCCGGCCGCACCACCATCACCTGCCGGCCCGCCTCCCGGGCCGAACGCAGAAAAGGGCCGATGCCGAGGGAAACGAAGCAGGCCAGGAGGGTGTTCGGGGCCGGTCCTGGCGAACGGTGCCGAACCGGCGCCGACAAGAAAGGTCGCGTTCCTTCCACCGATGGCCCGGCCTGACACATTTCGCGCAATAGCCTGGTGAGTCAGGGGACTTCGGCCTGCCGTGCGAAAGGCTCCCCTTACGCCTCGTGGCGGCGGGAAGGGACATCGCCCGCCGCATGGACCAGGGAGCACCACGTGTCCCGCAGTGACCTGATGGCCGCCTTCTGGCGTCCGCTGAAGAGGATGGTCGAGGACCACGACGTCAACCGGAAGCTTCTGGCTCGACGGCTGGGCATCGGCGCGTCAGGCCTGTCCGAGCTGCTCAACGGGAAACGGGCCAATGCTCCGGACTGGGTCACGATCAGAACGATCGTGACCGAATGCGGTGAGGGTACCCAACTCGACTACTGGCGCAGACGGCTGACGGACCTGCAGGCGGAATTGGACTTCGTCGCCGCCCAGGTGAACAGGGCGCCACGCACGGACCCGACGCCACCGTCCGGGGATCCGGACCGATCGTCCATATGCTCGGTCTGCGCGGACGAGTACGAGGACAATCGCTTTCGCGCACACATTCGGGAACTCTCCGGCGATGGCTGGCCGTCGGGCTCGTACCGTGCTGCCGCACGCGTGCTGACCGGTCGGCACCCTGTACTGCGCCGGGACGCGGACATCCTCTTCGATCACGAGCTGGACTCGGCGGCTGGACGGGACGCCTTTCGCGCGTGGCTCGAGGACCTCGCTCGGCGTCTGTTGGCCGGTCTTGGCGCCAGAGTGCGCTGCGCCTGCCACCTTCACCGTGTCGTGCTGCTGAGCGCCGCCCACACCGTCGTGCTGCTGGAGGGCGTGGTACACGGCCTGGCGTTCGACCTCGGACAGGGCGACGAACAGTACAGCGATACGACAGCATTGTCAGAGCTGTTCGACGCCATCTTCGGCGACGGGGCCATCGCTGGGCCGCTACCTGTGGCCAGCGTCCTTTACAGCGACCACCACGGACAAGTACTGGACGGCTACACGGAGTTCGCCTCCCAGTGGGCGCCCGAAGCCACGCCGGAACAGGTCCGTCAAGCCGCCGCGAGAGCCACCGCCCTGTATGAGGGCAGACTGGCCGAACTGGCGGCCGAGTGTCCGGAGCTCTTCGTCTGGGCCGGCATGCAGGACGGGCCTGCGGCCGCAGCGGCCCTGAATGCCTGTCCGACCGGAGAAACACGCGAACGCCTGGAGTCCCTCTACCGGGACTTGCATACCCAGCACGACGGTCTCGATGGCCTTGAGACGCTCCTCCGGGCCTTGTCGCGCGACATGGTGCCGGGCGATTGGCCCGCGCGGTTGTCGGCGATCTACCGCCATGACCTCCGCCGTCCGATCTCGCCCATCGAGGGGATGGGGGACGACGCCCCCCGGCCCAGGATCCCCATGCTGGGCAAGGGCTACGTCAACCCGGCCTTCCGCACCACGGTTCAAGCGCCGGGAGCCATGCCTCACGTCAACGCGTGGTGGAGCACCCGCCCGTTGCGCGAAGAGATCCAGGGCTTTCTCGCCGGCCATCTGACGGCATTCCCCACGGTCAACCGCCCCCTCATCGTGCTGGGCGATCCAGGAGCCGGCAAATCACTGCTCACCCGGCTTCTCGCCGCCCGGCTGCCGCCCGAGGACTACCTTCCCCTGAGGATCGAACTGCGCAACGTCGCAGCTGACGCCGGAGTCTTGGAACAGATCGACGAGGCGCTGCGGCAGGCCACTCTCAAGGACGTCAGCTGGGACACTGTGGTCGAATCATCCCCAGGCGTGCTGCCCGTACTGATCTTCGATGGGTTCGACGAGTTGCTCCAGGCCGGCGGCGCCGATCACTGGGGCTATTTGGACGCCATCGCGGAGTTCCAGCAGGCGTCTGCGGAGAACGGCCGTCCGGTGGCCGCGATCGTCACCAGTCGCACTGTCGTGGCCGACCAGGCGCACTTCCCGGACGGCGGCGTCATCATCCGGCTGGAGCCCTTCGACAGCGCCCGCATCGCCCGTTGGACGGACACATGGAACGCGATCAACTCAAGCTACTTCCGCCGCCACGGACTGACACCGCTCGGCCCCGACATCGGCTATTCCCTGCACCCGGACCTCGCTACTCAACCGCTGCTGCTGCTCATGCTCGCCCTCTATCACAGCGTCGAACACACGGCGGGCATCCAGCCGGCCGACCCCACCACCATGAGCCGGGTCGATCTCTACGAGCGCCTCCTGCGCCTCTTCGTGCGACGCCAGATCATCAAACTGGAGCCCCGGCTCCGCCCGGAAGCCCTCGAAGAGCGGATCGAGAACGAACTCGACCTGCTGTCCGTCGTGGCGGTCGCCATGTTCAACCGCGGCCGCCAGGGGGTCAGCGCTGCTGAGGTCCGGTACGACCTGGAGTTCCTGAGAGCTCCCGACAGTCGAGCCGCCTGCCCGGAGGCCAAGCTGCTCTTCGGTCGGTTCTTCTTCATCCACGAGGCCAAAGCCACCTTCGAGGACGGGACCGACCGGCGCTGGTACGAGTTCTTGCACGCCACGTTCGGCGAGCACATGGTCGCTCGGAAGATCGCCCGCACTCTGCTCCGCTGCCCCGACCAGGGCCCGTACGAAGGTCTGCTCTTCGACCTGCTGTCCTATGCGCCGCTGACCGACCGAGCACAGATCATCGAGAATCTGCGCGATCTTCTGCCTTCCTGGGACACGGTCCGCCCCCTCTATCAGTTCTCTCTGGACGAACGGCGCCCCGACAGCCGCAGCGGCTACACCCCGAAAGCCGCCCGCGTCACCTACCGACACGCCTGCTACAGCGCAAACCTGCTCCTGCTAGCCCTGGCGCCCGGAGAGATCATCCTCTTCTCCGAGCTCCTGGCCGCCGGTACGGACCCGGCGACGCGCTGGAACGAGCACGCCCTGCTGTGGAAATCTCAGCTCCAGCCGGAAGCCTGGGACGCCTTCGCGCGCGCCGTGGGCAGCGTGCCCCAGCAAGCAGCCTCCGGTACTGGCGAAGAGGTCCGTGACATCGCCCTGTGCCTCGGTCGGCACGAAATGCCCCCCACTGCGAGCCGGGCGGCCTGGGTGCTGGAGTCCTCGTCAGGGCCGCAAGGGCGGACACGACTGGATCGGGACGAGGTCCTACCTCCGCAGGAACGGCTCGACGCCCTACGACGCGCGCGCCTCCTGTACGACCGGGACGTGGAGACCTCGCTCGAGCCGGCGCTCGCGGTATTCGAGGAACTGGACGACCTCATCGGGACCTGTGTCGTCGATTCCTTCGGCCGTGCCACGTCCTCCGCGTATGCGTTGATCTCCCTGCTGCTGTGCCCGCCCGCGCCCGCCCGCGACCTCATGGCGCGCTATGAGGCATGTCTGAGCTCCCTCGACGCCCTGAGCCCCTCGACCAGGCGACGCGTCGTCACGCTGATCGCCCAGAGGCTGTCGGGGGAGAGTGAGCTGCTTCCCGTCGACTTCGTCAGCGACACGGTGTGGACGCTGGTCGACGCAGACGTCCTCAATAGGTACGGCGACCGGGACGACCGCACCCGCTTGTGCCTGCTCGTCGTCGCCTGCCGGGTGCTCGCCAGGGTCGCGGACGAGCAGTTGGCGGTGATCGTCGTTACGCTGCTGGGGCTGACGTCCAGACATTTCGCCGACGACCTGAGCATCGCCCTTGAGGGCGACGAGCGGGTGCGCGGCGTCACCGGCATGAGCCGGGTGCTGACGCTCCTCCTACGTCGTATCGAAACGGATACGGAGTTGGCGGACCGCGAGTCGGCGCACCTGTGGCTGCTCAAACTCGCCATGGCACTCGATCAACGGGAGTGGTGCGAGAAGCACTGCGCGGAGCGGCTTGAGGTGATGGACAAGGCCACCCCCGAACCGGCCCAACCGATCGGAGCGCACCTGGAGCCGGCGAGATGGCGTCCCGCCCCTTTGGACGTGTGACAGGAAACGACGAACAGCCCCTCACCAGGAGGGGCTGTTCGATCTGTGTCCGAGGGGGACTTGAACCCCCACGCCCGATAAAGGGCACTAGCACCTCAAGCTAGCGCGTCTGCCATTCCGCCACCCGGACAAGGTGTCTGTCGCGCGGGTCTCCCTCGCGGCGACAGAGAAAACACTACCAGGCTTTCGAGGGGTCCCCGATCACCCCCCGGGGCGGCGTGAACGGCGTGTGACGAGGCGCGGCCGGTCTTGGGCCGCGCCCGGCGGAGAGGGAGGATGAGGGGGACCCACCAGCAGTGACACCGCGGGAGGAAGCAGCGTGAGCGAGACGGACACGACCAGGAACGTCACCGGCGAGGACGAGGTCGTGGACCTCTGCCGCGAGCTGATCCGCATCGACACCAGCAACTACGGCGACCACTCCGGCCCCGGCGAGCGCGCGGCGGCCGAGTACGTCGCCGAGAAGCTCGCCGAGGTGGGTCTGGAACCGAAGATCTTCGAGTCGCACCCGGGACGCGCCTCCACCGTGGCGCGCATCGAGGGCGAGGACCCGTCCCGGCCCGCCCTGCTCATCCACGGACACACCGACGTCGTACCGGCCAACGCCGACGACTGGACGCACCACCCGTTCTCCGGCGAGATCGCCGACGGCTGTGTCTGGGGGCGCGGCGCCGTCGACATGAAGGACATGGACGCGATGACCCTGGCGGTCGTCCGCGACCGGCTGCGCAGCGGCCGCAAGCCCCCGCGGGACATCGTCCTCGCGTTCCTCGCCGACGAGGAGGCGGGCGGCACCTACGGCGCCCGGTTCCTCGTCGACGAGCACCCCGACCTCTTCGAGGGCGTCACGGAGGCCATCAGCGAGGTCGGCGGCTTCTCGTTCACGGTGAGCGAGGAGCGGCGGCTCTATCTGATCCAGACGGCCGAGAAGGGCATGCACTGGATGAAGCTGACCGTGGCCGGCACCGCCGGGCACGGCTCGATGATCCACCGGGACAACGCGATCACCGAGCTGTCGGAGGCCGTCGCCCGCCTCGGCCGCCACAAGTTCCCCGTCCGCGTCACCAAGACCACCCGCGCCTTCCTCGACGAGCTCGGCGACGCGCTCGGCACCGAGCTCGACCCGGAGGACATGGAGGGCACCCTCGCCCGGCTCGGCGGCATCGCGAAGCTCATCGGCGCCACTCTCAGCAACACGGCCAACCCGACCCAGCTGAACGCCGGTTACAAGGTCAACGTCATCCCCGGCGAGGCCACCGCCCATGTCGACGGCCGCTTCCTGCCCGGGCACGAGGAGGAGTTCCTGGCCGACCTCGACCGGATCCTCGGCCCGAACGTGCGCCGCGAGGACGTGCACGCCGACAAGGCCGTCGAGACCGGCTTCGACGGCGCCCTCGTGGCCGCGATGCAGTCCGCGCTGGTCGCGGAGGACCCGGCGGCCAAGGCCATCCCGTACATGCTCTCCGGCGGCACCGACGCCAAGTCCTTCGACGACCTCGGCATCCGCGGCTTCGGCTTCGCCCCGCTGAAGCTCCCCCCGGAGCTGGACTTCGCCGGCATGTTCCACGGCGTCGACGAGCGCGTCCCGGTCGACGGCCTGCGGTTCGGCGTGCGCGTGCTCGACCGGTTCATCGACGCCTCGTAGAGGCCTCGCGGGACGGCCCTTAATTCGTCCAGGCGTACAGCCTGTGATCTCAACGGGTGAACACGCTCATAGGGTCGTAGCTCTATTCACCGCTCCTCGTTACAGGTGATGCGATCAGCAAGTGAGATCGCATTGCCAACAAGGAGGAACAATGATCAAGAAGGTCGTCGCTGCTGCGGCTGCCACCGGTGGGCTGGTTCTCGCGGGCGCGGGCCTGGCCGTTGCCGACTCCGGTGCCCAGGGTGCCGCCGTGCACTCCCCGGGCATCCTGTCCGGCAACGTCGTTCAGGCTCCGATTCACGTCCCCGTGAACGTCTGCGGCAACACGGTCTCCGTGATCGGGCTGCTGAACCCCGCCTTCGGCAACACCTGCATCAACAAGTGACGTTGTGTCTCGCCCTGTGACCAGGGCTGAGCCGTCGGCCCCGGAGCGCGTGCCATGCGCTCCGGGGCCGACCGGTCTCATCGGTGCGTCGGCCGATCTCCCGACGTGTCCTCTCGGAACAAGGTCGAAGGCAGGTATTCAGCAATGCGACAGGTCACCCGCAAGGGCCTGATGACCGTGGCGGCGGCGACCGGGGTCATCGCGGCCGCGGGCGGCGCCGCGCACGCCACCGGCTCGGGTGCGCACGGCTCCACGTCCCACTCGCCCGGCGTGCTGTCGGGCAACACGGTGCAGGCGCCGGTGCACGTGCCGGTCAACGTCTGCGGCAACACCGTCGACGTGGTGGGCATCCTCAACCCCGCGATGGGCAACAGCTGCGCCAACCAGGGCGGCTCCGGTGCCGAGGCCGACGGGCACGCCAGTGACTCGCCGGGCATCGGCTCCGGCAACCACGTCCAGGCGCCGGTGCACGTACCGGTCAACGTCTGCGGCAACACGGTGGACGTCATCGGCATCGGCAACGCGGCCGAGGGCAACGACTGCGCCAACGGCGGCGGCCACCAGAACCCGCCCGGTTCGCCCGAGGAGCCGGGCAACCCCGGGAACCCGGGAACTCCGGGCAACCCCGGGAACCCTGGTGAGCCCGGCAACCCTGGCAACCCTGGCAATCCCGGTGAGCCGGGGAACCCGGGTGAGCCCGGCAACCCGGGAGAGCCGGGTAACCCCGGCGAGCCCGGCAACCCCGGTACGCCCGAGGAGCCGAACACCCCGGGCGGCGGCTCGCACGGCAACCAGCCGGGCGCCCACTTCGTCACCCAGCCCCAGGGCGACGCCGAGCTCGCCGCCACCGGCAGCGACCTCCCGATGGGCCTCGTCCTGCCCGTCGGCGCCGGCGCGCTGCTCGCGGGCGCGGTCCTGTACCGCAAGGCCCGGCAGTCGGCTTGAGGCCCAAGGTCCAGGTCCAGGATTGAGAGAGTGCGAACACAGCGGGCCCCGTCCATGCGGGGCCCGCTTCGATTTTCCGTCTTGTCGGATCCGTCTGGTCTGGATCGTCTTGACTTGATCCGTCTTTTCTGTGATTCAGGTCACCAGGTGGCCCGCACCTGGCGAATGATCCGGCGACGCAGCCGCACCCTGCGGCTGCCGTCGCGCAGCAGACTCAGGCGGTCCAACTCCCAGTGTCCGTACTCGGCATGGTCCGTCAGCAGTCGTGTGGCGTCCTTGCGGGAGACCCCGCGCGGCACGTACACGTCGACAAATTCGTATTCCGGCATCGCATCTATTGTGCGGGCTGGGGCCCGGTACGGATAGCGTCTGCACTATGTCTGATGCTGTGCAGCCCACCGCTGCCGAGGTACGCGCCGCCGCCGAGGCTGTCAAGACCGCGCTCGACCGCCACCTGGCGGCCGTCGAACGCCGGTCGGGTGAGGACGACCCGGCCGTCTACGAGGCGTTCAACGAACTGGCCGCCGCCGCCGAGGTCTACGACGAGCTGCTCTACGACCGTTACGACGAGGTCACCCCGTTCGAGATCCCCGGCGCCGAGGACGCGCTTCCCCCGTACACGGGCCCCGAGGAGCCGAGCGCGGTGAGCGTGCTGATCCGGCGCGACTACTCCGTGGTGGAGCCACAGCGGCTGCGGGCCCAGGCCGAGCGGATCGAGGCGGCGGACTTCGAGGACGGCGCGGACACGGAGGCCTCGGGCACCGTGCACGGAGCGCTGGGGGTGCTGTTCGGCGAGTTCGAACCGGACGAGATCGCCTCCCGGCACAAGGAGTTCGGCCTGGAGGAGGGCGACTCGACGCTCTGGGTGACCGCCTCGGACGAGCAGGCCGACCCCGGCGAGTGGCTGGAGGCGCCCTTCGACGGCGCCGACCCGCAGCGCGTGATCTGCCGTTTCGACGTGAGCACCGTCTTCGACGACGACCTGGACGACGTCGATGTCGACGACGACGATGACGAGGTCGAAGCGGTCGAGGACGACGAGGTCGAGCCCTTGGACGCGGACCGGCGCTGAGGTACACCCCGCGATACCCCGCGACACCCCGCACAGACGACGGCGGCCACGGAGACACTCTCCGTGGCCGCCGTCGTCGTGGGCGGACCGTCAGGCCGGCGTCGGCACCTGCGGCTGCAGCAGTGCCGGCAGCCGGGTCGTGCGCGGCTTCGCCGGGATCTCGGCGACGGCCTGGGGCAGGGCCTGCTCCGCGCCGTGGACGACGGACAGATGCCGGTCGGCGCGGCTGAAGGCCGTGTAGACCCAGGGGCGGCTCAGCGCCTGGGTGGCGTCACCGGGCAGGACGACGACCGCCGCCGGCCACCGGCCCCCCGCGGCCTGGTGCGCGGTGAGCGCCCAGCCGTGCCGCACGGACCGCTCCACCCGCTCCTTCGGTACGACGACGTCCTCGCCCGCGCAGGTCAGGCGCAGTCCCTCGGCGTCGGCCCCGACCACCCGCCCCGGCACCGTACGGCCCGGCGCGGGGGAGTAGGCGACGCGGTCCCCGGGGTCGAAGCCGCCGAAGCGGCCCGGACCGGGGTTGAGCCGCGCCTTCAGGGCGGCGTTGAGCGCGCGGGTACCGGCCGCGCCGCCGTGCCCCGGCGTGATCACCTGGGTCTCCTCGGACGGGACGCCGAACGCCCGCGGCACCGAGTCCGCGACAAGCTGCACCGTGCGGTGCACGGCCTCGCCCGCGTCCCGGACCGGCACGATGACGACCTCCTTGCCGGGGGCCTCCACCTGGTTCAGCTCGCCGATGCCGATGCCCGACACCAGCTCGCCCAGCGGGCCGGGGTCCGGCCGCCGCGAGGCGAGCTGCGGGCAGACACGCGCCGCCAGCAGATCGGCGAACACCCGGCCAGGGCCCGCCGACCACAGCACTCCGGGGTCCCCGGCCAGAACCAGCCGGGCCCCGTCGGGCAGCGACTCGGTCAGCAGGGCCGCGGTCTCGACATCGAGCAGCGGCGCGTCCAGCACGATCAGCAGATCGAGGTCGAGGGCGCCGTCCGCGTCCCGGCCGGGACCCTCCACGCCGGAGAGCAGCCTGGCGACGGTCGCCACGGTCCGCCCGGCCTCGCCCTCCGCTGCCTCGCCCTCCACCGCCCCGCGCGCCAGGGCCGCGAAGCGGTCCCGCCCGACCGGGGTGTGCGCGGCCGCCCAGGCCCGCAGCCCGAGCGAATCCGCCGCCCGCAGCAGAGCCGCCGGCTCGGCCAGCGACGCCTCCCCACCGGTGTGCAGGACGAGGCCGTGCGCGGCGACCGCGCGGATCAGCTCGGCGGCGGAGCCCGCACCGGACGCCGCGCGCTCCCACTCCTCGGCCGCACCGTCCTGCTTGGGCACGGAGTTGATCAGCCGGGCCAGTCCGTCGGCGAGGCTCTCCTCGGCGAGGGCGTACCGCTCCAGGCCGACGAGGACGCGGACGGGCCGCTCCTCCTCCCCGTCCTCGCCCGTCTCCCCGCTCGTCACGGCGGGGGCACCGGGCTCGTCCAGGGCGTCCTGGAAGGCCAGCGCGTCGCCCTCGGCCAGCGTGTCCTGCACGGCCGCGTCCGGGTCGGGCACGCCCTGCCGGGCCAGCGCGGCCGTCAGCGCGGGCAGCTCCAGCGCCGTGTGCCCGGCGAGCGCCGCCTGCTCCAGCAGCCAGCCGGTGACAGCCCGCCCGCGCCGCTCGTCGTCCGGCGCGCACTCGGCGCCGAGCAGCGCCCGCGCGAACCCGTCCGCCTGCTCGGGCCGTACGCCCGCGACCCGCAGCAGCTGCCACGGGTCCTCCCGCAGCGCCTGCTCGGCCGTCTCTCCGAGGGCAGCCGCCACCTGCGGGGCCAGCCCTTCCGGGGCGCCGCCCTCGGCCAGCACGCCCCGCACCGCCTCGACGCTCTCCGGCGCGGGCCCCGCGGGCGCCGCCGGCTCGGCCACGGGCTCGGGCCGGCGCACCGGCTCGGGTGCGGGGCGGCGCGGCGGCTCCGGCTCGCTGAACACGGTGGCCGCCGGCTTGGCGCCGCTCTCCACGGCCCGTACCGCGGCCAGCAGGTCCGCGGCCTTTCCGCTGAGCTTGGCCCCGGCGGCCACGGGCCCCTGCTTCTCGGCCTTGCGCCGCTCGATCCGCTCGCGCTCCAGGCGCTGGGCGGCGAGCTCGGCCTCGGCCTCCGACAGCTTCTTCGCCTCGGCGTCGTCGGCCGTGTCCGCCGCGGGCGCGGTGCCCTCCGCCTCTGCGGCGCCGACCGGCTCGTCGCCGGTCGCCGGCGTCCCCGGCTCGGCGTCCTCCGTGGTCTCGGGCGGCTCCGTGCTCACAGCGTGCTCCAGTCGTGATCGGGATAGCGGTGCACGGGCGCGGAGACGTCGTCGAGCGCCCGGCAGATCTCGTCAGGAAGACTAAGGTCCTCCACTGACAACGCGGCCGTGAGCTGCTGCGCGGTGCGCGCGCCTATCACGGGCGCGGTCACCCCGGGCCGGTCCCGGACCCAGGCCAGGGCGACCTGGAGCGGGGACACCGCGAGCCCGTCGGCGGCCGTCTGCACGGCGTCCACGATGCGGCTCGCCGTGTCGTCGAGGTACGGGGCGACGAACGGCGCCAGATGCTCGGAGCCGCCGCGGGAGTCCGGCGGTGTGCCGTTGCGGTACTTGCCGGTCAGCACGCCACGGCCCAGCGGCGACGACGGCAGCAGCCCCACGCCCAGGTCGAGCGCGGCGGGCAGCACCTCGCGCTCCACGCCCCGCTGCAGCAGCGAGTACTCCAGCTGTGTGCTCGCCAGCCGGGTCCGGGTGCCCGGCGCCGCGAGCTGCCAGGTGGCCGCCTTGGCGAGCTGCCAGCCGCAGAAGTTGGAGACGCCGACATACCGGGCGCGGCCGGTGGACACCGCCAGGTCGAGCGCGTGCAGCGTCTCGTCGAGCGGGGTGTGCGGGTCGTAGGCGTGGATGTGCCAGATGTCGACGTACTCGGTGCCGAGGCGGGCCAGCGAGGCGTCCAGCGCGGAGAGCAGATGGCCGCGGGAGCCGTCGAACCGGCGGTCGGGGTCGGGCACGCTGCCGGCCTTCGTCGAGATGACCAGGTCCCGGCGCGGGACCAGCCCCTCCATGAGCCGGCCCAGCAGATACTCCGCCTCCCCGTCGCCGTACACGTCGGCCGTGTCCACGAGGGTGCCGCCGGCCTCCCAGAAGGTCTTCAGGAGGTCCGCGGCGTCGTGCTCGTCGGTGTCCCTTCCCCAGGTGAGGGTGCCGAGCCCGATGCGGGACACGCGCAGGCCGGTGCGGCCGAGATGCCTCTGCTCCATGAACGCCGAGATTACTGGCCAGAACCTGACCTGTGGGGGCCTGTGGATGACCAGTTTCGGCGAGGTGCGGGCCGCCGGCCGGGCGACGCCCGCCACACCGCCCTCCCCGTGACCGGCCCCCCGCGCTAAGGTCTGGCCCACACAGGACGTTACTGATCGGTAAGAGGAGTCGGCCATGCAGCTCGGGATCAACCTCGGCTACTGGGGTGCCGGAATGGACGCGGACAATCTCGCCGTCGCGCAGGAGGCCGACCGGCTCGGGTACGCCGTGTGCTGGGCCGCCGAGGCGTACGGCTCGGACGCGGCCACCGTGCTCAGCTGGGTCGCCGCCCGGACCGAGCGCATCGACGTCGGCTCCGCGATCTTCCAGATCCCGGCCCGCCAGCCCGCGATGACCGCCATGACCGCCGCGACCCTGGACTCCCTGTCCGGCGGCCGCTTCCGGCTCGGCCTCGGCGTCTCCGGCCCCCAGGTCTCCGAGGGCTGGTACGGCGTCAAATTCGACAAGCCGCTGGCCCGCACCCGTGAGTACGTCGAGATCGTCCGCAAGGCGATGACCCGCGAGCGCCTCTCCTTCGAGGGCGAGCACTGGACCCTGCCCCTCCCCGGCGGCCCGGGCAAGCCCCTCAAGCTCACCGTGCACCCGCAGCGCGAGCACATCCCGCTGTACATCGCCGCGATCGGCCCGAAGAACCTCGAGCAGACCGGTGAGATCGCCGACGGCGCCCTGCTGATCTTCCCGTCCGCCGACCACCTGGAGGACACCGCCGTCAAGCACATCCGTGCGGGCCGCGAGAAGGCGGGCAAGACCCTCGAGGGCTTCGACATCTGCCCGACCGTCCCGCTCGCCGTGGGCGACGACAAGGACGTGGCCACCCTCGCCGACACCTTCCGTCCCTACACGGCGCTGTACGTCGGCGGCATGGGCAGCCGCAAGCAGAACTTCTACAACCAGCTCGCCCAGCGGATGGGCTACGAGCGGGAGGCCGCCGAGATCCAGGACAAGTACCTGTCCGGCGACAAGCAGGGCGCGGCCGCCGCGATCCCGCACCACCTGATCGACCAGACCACCCTGCTCGGCTCGGTCGACCGGATCGCCGACCGCATGAAGGCCTACGCGGCCGCCGGGGTCACCACCCTCACCCTCGCCCCGGCCGGCTTCACCCTCGACGAGCGGCTGGCCTCGCTGCGCGCCGGCGTCGAGGCCCTGGAGCTCGCCGGCCTCGCCTGACCCCCGGGGGCCGGTCCCCGGACATTCCTACGGCCGTGGTGGGGGCTCGGGGGTCTTCCCCGCCACGGCCGTCATCCGGAACAACGGGCGCGCACCCCGGGTGGTTACGCCCCCGGAGCCACCCGCGCGTCATTCATTCGGCCCAGTTGTCCGACACAGCTGTTGCAGCACCACTCTCGCCGCATTTGACTCGTTCTTTGCGGAGTCCTGCGGCGTCCTGAGAGAGGTGCCCCACGATGCTTTCGGCCAAGAGTCTGTTCCAGGAGATCCTCGACAACGACGAGTCGTTCCGGCTGTTCTGCTCCATCGCGGCCAGCGGCGAGACCCAGGGCGGCTGGGAGAACGCGCGCATCGCCGCGCTCGTCCCCCCGAGCGAGCGCGCCCTCGCCCCCAAGATCACGCGGCACGGCGCCGACGAGGACAAGCACGGGCGGATCTTCAACGCCCTGCTGAAGAAGCGCGGCCTCGAACCGGTGCCCGTCCCGCCCGAGACCGACTACACGATGCTGCTGGAGCGGCACGGCATCGGCCTCGCCCACGACAAGCTCAAGAGCGACCAGCCGCTCACCGTGCAGGACATCGTCACCTACCTCGCGCACAGCAGGGTCACCGAGCAGCGCGCCTCCGAGCAGATGGAACTGCTGCGCAAGCACTTCGCCGACCACCCCGACATCGGCCGCGCGGTCCGGATGATCTCGGGCGACGAGGACAACCACCTCGCCTACTGCCACGAGGAACTGCTGCGCTACGCCGCCCAGGGACACGGCCGGGCCATCCAGCGCACCCTGCGCGAGTGCGCCCTCGCCGAGATCCGGATCTACCGGGACGTCAGCCTCGCGGTCATGGACCACATGGGCCGCATCCTGGGCTGGTCCCGCCCCAAGGCCGCCGTGCTCGCCGCGGGCATCCACGCGGTGTACGCCTGGGAACGGCTCGCGGGCTGGCGGCGCATGGTGTCGCTGACGATGCCGCAACGCCGCGACGCGCTCGGCGGACCGGCCACCTCGGCACCCGAGTTCGCCTGACCGCTACAGCCAGCCCCGGCGTTTGAACGTCCGGTACAGCGCGACCTCCAGGGCGGCCATGACCGCGAGCAGGACCGGGTACGACCACCGCCAGGTCAGCTCGGGCATGTGCTCGAAGTTCATGCCGTAGATCCCCGCGAGCAGCGTGGGGAGCGCGGCCATGGCCGCCCACGAGGAGATCTTGCGCATGTCGTCGTTCTGCCGCACCCCCGTCTGCGCCAGATGCGCCGACAGGACGTCCGAGACCAGCCGGTCAAGGCCCTCCACGGACTCGTTCACCCGTGTGAGGTGGTCGCTGACGTCCCGGAAGAACGGCTGCGCCTCGTCGCGCACGAACGGCACCTCCGTGGCGCCCGGCCCGGTCCGGGCGAGCCGGGCCAGGGGCTGCGCCAGCGGGCCCGTCGCCCTGCGGAACTCCAGGACCTGCCGTTTGAAGGCGTAGATGCGCGAGGCCGTGTTCCGCGAGCCGCTCGTCTCGGGCGAGAACACCTCCGCCTCCAGCTCCTCCAGGTCGACGCCCAGCTCCACGGCGACCTCGAGATAGTGGTCGACCACGGCGTCGGCGACCGCGTACAACACCGCCGTCGGGCCGTGCCGCAGCATGTCCGGCTCCCGCTCCAGACGCTCGCGGACCGCCCCGAGCGGGGCCTCGTCGCCGTGCCGGACCGTCACCACGAAGGAGTCGCCGATGAACAGCATCACCTCACCCGCGGTGACCACATCGCTCTTCGGTTCGTAGGCGACCGGCTTGAGGACCACGAACAGCGAGTCGTCGTACACCTCCATCTTCGGCCGCTGGTGAGCCTTCAGCGCGTCCTCCACGGCCAGCGGATGCAGCCCGAACTCCTCGGCGACCTTGTCGAACTCGTCCTCGGCCGGCTCGTGCAGGCCGATCCACACGAACGCGTCGTCCCGCAGGCGGCACATGTCGAGGGCGTCGGAGAAGTCCCGAGGGGGCCCCTCCGCACGACGCCCGTCACGGTAGATGGCGCAGTCGACGATCACAGAGTGTGTTCTCCCGTCATCCGGTCCCGGGTGCGTCCACCCGTATGCCTACGCTGGACGGCATGCCCACGCTGATCCTGGTCCGCCACGGACGTTCCACCGCCAACACCGAAGGGGTGCTCGCCGGCTGGACGCCCGGCGTCGCCCTCGACGAGCGCGGGGCCGCGCAGGCCGCCGCGCTGCCCGGCCGGCTCGCCGCCCTGCCGATCGCCGAGATCGTCACCAGCCCGCTGCAGCGCTGCCAGGAGACGATCCGCCCGCTCCTGGACGCCCGCCCCGGCCTCACCGCGCACACCGAGGAACGCATCGGCGAGTGCCACTACGGCGACTGGTCCGGCCGCAAGCTCGCCGACCTCAAGGACGAGCCGCTGATGGACGTCGTCCAGGCGCACCCCTCCGCGGCCGCGTTCCCCGGCGGCGAGTCGATGCGGGCCATGCAGACCCGCGCCGCCGAGGCCGTTCGCGAATGGAACGCGCGCGTGGAGCGCGACCACGGCGCCGACGCCGTCTATGTCATGTGCTCGCACGGCGACATCATCAAGTCGCTCGTCGCGGACGCACTCGGTCTTCATCTCGACCTCTTCCAGAGGATCTCCGTTGAACCGTGTTCCATCACCGCGATCCGTTACACCCGTCTGAGGCCGTTCCTCGTGCGCCTCGGGGACACCGGCGACTTCGCGTCCCTCGCCCCCCGCGAGGAACCGGCGGCCGGTGACGCCGCCGTCGGAGGCGGCGCGGGCGCACCGTGATCGTCCGGCGCAGTAGGGTGAAGCGGTCGAAGCAGCGCCCCCCGCACCACCCGTGACTTCCACGAACCGCCGTACTCACGACCCCCATGGAGACAGGACGTGTCCCGTCAGGTGTTCCTCTACGACCCCCCGGACCGTTTCGTGGCCGGCACGGTCGGACTGCCCGGACGCCGTACGTTCTTCCTCCAGGCCACCGCAGGCCCCCGGGTGACCAGCGTGGCCCTGGAGAAGACGCAGGTCGCCGCCCTCGCCGAGCGCATGGATGAACTGCTCGACGAGGTCGTACGGCGCAGCGGGGGCAGCGCGGCCGTCCCCGCCGTGGCCCCCAGCGAGATCGCCGACACCGATCCGCTGGAGACCCCCGTCGAGGAGGAGTTCCGCGTCGGCACCATGGCCCTGGCCTGGGACGGCGAGGAACAGCGCATGATCGTCGAGGCGCAGGCCCTGGTGGAGCTCGACGCCGAGACCGATGAGGACCTCGCCGAGGCCGAGGAGCGGCTCCTCCAGGACGAGGAGAACGGCCCCCCGATGCTGCGGGTCCGGCTCACCGGCGCCCAGGCGAGGGCCTTCGCCAAACGCGCCCTCGACGTCGTCAACGCCGGGCGGCCGCCGTGCCCGCTGTGCAGCCTCCCGCTCGACCCGGAAGGACACGTATGTCCGCGCCAGAACGGATACCGCCGCGGAGCGTGACCCCCGTGGACCTGCTCACCGAGGGTGAGCTGACGGTGCGCGGCCGCATCCGCGAGGCGTCCAACGCCGCGCTGCTGTGCACCGTCGCCCTCGACGGCCGTGAGGCGTCCTGCGTGTACAAGCCGGTCGCCGGCGAGCGGCCCCTGTGGGACTTCCCCGACGGCACCCTCGCCCAGCGGGAGGTCGCCGCGTACGAGGTCTCCGAGGCGACCGGCTGGGGGCTCGTACCGCCCACCGTGCTCCGCGACGGCCCGTACGGCGAGGGCATGGTCCAGCTGTGGATCGACGTGGCACCCGAGGCAGAGCTCCTCGCCCTGGTGGACGGGGAGGAGCCCGAGCCGGGCTGGAAGGCGATCGGCTTCGCCGAGGTCGGCGAGGGCCGCACCGCCCTCCTCGTGCACGCCGACGACGAACGGCTGCGGCGGCTCGCCGTCCTCGACGCCGTGATCAACAACGCCGACCGCAAGGGCGGGCATCTGCTGCCCACCGCGGACGGCCGGCTCCACGGCATCGACCACGGCGTCACCTTCAACGTCGAGAACAAGCTGAGGACCCTGCTGTGGGGCTGGGCGGGGGAGCCGTTCACCGACGACGCCCTGCGGGTCCTGCGCACCCTGGACGAGGGGCTCGGGGAGGGCGGCCCGCTCGCGGCGCGCCTCGCACAGCTGATCACCCCCGCCGAGTTGGACGCCACCCGCGCGCGGGTCACCGATCTTCTGACCACCGGCGTCCACCCGCAGCCCGGCGGCGACTGGCCCGCCATCCCCTGGCCTCCCGTGTAGCCCCCCGGCCGGGCGGTCGGCAGCACACCGGTCGCCCACTCGCAAGAACGCCTTACCGGCCATCCGGGCCGGTCCGGTTCGTATACGGAACATCCGTCCGGTTAGGCTCATGACATGCATGCCTGGCCCGCTTCTGAGGTCCCCGCCCTGCCTGGTCAGGGCCGCGACCTGAGGATCCACGACACCGCGACCGGCGGCCTCGTCACCCTCGACCCCGGTCCCGTCGCCCGTATCTACGTCTGCGGCATCACCCCGTACGACGCCACCCACCTGGGGCACGCGGCGACCTACAACGCGTTCGACCTCGTGCAGCGCGTGTGGCTCGACACCAAGCGCCAGGTCCACTACGTCCAGAACGTCACCGACGTCGACGATCCGCTCCTGGAGCGGGCCGAGCGCGACAACGTCGACTGGGTTGCCCTCGCCGAGAAGGAGACCGCCCTCTTCCGCGAGGACATGACGGCCCTGCGGATGCTGCCGCCGCGCCACTACATCGGCGCCGTCGAGGCCATACCCGGGATCGTCCCGCTGGTCGAACGCCTCCGCGAGGCCGGCGCCGCCTACGAGCTCGACGGCGACATCTACTTCTCCGTCGAGTCCGACCCGCACTTCGGCGAGGTCTCCAACCTGGACGCCGCCGCCATGCGGCTGCTGTCCGCCGAGCGCGGCGGCGACCCGGACCGCCCGGGCAAGAAGAACCCCCTCGACCCGATGCTGTGGATGGCCGCCCGCCCGGGCGAGCCCAGCTGGGACGGCGGCTCGCTCGGGCGGGGCCGCCCCGGCTGGCACATCGAGTGCGTCGCCATCGCCCTCGACCACCTCGGCATGGGCTTCGACGTCCAGGGCGGCGGCTCCGACCTCGCCTTCCCGCACCACGAGATGGGCGCCTCCCACGCCCAGGTGCTGACCGGCGAGTTCCCCATGGCCAAGGCGTACGTCCACGCCGGCATGGTCGCCCTGCACGGCGAGAAGATGTCCAAGTCCAAGGGCAACCTCGTCTTCGTGTCCCAGCTGCGCCGTGACGGCGTCGACCCGGCCGCCATCCGGCTCGCCCTGCTGGCCCACCACTACCGGGCCGACTGGGAGTACACCGACGACGTGCTCCGGGACGCCGTCGCCCGCCTCGACCGCTGGCGCGCCGCCGTGTCCCGGCCCGACGGACCGCCCGCCGAGGCGCTGGTCGAGGAGATCCGCGACGCCCTCGCGAACGACCTGGACGCGCCCACCGCGCTCGCCGCCGTCGACCGCTGGGCCGCCGCACAGCAGGAGCACGGCGGAACGGACATCGGGGCTCCCGGCGTCGTCTCCCGCGCCGTGGACGCGCTCCTGGGCGTCGCCCTGTAGCCGGGCAGAACACGAAGAAGGAGGGCGGTGCGCACCGGCGCACCGCCCTCCTTCGTCCACCCGTGGACCTCAGTCCTCCGACGACTCGTCGTCGGCGTCCGTGTCCGTACTGTCCTTCCCGCCCGGCCGCGGCGGCTTCGGCGGACGGGTGCGGCCACCGGGGCCACCGGGGCCCTCACGGCGGAACGGCGGTCCCGACGGGCCGTCCTGGCCGTCGGTGGCGTGCCCGCCGGCCGTCGGCCCGCCACCGTCCCGGCGGCGCAGATAGCGCTCGAACTCGCGGGCGATCGCCTCGCCCGACGCCTCCGGCAGCTCCGCGGTGTCCCGGGCCTCCTCCAGCGACTGCACATACTCGGCGACCTCGCTGTCCTCCGCGGCCAGCTGGTCCACGCCGACCTGCCAGGCGCGCGCGTCCTCGGGCAGCTCGCCCAGCGGGATGCGCACGTCGATCAGGTCCTCGAGCCGGTTCAGCAGCGCCAGCGTCGCCTTCGGGTTCGGCGGCTGCGACACGTAGTGCGGCACCGCCGCCCACAGCGACACCGCCGGCACCCCGGCGTGCGTACAGGCCTCCTGGAGGATGCCCACGATGCCCGTGGGGCCCTCGTACTTGGTCTCCTCCAGATCCATCCGGCGCGCCAGATCCGGGTCGGAGGTGGTCCCGCTGATCGGGACCGGACGGGTGTGCGGAGTGTCACCGAGCAGGGCGCCCAGGATGACCACCAGCTCCACGCCCAGCTCGTGCGCGAAGCCGAGCAGCTCGTTGCAGAACGAGCGCCAGCGCATGGACGGTTCGATCCCGCGTACCAGCACCAGGTCGCGCGGCTTGTCACCGCCGACGCGGACCACCGAGAGCCGGGTCGTCGGCCACGTGATCTTGCGCACTCCGGCGTCCATCCACACCGTGGGCCGGTTCACCTGGAAGTCGTAGTAGTCCTCGGCGTCCAGCGCCGCGAACACCTCGCCCTTCCACTCCCTGTCCAGATGCGCGACCGCGGTGGAGGCGGCGTCGCCGGCATCGTTCCAGCCCTCGAACGCGGCCACCATGACCGGGTCGATCAGCTCGGGAACCCCCTCGAGCTCGATCACCCAGCGCCTCCTTCCGACGTGCCCTCGCCTGACGAACCAACCTTACGGCGTGCGGCGGGGGCGCCCGCAGCCCCCTCGTACGGGGGATGCGGGATCACTGCCCCGATCCCCACCCGGGAACACCCCCGGCAGAGATCCGACGTCACAGCGTCGAACGCAGCCACTGCTCCACGCTCGCGATGTGCACGGTCGCCCACGACCGCGCCGCCTCCGCGTCCCGGTCCCGCAGCGCCGCGAGGATCGCCCGGTGCTCGTGCAGGGTCCGGGCGACCGCGTCCTCCTGGGTGAGCCCCCGCCAGATCCGGGCCCGCGTCGTCGGCCCCGACAGTCCGTCCACCAGCGAGCAGAGCACCGAGTTGCCCGACGCCCGCACGATGCCCCGGTGGAACTCCAGGTCGCTCGCGACGAGTTCCTCCACCGACGGGGCGTCACCGAGCCGGTCCAGCTCACCGGCCAGCCCGTCGAGCTGCTGCTCGCTGATCCGGGCCGCCGCCATCGCCGTGGCCGCCGGCTCCAGGATGCGGCGCACCGCCAGGAACTCCAGCACGGTGTCGTCGCGGTGGAAGTCGACGACGAAGCTCAGCGCCTCCAGCAGCAACTGCGGGTCCAGGCTGGTCACATACGTCCCGTCGCCCTGCCGGACGTCCAGGATGCGGATCAGCGACAGCGCCCGCACCGCCTCCCGCAGCGAGTTGCGGGACAGTCCCAGCGCGGCCGCGAGTTCGCTCTCCTTCGGCAGCCGGTCCCCGGGGCGCAGCGCGCCGGAGACGATCATCGCCTTGATCTTCTCGATCGCCTCGTCGGTGACCGCCATGGCCGCCCTCCCCCTCGTCCGCCCCACGAGACCTCCGATGTCTCGGCCCACATTATGTACGGGGTCCGGGCAGCGCGAAGGGGCGGCTCCATCGGCGAGGAGCCGCCCCTCCGGTCGTGGCCGGCCCCGGTGCGGAAGGGGCCGCCCTCACACGGTCCGGCGTGGTCAGGGGAGTGGCCGGACCCGACGCGGCGGACTGCTCATCCGGCGAAAACCGCCCGCCGCGCGCGAGGTCACTTCTTGTCGAGCAGGTCCTGCACCTTCGCGCGGACGTCGTCCGTGGCCAGGCCCCGGATCGTCAGCGTCGTCCGGCGGCGCAGCACGTCGTCCGCCGTCTCCGCCCACTCGTTGTCCCGGGCGTAGACGACCTGCGCCCAGATCTCCGGGGCGTCCGGGTGGACACGCTCGCCCAGCTCCGGGTTCTCGTTGGCGATGCGGGCGATGTCGAAGGCCAGCGAACCGTAGTGCGTGGCCAGGTGCCGGGCGGTGTCGGCCGCCATCCGGGGGCCCGGCGCCGGACGGTCGGTCAGCAGCCGGTGCGCGACCGCGCGCGGGTTCGCGATACCGGGCAGCGGCAGCTTCTTCGGCAGCGCGGAGACCGGCTCGAAGTCGTCGCCCAGCGGGGCGCCCGGCAGCGACTCCAGCTTCTTCATGATGGTCCGGCCGATGTGCCGGAACGTCGTCCACTTGCCGCCCGCCACGGACAGCATGCCGCCGCGTCCCTCGGTCACGACCGTCTCGCGCTTGGCCTTCGCCGTGTCACCGGGGCCGCCCGGCAGCACCCGCAGACCCGCGAAGGCGTACGTGATCAGATCGCGGTCCAGCTGCTGGTCGCGGACGGAGAACGCGGCCTCGTCGAGTATCTGGGCCGTGTCCTTCTCGGTGACCGCGACGTCCGCCGGGTCGCCCTCGTACATCTCGTCGGTGGTTCCCAACAGCAGCATGTCCTCCCACGGCAGGGCGAACGTGATGCGGTACTTGTCGATCGGGGTGGCCAGCGCCGCCTTCCAGGGCGAGGTCCGCTTCAGGACCAGGTGCGCGCCCTTCGACAGACGGATCGACGGGGCCGCGTTCGGGTCCTCCATCTTGCGCAGGTGGTCGACCCAGGGGCCGGTCGCGTTCAGCACGAGCCGGGCGTTCACCCCGAACTCGTCGCCGGACAGACGGTCCCGCAGATCGGCGCCGGTCACCCGGCCCTGCGTGAAGCGCAGTCCGGTGACCTCGGCGTGGTTCAGCACGACGGCACCGGACTCGACGGCCGCGCGGACCGTCATCAGCGCCATGCGGGCGTCGTTCATCTGGTCGTCGCCGTACACGGCCACGGCCTTCAGGTTCTCGGTGCGCAGCTCCGGCACGTCCTGCGCCGCCTTGGCGGGGGACAGGAGGTGGCCGACGCCGTCACCGAAGGCGGAGAGCGCGGAGTAGGCGAAGACGCCCGCCCCGAGCTTCGCGGCGCCGTGCGGCCCGCCCTTGTACACGGGGAGGTAGAAGGTCAGCGGGTTCGCCAGGTGGGGGGCCACCTGGCGGGAGACCGCACGGCGCTCGAAGTGGTTCTCCGCCACCAGCTTCACCGCGCCGGTCTGCAGGTAGCGCAGACCGCCGTGGAGAAGCTTGGAGGAGGCGGAGGAGGTGGCGCCGGCGAAGTCGCCGGCGTCGACCAGGGCCACCCTGAGGCCGGACTGCGCGGCGTGCCAGGCGGTGGAGATGCCCAGGATGCCGCCGCCGATCACGAGGAGGTCGTACGACGCCTTGGAGAGCTGCTCCCGGGTCTCGGCGCGGCTCGGGTGGGAGCCGGAGGCCGGGTGCGTACCGAGGGCAGGCACGGACTGCAGGGTGGTCTGACTGGTCATGTCGGGTTATTGCTCCTCATCAGAGTTCGAGGGCCGGCGAGCAGCGGGTCAGCTCTCGTCGTCCTCGATCCAGCCCATGGTCCGCTCGACGGCCTTGAGCCAGTTCTTGTACTCACGGTCGCGGGTCTCCGCGTCCATGCGGGGGGTCCACTCGGCGGCCCGGCGCCAGTTGGCGCGCAGGTCGTCGGTGCTGTTCCAGAAGCCGACGGCGAGACCGGCGGCGTAGGCGGCGCCGAGGCAGGTCGTCTCGGCGACCATCGGGCGCACCACGGGCGCGTCCAGGACGTCCGCGAGCTGCTGCATCAGCAGGTTGTTCGCGGTCATGCCGCCGTCGACCTTGAGGGTCACCAGCTCGACGCCGGAGTCCTTGACCATGGCGTCCGCGATCTCCCGCGTCTGCCAGGCGGTGGCCTCCAGGACGGCACGCGCGAGGTGCGCCTTGGTGACGTACCGGGTCAGGCCGGCGATCACACCGCGGGCGTCGGAGCGCCAGTGCGGGGCGAACAGACCGGAGAAGGCCGGTACGAAGTAGGCGCCGCCGTTGTCCTCGACGGAGAGCGCGAGCGTCTCGATCTCGGCGGCGGTGGAGATCAGGCCCATCTGGTCGCGCATCCACTGCACCAGCGAACCGGTGACGGCGATCGAGCCCTCCAGGGCGTACACCGTGTCCTGCTCACCGATCTTGTAGCCGACGGTGGTCAGCAGACCGGCGTAGGAGTTGATGATCTTGTCGCCGGTGTTCATCACCATGAAGGTGCCGGTGCCGTACGTCGACTTGGTCTCGCCCTCGGCGAAACAGGTCTGGCCGAACAGGGCCGCCTGCTGGTCGCCGAGCGCGGAGGCCACCGGGATGCCGCCGAGCAGGTCGCCCAGCTTGCCGCCGGTGATCTCGCCGTAGACCTCGGCGGAGGACCGGATCTCGGGCAGGATCTGCAGCGGCACGCCGATCGACTCGGCGATCTTCTCGTCCCACTCCATGGTGTGCAGGTTCATCAGCATGGTGCGGGAGGCGTTGGTGACGTCGGTGACGTGCTTGCCGCCGTCGACACCGCCGGTCAGGTTCCAGATGACCCAGGTGTCCATGGTGCCGAAGAGGATGTCGCCGGCCTCGGCGCGCTCCTTGAGGCCCTCGACGTTGTCCAGCAGCCAGCGGGCCTTCGGACCGGCGAAGTAGGAGGCGAGGGGCAGACCGGTCTCGCGGCGGAAGCGGTCCTGCCCGACGTTGCGGCCGAGCTCACGGCACAGGGCGTCGGTGCGGGTGTCCTGCCAGACGATGGCGTTGTGGACGGGCTCACCGGTGTTCTTGTCCCACAGCACGGTGGTCTCGCGCTGGTTGGTGATGCCGATGGCCTTGATGTCGTCCCGGGTGATGCCGGCCTTCTCGATGGCTCCGGCGACGACCTCCTGGACGTTGGTCCAGATCTCCGTGGCGTCGTGCTCGACCCAGCCCGGCTTCGGGAAGATCTGCTCGTGCTCCTTCTGGTCGACGGAGACGATGCGGCCGTCGCGGTCGAAGACGATGCAGCGGGAGGAGGTCGTGCCCTGGTCGATCGCGGCGATGAAGGGGCCGGCGGTGTGGGCGTCGGTCACAGTTAGCTCCTGGAAGTTCCGTGGTTATGGGGCTTTACGTACGGCGTGCGCCGAGAGTTTCGGTGCGTCTCACCCGGACGGGTGAAGCGCTCCTTCTAGGCGAAGGCGACGTTGTAGATGCCTGCCGCGATGGCGCCGCCGACGAGCGGGCCGACCACCGGGATCCAGGCGTAGCCCCAGTCGGAGCCCCCCTTGTTGGGCAGGGGCAGAAGGGCGTGGACGATTCTCGGACCGAGGTCACGGGCCGGGTTGATCGCGTACCCGGTCGGGCCGCCGAGCGACAGACCGATGGACACGACCACGAGCGCGGTGATCAGGGCGCCCAGGGTGCCGAGGCCCTTGCCGCTGTCGTTGAGGCCCTGGGTGAGGACCGCGAGCACCAGCACGACGGTGCCGATGATCTCCGTGATCAGGTTCTGCACGACGTTGCGGATCTCGGGACCGGTGGAGAAGACGCCCAGGACGGGACCGGCGCCCTTCTCCTGCGCCTCGACGGCTTTGGCGGTCGTGGCCTGCGCGCCCGGGCCGCCGACGATGTCCTTGTCGGTGAGGTGGGCGTGGAACTGGCCGGCGTACGCGGCCCACACCAGCGCCGCGCCGATCATGGCGCCGAGGAGCTGTCCGGCGAAGTACGTCGGGACGTCGCCCCAGGCGTTGTCCTTGATCGCGATGCCGATGGTGACGGCCGGGTTGAGGTGGGCGCCGGAGAGCGGTGCCGAGGTGTAGACCGCCGTGAGCACTGCGAAGCCCCACCCGAAGGTGATGGCGAGCCAGCCGGCGTTGCGGGCCTTGGAGGCCTTCAGCGTGACAGCGGCGCAGACGCCGCCGCCGAGCAGGATGAGTATGGCGGTACCGATGGTCTCGCCGATGAAGATGTCGGAGCTGGACACCCGCGACTCCTTTGTCCTTCGTCCAGGGGAAGCCGAACCCCGGGTCCCTCCGGTGGTTCGCGTTGCTCTCGGGATGAGAGCGATGCCGGCCTCTGGCGTTGTCCCACTCTAACGCGTATTGCCGGTAGGTGTTCGACAATGCCGACCGATGGACGGGAGTCTTGCCCCGGCGTCAGGTGTGCGTCAAGGGTCCTGTTACCGAATGCTCGATCGTTATCGGCTGTGTTGATTTATCGATAACCAGGGCGTGCGCGTACCGGCGCGTAGGGGGCACGCTGCGTGGTCGGCAGGGGCTCACGCGCGAACATGCGGAGGCCCGGAACGCCGTACGGCGCCCCGGTCGTCGTGCCTCATCGGCCTGAGCCCGGCCGTGAGCAGCTGAGCCCGTACCACCGGGCTCAGAACCGCCCGGCGCCCAGATCCCGCGACACCGCGCGGGCACAGTCCCGTACCGCCGCGATCAGCTCGGGGCGCAGCTCGCCCTCGCGGCACAGCCGCTCCACCGCGCCGGTGATGCCGACCGCGCCCACCGGCATACGGCGCCGGTCGTGGATGGGGGCGGCGATCGACGCGACGCCCTCCCAGGTCTCCTCGACGTCGGCGGCGTACCCGCGCGCGCGGGTCATGTCGAGCAGGTGCTCGAAGTCGTCCAGGTCGCACACCGTGCGCTCGGTGAACGCCTTGCGGCCGGTCTCGATGGCCTCGCTGTGCGCGACCGGGTCGTACGCCGACAGCACCTTGCCCAGGGCGGTGGAGTGCAGCGGCTGCATGGCCCCTATCTCCAGCACCTGGCGGCTGTCGTCCGGGCGGAAGACGTGGTGCACGATCAGGACGCCCTGCTGGTGCAGCACGCCCAGGTAGACGCTCTCCCCGCTGGAGCGGGCCAGGTCGTCCGTCCACACCAGCGCGCGGGCGCGCAGCTCGTGGACGTCCAGGTAGGTCGTGCCCAGACGCAGCAGCTCGGCGCCCAGCTGATAGCGCCCGGACGCCTCGTCCTGCTCGACGAACCCCTCCTGCTGGAGGGTGCGCAGGATCCCGTGGGCGGTGCCCTTGGCGAGGCCCAGGGAGGAGGCGATGTCCGACAGGCCGAGGCGCCGTTCACCGCCCGCGAGCAGCCGCAGCATCGCGGCCGCCCGTTCGAGCGACTGGATGTTCCGTGCCATCGCCGTACTGCCTCCGTCCCCTTCGACCGTCGACCTACACGACGTCGCTGCCGTCGTTCGGCAATGTCGAACACTACCGGTCCATGTCGACGCTCCGCTAATGGTCCGTCGGACTTCATCCATCCGGACCGCGACACACGTATACCGGGTGCCGCCCCCGGGGCCGTCCGCGTCCCGCCCCGTGGACGCCCCGACCATCGCGCCGCGCTCCCGGCTACGCTGGCGAGGTGCGCCCGCCGCGGAACCTGCCCTGCGGGCGCAAAGCCGACAGCCGTCGCACTCCAGGGAGCCCTTTCATGGCCTCGTTGCCACCGACCCCTTCCGCCGACAGCCGGACCCGTGTGTCCGCTCTCCGTCAGGCCCTCGCCACCCGAGTGGTCGTCGCCGACGGAGCGATGGGCACCATGTTGCAGGCCCAGGACCCCACACTCGAGGACTTCCAGAATCTCGAGGGCTGCAACGAGATCCTGAACGTGACCCGGCCGGACATCGTCCGCTCCGTGCACGAGGCGTACTTCGACGCGGGCGTGGACTGCGTCGAGACCAACACCTTCGGCGCGAACCACGCCGCGATGGCCGAGTACGACATCCCCGAACGGGTCTTCGAGCTGTCCGAGGCCGGCGCCCGTATCGCCCGGGAGACCGCCGACGCCTACGCCGCCCGCGACGGACGCGACCGCTGGGTGCTGGGCTCCATCGGCCCCGGCACCAAGCTCCCCACCCTCGGCCACATCGGCTACACCACCATCCGTGACGCGTTCCAGCAGAACGCCGAGGGCCTGATCTCCGGTGGCGCCGACGCGCTCATCGTCGAGACCACCCAGGACCTGCTGCAGACCAAGGCCGCCGTCATCGGCGCCCAGCGCGCCCGCGAGCTGTCCGGCCTGGACCTGCCGATCATCGTCTCCGTCACCGTCGAGACCACCGGCACCATGCTGCTCGGCTCCGAGATCGGCGCCGCCCTGACGGCCCTGGAGCCGCTCGGCATCGACATGATCGGCATGAACTGCGCCACCGGCCCCGCCGAGATGAGCGAGCACCTGCGCTACCTCTCCCGGCACTCCCGCATCCCGCTGTCCTGCATGCCCAACGCCGGTCTGCCCGTCCTCGGCAGGGACGGCGCCACCTACCCGCTGACCGCGCCCGAGCTGGCGGACGCCCACGAGACCTTCGTCCGCGACTACGGGCTGTCCCTGGTCGGCGGCTGCTGCGGCACCACACCCGAGCATCTGCGCCGGCTGGTCGAGCGGGTCCGGGACCTCGCGCCGACCGAGCGGACCCCGCAGCCCGAGCCGGGCGCCGCCTCGCTCTACCAGACCGTCCCGTTCCGGCAGGACACCTCCTACCTGGCCATCGGCGAGCGCACCAACGCCAACGGCTCCAAGAAGTTCCGCGAGGCCATGCTGGACGGCCGCTGGGACGACTGCGTGGAGATCGCCCGCGAGCAGATCCGCGAGGGCGCGCACATGCTCGACCTGTGCGTGGACTACGTCGGCCGCGACGGCGTCGCCGACATGCGCGAACTCGCCGGGCGGTTCGCGACGGCCTCCACCCTGCCGATCGTGCTGGACTCCACCGAGGTCGACGTCATCCGGGCCGGCCTGGAGAAGCTCGGTGGACGCGCCGTCATCAACTCCGTCAACTACGAGGACGGCGACGGCCCCGAGTCCCGCTTCGCCCGCGTCACCGCACTGGCCCGCGAGCACGGCGCCGCGCTGATCGCGCTGACCATCGACGAGGAGGGGCAGGCCCGCACCCCCGAGAAGAAGGTCGAGATCGCCGAACGGCTGATCGACGACCTGACCGGGAACTGGGGCATCCACGAGTCGGACATCCTCATCGACACCCTGACCTTCACCATCTGCACCGGTCAGGAGGAGTCCCGCAAGGACGGCATCGCCACCATCGAGGCCATCCGCGAGCTCAAGCGCCGCCACCCCGACGTGCAGACCACGCTGGGCCTGTCGAACATCTCCTTCGGCCTCAACCCGGCCGCCCGCATCCTGCTCAACTCCGTCTTCCTGGACGAGTGCGTGAAGGCCGGCCTGGACTCGGCGATCGTGCACGCCAGCAAGATCCTGCCGATCGCCCGCTTCAGCGAGGAAGAGGTCCGGACGGCCCTCGACCTCATCCACGACCGGCGCGCCGAGGGCTACGACCCGCTGCAGAAGCTGATGGCGCTGTTCGAGGGCGCCACCGCCAAGTCCCTCAAGGCCGGCAAGGCCGAGGAACTGGCCGCGCTGCCGCTGGACGAGCGCCTCAAGCGGCGGATCATCGACGGTGAGCGCAACGGCCTGGAGGCCGACCTCGACGCGGCCCTGCGGGACCGGCCCGCCCTGGACATCGTCAACGAGACCCTGCTGGACGGCATGAAGGTCGTCGGCGAGCTGTTCGGCTCCGGGCAGATGCAGCTGCCGTTCGTGCTGCAGTCCGCCGAGGTCATGAAGGCCGCCGTCGCCTACCTCGAACCGCACATGGAGAAGACCGACGACGAGGGCAAGGGCACCATCGTGCTGGCCACCGTCCGCGGCGACGTCCACGACATCGGCAAGAACCTCGTGGACATCATCCTGTCCAACAACGGCTACAACGTGGTCAACCTGGGCATCAAGCAGCCCGTCTCCGCGATCCTGGAAGCCGCCGAGGAGCACCGCGCCGACGTCATCGGCATGTCCGGTCTCCTGGTGAAGTCCACCGTGATCATGAAGGAGAACCTGGAGGAGCTGAACCAGCGCGGCCTCGCCGCCGACTACCCGGTCATCCTCGGCGGCGCCGCCCTGACCCGCGCCTACGTCGAACAGGACCTGCACGAGGTCTACGAGGGCGAGGTCCGCTACGCCCGCGACGCCTTCGAGGGCCTGCGCCTGATGGACGCCCTCATCGGCGTCAAGCGGGGCGTGCCCGGCGCCAAGCTGCCCGAGCTCCGGCAGCGCCGGGTGCGGGCCACCGCGCAGACCGTGGTCGAGGAGCGGCCCGAGGACGGGCCGGTGCGCTCCGACGTCGCCACCGACAACCCCGTGCCCGAACCGCCGTTCTGGGGCACCCGCGTCAGCAAGGGCATCCAGCTCAAGGAGTACGCCTCGTGGCTGGACGAGGGCGCCCTCTTCAAGGGCCAGTGGGGCCTGAAGGAGTCCCGCGCCGGTGACGGGCCGTCGTACCAGGAACTCGTCGAGACCGAGGGCCGTCCCCGGCTGCGCGGCCTGCTCGACCGGCTCCAGACCGACAACCTCCTCGAGGCGGCCGTCGTGCACGGCTACTTCCCGTGCGTGTCCAAGGACGACGACCTGATCGTCCTCGACGAGCACGGCAACGAACGGACCCGCTTCACCTTCCCCCGCCAGCGCCGCGGCCGCCGCCTGTGTCTCGCGGACTTCTTCCGCCCGCAGGAGTCCGGCGAGACGGACGTCGTCGGCTTCCAGGTCGTCACCGTCGGCTCCCGCATCGGCGAGGAGACCGCCCGGCTCTTCGAGGCCGACGCCTACCGCGACTACCTCGAACTGCACGGCCTGTCCGTGCAGCTCGCCGAGGCCCTCGCCGAGTACTGGCACGCGCGCGTGCGCTCGGAACTGGGCTTCGCCGGCGAGGACCCGGCCGCCATCGAGGACATGTTCTCCCTGAAGTACCGGGGCGCCCGCTTCTCCCTCGGCTACGGCGCCTGCCCCGACCTGGAGGACCGCGCGAAGATCGCCGACCTGCTGCGGCCCGAGCGCATCGGCGTCCACCTCTCCGAGGAGTTCCAGCTGCACCCCGAGCAGTCCACGGACGCCATCGTGATCCACCACCCGGAGGCCAAGTACTTCAACGCACGCTGACGCCCGCGCCGGGGCCCGTGCGACCGGTGTGCCGGGAGGCACATCGGGTGTACCGGGCGATACCCCGGCGAGCGTCGTACACTGGACGGTCCACCGCAGGCCGGTTCCCTCCGTGGGAACCGGCCTGGTCGTCCCCAGAAGGAGGTATGTGGATGACCAGCACCGTCCCCGCCCTGTCGACCCGTACGGCCGACGGCTCGGCCCTGCAGGCCGTTCTCCTCGACATGGACGGCACCCTGGTGGACTCCGAGGGCTTCTGGTGGGACGTCGAGGTCGAGGTCTTCGCCTCCCTCGGCCACACCTTGGACGACACCTGGCGCCATGTCGTGGTCGGCGGGCCCATGACCCGCAGCGCCGGCTTCCTGATCGAGGCCACCGGCGCCGACATCGGCCTGGACGAGCTCACGGTGCTGCTCAACCAGGGCTTCGAGGACCGTATCGACAGCTCCCTGCCGCTGATGCCGGGAGCCGCCCGGCTGCTGGCCGAGCTGTCCGTGCACGGCATCCCGACCGCCCTGGTCTCCGCCTCGCACCGTCGCATCATCGACCGTGTGCTCACCACGTTGGGCCCGCAGCACTTCGCGCTCACCGTCGCCGGTGACGAGGTGAGCCGCACCAAGCCCCACCCCGACCCCTATCTGCTCGCCGCGGCAGGCCTGGGCGCCGACCCCGCGCGCTGCGCGGTCGTCGAGGACACGGCGACCGGGGTCGCCGCCGCCGAGGCCGCCGGATGCCAGGTGGTCGCCGTCCCCTCGATCGCCCCCATCGCCCCGGCCGCCCGCCGCACGGTCGTGCCCTCGCTGGAACACGTCGATCTGGCATTTCTCCGCGGGCTGATGACAGCCGCCTGATGACAGTTCGACCACGACTCGTCACTGTCATGACAACTCGAATGCGCCGACCGTTCACCCGCTTCTTCACCCGCCTGTTCACCGAGCGTGCAGCGCCGATTGCGGAGAAATTCCGCGCATAAATTCGAACGCGCCGGACGGCTGAATTCCAGCGCTCTCCAAGATCGTCCAATCTGTGACGTTCGCCACTCCAGAGGTGCACGCGGGGGCGCCCGCCTCGCGCGGTCCGCCCCCGGACAACGGTTTTGAGCGCACCCTTGTGTCCCGATTGATGGACCCGTGCGCCAATCCTTCCGCCCTCGGCCTTCCGGTGCGTCCACACCCGATTCCACTGAGTGAGGAAGCCCCAACTCCGGTCCCCTCCAACCGTCCTGTGGGCGCGGACTAATCTCATCGCGAGAACATCGCCCTTACCCCGTGATCGGCCGCACCACCCTCTGCATGCCGGATACACGGAGACAACAGCTGGAGAAACCCGAGCATGAACCGTAAGACTTTGGTGCTGCCGGTCGTCATCGGCCTGCTCGCGCCGGTTCTCGCCGCCTGCGGCGGAACCGACAGCGGCAGCGGCGGCGGCGACGGGATCGTCGTGGGCACCACGGACGTGTTCACTGCCTCGGAGGAGAGCCCCGCACCCCTCGACCCGGCCTGGGCCTACGACGTCGGCCTGTGGAACGTCCTGCGCCAGACCGTGCAGACCCTCATGATCCAGCCCCGCGGCGAGGGCGAGCCCGTCCCCGAGGCCGCCGAGAGCTGCGGCTTCACGGACAGCGGCAACGAACGCTACGCCTGCACCCTGCGCAAGGACCTCACCTTCGCCGACGGCGACCCCGTCACCGCGGCCGACGTGAAGTACTCCATCGACCGCGCCCTCTCCCTGAAGGCCGACAGCGGCGTCTTCGCCCTGCTGTCCACCGTCGACACCGTCGAGACGCGCGGCGACCGAGAGGTCGTCTTCCACCTCAAGACCGCCGACGCCACCTTCCCGTACAAGCTGTCCACCCCCGTCGCCGGCATCGTCGACCCGGACGTGTACGACAAGAAGAAGCTGCGCGACGGCTTCGAGGTCGACGGCTCCGGCCCCTACACCTTCAAGGCCGACGTCGAGGGCGACAAGCTCGTCTCCGCCGTGTTCACCAAGAACCCCGAGTACAAGGGGAGCCTCAAGGTGAACAACGACAAGGTCGAGATGCGCAACTTCGACAGCGCCGACGAGATGGGCGCCGCCCTCGACCGCGGCGACATCGACGTCATGACCCGCGCCATGTCGCCCGAGCAGATCGACAAGCTGGCCGCCGACTCCGACGACGACGTCGACCTCATCGACATGGCGGGCCTCGAGATCCGCTACCTCGCCTTCAACACCGACGACTCCACCGTCCGCAGCAAGGCCGTCCGCCAGGCCATGGCCCAGCTGATCGACCGCGGCGAACTCGTCTCCAAGGTGTACGGCTCCCAGGCCGAGCCCCTCTACTCGCTCGTCCCCGCCAGCATCACCGGGCACTCCAACGCCTTCTTCAACAAGTACGGCGACCCCAGCACCGCCAAGGCCAAGAACATCCTGGAGCGGGCCGGTGTCACCACCCCGGTCCAGCTGACGCTGAACTACACCACCGACCACTACGGTCCGGCCACGAAGAAGGAGTTCGAGCTGCTGAAGGAGCAGCTCGACGGCAGCGGCCTGTTCGACGTCGACATCAAGGGCACGCCCTGGGACGTGTTCCGCCCCGCGGAGAAGAAGGGCAAGTACGAGGTCTACGGCATGGGCTGGTTCCCGGACTTCCCCGACGCCGACAACTACGTCGCCCCGTTCCTCGACAAGGACAACTTCCTCGGCTCGCCCTACGCCAACGCCCGCGTCCGCAACAGCCTGATCCCCGAGTCGCGGCGCGCCGCCGACCGGATCGCCGCGACCGGCAGCCTCACCGAGATCCAGGACATCGTCGCCAACGACGTGCCGTTCATCCCGCTGTGGCAGGGCAAGCAGTACGTCGCCGCCGGCGACGACATCACGGGCACGGCCTACGCGCTCAACTCCTCCTCCACCCTCCAGCTCTGGGAGCTCGGCCGCGGCGTGAGCGGCTGACGCCCCTGTCCGGCGCCCCCACCCGGGGCGCCGGACCCGCCCGGTTCCACCGCGGGCCCGGGTTCCTCACACAACCGACGACAAGGCGCCCGTAAGTGAACATGCGCAAGCACTGGCCGGTGCTGCCCCTCGTGGCAGGGCTGGCCTCCGGCCTGTTGACCGGCTGCGGAACGGAATCCGGGGACGCCGGGGCTGACGGGAACACCGTGGTCATGGGGATGTCCGACGACGTCCTCGCCACCGACCCCGCCTCCGGCTACGACCCGGGCTCCTGGCTGCTGTTCAACAACGTCTTCCAGTCGCTGCTCAGCTTCCCCAAGGGCGCCACCGAGCCCCAGCCCGAAGCCGCCGAGCAATGCTCCTTCTCCGACACCGGGGCCACCGTCTACAAGTGCACCCTCAAGGACGGCCTGAAGTTCAGCAACGGTGACGAACTCACCGCCGCGGACGTCAAGTTCTCCTTCGACCGGATGCTCAAGATCGACGACCCCGACGGCCCCGCCGTCATGTTCTCCACCCTGGACAAGGTCGAGACCCCCGACGAGCGGACCGTCGTCTTCCGGCTCAACACCCCGGACGCCACCTTCCCCAGCAAGATCGCCTCCGGCGCCGGCTCCATCGTCGACCAGGACCAGTACGACGCCGACGGCCTGCGCGAGGACGGCGAAGCCGTCGGCTCCGGCCCCTACAAGCTCGAAGAGTTCAACGACGACCAGGCCGTCTTCACCGTCAACGAGAACTACAACGGCACCGCCGAGGTCAAGAACAGCGGCGTCACCCTGAAGTTCTTCCGCGGCGACCAGCAGCGCCTCAAGCGCGCCCTGCTCGCCGAGGACATCGACATCGCCTACCGAGGCCTCACCGCCGGCGACATCGCCGACATCGAGAAGGCCGGCACCGACGCCTCCGGCGTCGAGGTCGTCGAGGGCAGCAGCGCCGAGGTCCAGCACCTCGTCTTCAACATGGACGACCCGGTCACCGGACAGCTCGGCGTCCGCAAGGCCATCGCCTACCTGCTCGACCGCGACGCCCTCATCCGGGACGTCCACGAGGGCACCGCCAGCCCGCTGTACTCGATCATCCCGGCCGGTATCGCAGGCCACAACACCGCCTTCTTCGACACCTACGGCGCCCGCCCCTCCCGCGCCAAGGCCGCCGCCGCCCTGCAGAACGACGGCATCACCGGCCAGGTCGAACTGACCCTGTGGTCCACCCCGTCCCGCTACGGCCCGGCCACCGACCAGCAGCTCAAGGCCATCGCCAAGCAGCTCAACGACAGCGGCCTCTTCAAGGCCGACGTCCGCTCCGTCGCCTTCGACCAGTACGAGAAGGACATCGCCAAGGGCAAGTACGGCGTCTACGTCAAGGGCTGGGTCCCGGACTACCCGGACGCCGACAACTTCACGGCACCCTTCTTCGGCAAGGGCAACGTCCTCAGCAACAACTACGACAACAAGCGCATCACCAACACGCTGATCCCGAGCACCGCCGCCGAGAGCGACCGCGCCGCCACCGACGACGCCTTCGGCGCGCTCCAGGACATCGTCGCCAAGGAACTGCCCATCCTCCCGGTCTGGCAGGGCAAGCAGTACGCCATCGTCCACGAGAACGTGTACGGCCTGGAGTACTGCCTCGACGCCTCCACCGTCTTCCGCTTCTGGGAGCTCAAGAAGGGCTGATGAGCGGCCCGCCCACACGCGCACACGCCAGAGGGCGTCCCTCCACCGGAGGGACGCCCTCTGTCCGTCGCAGGGCCCGCCGCAGGAAGCGGCGGCCGGGACCGGCCCTACTGCGCGCCCGGACGCACCAGACCGCTCTCGTACGCGTACACCGCGGCCTGCACCCGGTCCCGCAGCCCCAGCTTCGTCAGCACATGCCCCACATGCGTCTTCACCGTCGTCTCGCTGACGAACAGATCCGCCGCGATCTCCGCGTTCGACAGACCCCGCGCCACCAGCTTCAGGACCTCCACCTCACGGTCCGTCAGCGTGTGCAGCGTGTCCGGCACCGGCTCGTCACCCGACGGCAGATGCGTGGCGTACTTGTCCAGCAGCCGGCGCGTGATGCTCGGCGCGAGCATCGCCTCACCCGCCGCGACCACCCGGATCGCCTGCACCAGCTCGGTCGCCGGAGCGTCCTTCAGCAGAAAGCCGCTGGCCCCCGCCCTCAGCGCCTCCACCACATACTCGTCGAGATCGAACGTGGTCAGCACCAGCACCTTCGCCGGGCCGTCCCGCCCGGGCCCGGTGATCTGCCGCGTCGCCTCCACCCCGTCCATCCGGGGCATACGGATGTCCATGAGCACCACATCGGGCTGCAGGGCCCGCACCTGATCGAGGGCCTGCAGACCGTCACCGGCCTCGCCCACGACCGCGAGATCCTGCTCGGCCTCCAGAATCATCCGGAACCCGGTGCGCAGCAGGGGCTGGTCGTCGACCAGCAGGACGCGGATGGCCACGTAAGTCTCCTTCGCTAGGCAGGCCCCATTCTGCCCTGCGTGCCCGCCTCGGACTCGCCCGCCCCGGACACCGGCGCCAGCGGATACGGCGGGGGAGTGCCGCCGAACTCCGGGCAGTGCGCCCGGTGATCGCACCAGCCGCACAGCTTCGTCTGGCGCGGCCGCCAGTCACCCGTCTCCGTCGCCACCCGGATCGCCTCCCACAGCGCGAGCAGCTTGCGCTCCACCCGCTCCAGGTCCGCCATCACCGGGTCGTACGTCAGCACATCACCACTGCCCAGATACACCAGCTGCAGCCGACGTGGCACCACACCCTTCAGCCGCCACACCACCAGCGCGTAGAACTTCATCTGGAACAGCGCGCCCTCCGCGTACTCGGGGCGGGGTGCCTTGCCCGTCTTGTAGTCGACGATCCGCACCTCACCCGTGGGCGCCACATCGACCCGGTCGATGATCCCGCGCAGCCGGAGCCCCGACTCCAGCTCCGCCTCCACGAACAGCTCCCGCTCCGCCGGCTCCAGACGCGTCGGATCCTCCAGCCCGAACCAGCGCTCCACCAGCTGCTCCGCCTCGCCCAGCCAGGTCGCCAGCCGCTCACCCTCCGGATCGTCCGCGAACAGCTCCACGACCTCCGGGCGGCTTTCCCGCAGCCGGTCCCACTGCCCCGGGATCAGGGATTTCGCCCGCGGCGCCGTCCGCTCCGCCGCCGGCGCGTCGAAGAGACGCTCCAGCACCGCGTGCACCAGCGTCCCCTTCGTCGCCGCCGCACTCGGCTTCTCCGGCAGCCGGTCGATCACCCGGAACCGGTACAGCAGCGGACACTGCATGAAGTCACTGGCACGCGACGGCGACAGCGACGACGGAGCGCGCACCGGCAGCACACCGGCCGCTGCCTCCACCGGCGCCTCCCCATCCGCCCCGGCCGACCCCGCATGAACGGCCGCCCCCGTGGGGTACACGTCCGTCATCGGCGCCGTCGCCCCCGTGACCTCGCCGCCGCCGTCCGCCGCGGCGCCCTCCGTGCTCGTCTCCATGACCACAGACCCTACGGCCCACCACTGACAGTGACCCAGCCGCGGGCACCCGCGGACGGCCCCAGCGGGGTGCCGGGGCGGAACGCCACAGCACCGCCGCATACCATCGACTTGAGACCTTCCGCCCGGCAGGCGCGGACGACGCATCCAACGAGGGGACACCGTGGACGAGAGCGGCGGGAGCGGGAAGCCGCGCTCCGGCACCGACGAGCCGACCGAGCACCGTACGGACCGGCCGGCCCCCGACCCAGGACGGCCCGACGCACCCACCGGCCCCGAGACGGGCAGCGCCCCCACCGGCCCCGGCCCGGACGAGACACCGCCCGCCCAGGACCACCAGCACCCCACCGGCGAGGACCCCCGGCCGCCGCACACCACCCCCGGCACCGACGGCCCCCACCCCCCGCACCTCCACGACGACCGCGCCTTCGCCCACTCCGACGACGACAAGCCCCGCCCCCGGCGCCCCCGCGACCCCCGAGGCGGACTCCTCATGGGCCGCCCCTTCGGCGTCCCCGTCTACGTCGCCCCCAGCTGGTTCCTCGTCGCCGCACTCATCACCTGGGTCTTCGGCGGCCAGCTCGACCGCGTCCTGCCCGAGCTCGGCGCCGCCCGCTACCTCGTCTCCCTCTTCTTCGCCATCGCCTTCTACGCCTCCGTCCTCGTCCACGAGCTCGCCCACACCGTCGCCGCCCTCCGCTTCGGCCTGCCCGTACGCCGCATCCAGCTCCAGTTCTTCGGCGGCGTCTCCGAGATCGAGAAGGAAGCCGAGACACCCGGCCGCGAATTCGTCCTCGCCTTCGTCGGCCCCCTCCTCTCCCTCGTCCTCTCCGGCGTCTTCTACGGCGCCCTGCGCCTCGTCGAACCCGGCACCGTCCCCGGCGTCCTCCTCGCCGGACTGATGATCTCCAACCTCATCGTCGCCGCGTTCAACCTGCTCCCCGGCCTCCCCCTCGACGGCGGCCGCATGCTCCGCGCCGTCGTCTGGAAGATCACCGGCAAACCCATGACCGGCACCGTCGCCGCCGCCTGGGTCGGCCGCGCCCTCGCCGTCTCCGTCCTCATCGGCCTGCCCTGGCTCACCCAGTCCGGCGCCCTCGGCTCCGACGCCGTCGACAACGTCGGCATGGACACCGTCATGGACGCCCTGCTCGCCGCCATCCTCGCCGCGATCATCTGGACCGGCGCCGGCAACAGCCTGCGCATGGCCCGCCTGCGCGAACACCTGCCGGAACTCCAGGCCCGCGCCCTCACCCGCCGCGCCGTCCCCGTCGAAGCCGACACCCCCCTCTCCGAAGCCCTGCGCCGCGCCAACGCCGCCGGAGCCCGCGCCCTCGTCGTCGTCGACGCCGACGGCAGCCCCCTCTCCCTCGTCCGCGAAGCCGCCATCGTCGGCGTCCCCGAACACCGCCGCCCCTGGGTCGCCGTCAGCAGCCTCGCCCAGGACATCACCGACGGCATGCGCGTCTCCGCCGAACTCTCCGGCGAAGAACTCCTCGAAGCCCTGCGCAGCACCCCCGCCACCGAATACCTCGTCGTCGAGGAGACCGGCGAGATCTACGGCGTGCTGTCCGCAGCCGACGTCGAGCGCGCCTTCGTCAAGGCCATGGCCCGCCCCAGCTGACCCCCCACCGCCCGTGGTCGGCGGCCCCCCGAAACGCCGGTAGGCTGTTCACATGTCCGAACCGACCGGTGCCGCCCGCAGGCGCGGGCCCTTCAAGGTCGGGGACCAGGTTCAGCTGACCGACCCCAAGGGCCGCCACTACACGTTCACGCTCGAAGAGGGAAAGAACTTCCACACCCACAAGGGTTCCTTCCCCCACGACGAGCTGATCGGCGCTCCCGAGGGCAGCGTTGTCCGCACCACCGGTAACGTCGCCTACCTCGCGCTGCGCCCCCTGCTCCCCGACTACGTCCTGTCCATGCCCCGCGGGGCGGCCGTCGTCTACCCCAAGGACGCGGGGCAGATCCTCGCCTTCGCCGACATCTTCCCCGGCGCCCGCGTCGTCGAAGCCGGCGTCGGCTCCGGCTCGCTCAGCAGCTTCCTCCTGCGCGCCATCGGCGACCACGGCATGCTGCACTCCTACGAGCGCCGCGAGGACTTCGCCGACATCGCCCGGCAGAACGTCGAGCGCTACTTCGGCGGCCCCCACCCCGCCTGGCAGCTCACCGTCGGCGACCTCCAGGACAACCTCAGCGACACCGACGTCGACCGCGTCATCCTCGACATGCTCGCCCCCTGGGAATGCCTCGAGGCCGTCTCCAAGGCCCTCGTCCCCGGCGGCATCGTCTGCTGCTACGTCGCCACCACCACCCAGCTCGCCCGGACCGTCGAGTCGATCCGCGAGATCGGCTGCTTCAACGAGCCGACCGCCTGGGAGACGATGATCCGCAACTGGCACATCGAAGGCCTCGCCGTCCGCCCCGACCACCGCATGATCGGCCACACCGGCTTCCTGCTCACCGCCCGTCGCCTCGCCGACGGCGTCGAGCCACCCATGCGCCGCCGCCGCCCCGCCAAGGGCGCCTACGGCGAGGACTACGAAGGCCCCAACGCCGACCGAGGCGCCAGCCGCTGACCACGGCCCGCACACCGACAACGCGAAGACGCTGGGGTGGAGTTCCCGAAACCGACCGGGAACTCCACCCCGGCGCCGTTCCGTTCACCGGACCCACCCCCGGCCCCACGTGGGGAGAACCGGACCAAGTACCCACCCCGCCGTTCCCCCGCACTGTGACGTGTGGCACGATGCTGGCCACCCCCACCGGCACAGCCCTCACAGGAGACGCTCCTCGTGCAGCAACCCGCCGTCCCGGAACTGGCACACACCCACACCCGGCCCATCCACTGGGTCGCCACCGCCACAGCCCTCGCCGGCGTCGTGGCGCTCTCCAGCGTCCTCCAGCCCAACTCGGCGACAGCGGCCCAGCCGACCGGCACCGACGCCAAGAACGCCCCGGCCGCCACCGCCGCGCCCCCCGACCCCGCCAAGGCCGACTTCCCGCTGACCTGCGGACCGGTCAAGGCCATCGTCGTGAAGAAGGCCACCGGCGACCTCGACGGCGACCACCGCCCCGAGACCGTCGCCGTCGTCCACTGCGACTCACCCATGGGCACCCCGCCCGACGGCGTCTACGTCCTCACCAGCGCCACCGGCACCGCCGCGCCCCGCATCGTCGCCACCCTGATCGACCCCAAGGACAGCATCACCGTCCGTGACATCGCGATCCGCGACGGAGCCGTCACCGCGCACCTCTTCGGCTACTCGTCACCCGACGTGCCCCGCTGCTGCCCCGACGTCGACGACAGCGCGAAGTGGCAGTGGAAGAACGGCTCGTTCCTGCGCTCGACACCCGCCGGAGCACACAGCGTCTGACGTCCGTGACGCAGCGTGTGAGAAATCAGACAGCCGTAACGAGCCGTATCCGCAAGGTCACTCCGCGTCCGGACCGAACACTTCGACCTTGTCCAGAACCCGACGTACATGGATGCACTCGCCCGGGCACTCTCGCGCCGAATCCACCACATCCGTGAGAAGCGGCAGCGGCACGGGCGTTGTCGCCCCCTCCGCCTGCAACAGCTCCTCGTCGGCGCCCTTCACATAGGCCAGACCATCGATGTCCAGCTCGAACACCTCAGGCGCATACTGGGCACAAATGCCGTCACCCGTGCACAACGCCTGATCGATCCAGACCTCCAGCGCCTCACCCTCGACCGAGGCCGCCTGCTCCACGCTCATCTCTCCCACCGCTTCCCCCGCCCAGCCGCACGGGAATCCGGCCAGCTCCGACGGGTGTTGAACACCTCGACACTACCCCCGCCTGGGTTCCATTCATGTCCGGTGGGTATTCCCCTGGCGTGAGGGAGAGCGCAAGGGTGAAGATCGGACACACCCCGACCGTCTTTGTGATCTAGGGGTTTCAATCGACACCCACCCAGGTAGGGTCTGGAAGCGTCCAGCTCCCTTTGGAGGAGGTGAGGACCGTGGCAGCCCACGACGACGACATGAACCGCGGCATCCGCCCGGGACGAGGGTCCGACGACCCGGCCGGGCAGATCGCCTATCTTGAGCAGGAGATCGCCGTCCTGCGACGCAAGCTCGCCGACTCTCCGCGGCACACGAGGATTCTCGAAGAGCGGATCGTCGAGCTCCAGACCAACCTGGCCGGCGTGTCCGCCCAGAACGAGCGACTCGCGAACACGCTCCGTGAGGCCCGCGACCAGATCGTGGCTCTCAAGGAGGAAGTCGACCGGCTCGCCCAGCCACCGGCCGGCTTCGGAGTCTTCCTGCAGGCCAACGAGGACGGCACCGCCGACATCTTCACCGGAGGCCGCAAACTCCGCGTGAACGTCAGCCCGAGCGTCGAACTCGACGACCTCCGGCGCGGCCAGGAAGTCATGCTCAACGAAGCCCTCAACGTGGTCGAGGCCATGGAGTTCGAGAGCGTCGGCGACATCGTCACCCTCAAGGAGATCCTCGAGGACGGCGAACGCGCACTCGTCCTCGGGCACACCGACGAAGAGCGGGTCGTACGCCTCGCCGAACCCCTGCGCGGCGTCAACATCCGCCCCGGCGACGCCCTCCTGCTCGAACCCCGATCCGGCTACGTCTACGAGATCGTCCCCAAGAGCGAGGTCGAGGAGCTCGTCCTCGAAGAAGTCCCCGACATCGGCTACGAACAGATCGGCGGCCTCGGCGGCCAGATCGAGGCCATCCGCGACGCCGTGGAACTGCCCTACCTCTACCCGGACCTGTTCAAGGAGCACGAACTGCGCCCGCCCAAGGGCGTCCTGCTCTACGGACCCCCCGGATGCGGAAAGACACTCATCGCCAAGGCCGTCGCCAACTCGCTGGCCAAGAAGGTCGCCGAAGTCACCGGCCAGGCCGCCGGCAAGAGCTTCTTCCTCAACATCAAGGGACCCGAGCTCCTCAACAAGTACGTCGGCGAGACCGAACGGCAGATCCGCCTCGTCTTCCAGCGAGCCCGCGAGAAAGCCTCCGAGGGCACACCCGTCATCGTCTTCTTCGACGAGATGGAATCCCTCTTCCGCACCCGCGGCTCCGGCGTCAGCTCGGACGTGGAGAACACCATCGTGCCGCAGCTCCTCGCCGAGATCGACGGCGTCGAAGGCCTGCAGAACGTGGTCGTCATCGGCGCCTCCAACCGCGAGGACATGATCGACCCCGCCATCCTGCGCCCCGGCCGGCTCGACGTGAAGATCAAGATCGAGCGTCCCGACGCCGAGGCCGCCAAGGACATCTTCGGCAAGTACCTCACCGAACGCCTCCCGCTCCACTCCGAAGACCTCGGAGAGCACGGCGGCGACAAGTCCATGACGGTCCAGAGCATGATCCAGACCGCCGTCGAACAGATGTACGCCGAATCCGAGGAGAACCGCTTCCTGGAAGTCACCTACGCCAACGGCGACAAGGAAGTCCTCTACTTCAAGGACTTCAACTCCGGCGCCATGATCGAGAACATCGTGGGCCGCGCCAAGAAGATGGCGATCAAGGACTTCCTCGAACACAAGCAGAAGGGCCTCCGCGTCTCCCACCTCCTCCAGGCCTGCGTGGACGAGTTCAAGGAGAACGAGGACCTGCCCAACACCACCAACCCGGACGACTGGGCCCGGATCTCCGGAAAGAAGGGCGAGCGGATCGTCTACATCCGCACCCTCATCACCGGAAAGCAGGGCGCCGACACCGGACGCTCCATCGACACGGTGGCGAACACCGGTCAGTACCTGTAAAAGACAGGGCGGCTGCGGGCTCCCCACCGGGAACCCGCAGCCGACTGTTTTTCCGGCCACGCCGGACCGAAGGCGACCAACGCAATGACGCAAATGATCTCCCCACCAGCGCAAAGGCGTTCTAGGCTCTTCCATACCGCGCAGTCGCGCAGTGCGGGGACGGGCACCGCACACGCCACCGAGCGCCAGCGGTATCTGCGCGGCGCCCACGACCGAGGGCGCCGCCGGGCAAGGAGGGCCGCATGACCGTACGGCGAGTAATGGGCATCGAGACCGAGTACGGAATCTCCGTCCCCGGCCACCCCAACGCCAATGCCATGCTCACCTCATCCCAGATCGTCAACGCCTACGCGGCGGCGATGCACCGGGCCCGCCGGGCCCGCTGGGACTTCGAGGAGGAGAACCCGCTGCGCGACGCGCGAGGCTTCGACCTCGCCCGCGAGGCCGCCGACTCCAGCCAGCTCACCGACGAGGACATCGGCCTCGCCAACGTCATCCTCACCAACGGCGCACGGCTCTACGTCGACCACGCACACCCCGAATACAGCGCCCCCGAGGTCACCAACCCCCGCGACGCCGTCCTCTGGGACAAAGCCGGCGAACGGATCATGGCCGAAGCCGCCGAACGAGCCGCCCAGCTCCCCGGCGCCCAGCCCATCCACCTCTACAAGAACAACACCGACAACAAGGGCGCCTCCTACGGCACGCACGAGAACTACCTGATGAAGCGGGAAACCCCCTTCTCGGACATCGTGCGCCACCTCACGCCCTTCTTCGTCTCCCGCCAGGTCGTCACCGGCGCCGGACGCGTCGGCATCGGCCAGGACGGCCACGAACACGGCTTCCAGATCAGCCAGCGCGCCGACTACTTCGAAGTCGAGGTCGGCCTCGAGACGACACTCAAACGGCCCATCATCAACACCCGCGACGAGCCCCACGCCGACGCCGAGAAATACCGCCGCCTCCACGTGATCATCGGCGACGCCAACCTCTCCGAGATCTCCACCTATCTCAAGCTCGGCACGACCGCCCTGGTCCTGTCCATGATCGAGGACGGCTTCATCGCCGTCGACCTCGCCGTCGACCAGCCCGTCCGCACCCTCCACCAGGTCTCCCACGACCCCACGCTCAAGCGCCTCATCACGCTGCGCAGCGGCCGCACACTCACCGCGGTACAGCTCCAGATGGAGTACTACGAACTCTCCCGCAAGTACATCGAGGAACGCTACGGCGCCGACGCCGACGAACAGACCAAGGACGTCCTCAGCCGCTGGGAGGACACCCTCAACCGGCTCGAGAACGACCCCATGAGCCTGTCCGGCGAACTCGACTGGATCGCCAAACGCGAACTCATGGAGGGCTACCGGCGCCGCGACGGCCTCGACTGGGACGCCGCCAAGCTCCACCTCCTCGACCTGCAGTACGCCGACGTACGGCCCGACAAGGGCCTCTACAACCGCCTCGCCGAGCGAGGCCGCATCAAGCGCCTCCTGGACGAGGACACCGTCCAGCGGGCCAAGACCACGCCCCCCGAGGACACCCGCGCCTACTTCCGCGGCCGCTGCCTCGAGCAGTACGCCGACGACGTCGCCGCGGCCTCCTGGGACTCGGTCATCTTCGACCTCCCCGGACGCGACTCCCTCCAGCGCGTCCCAACCCTCGAACCACTTCGCGGAACGCGAAATCACGTCAAGGAGCTCCTGGACCGCTGCCGCACCGCGGAAGACCTGGTCAGGGTCCTGTCGGGCAATTGAGGGGTACCCGAGCCGGTCCGGCCGAGGACCGGCCCGGCAGGGTGGAAAACCCGGCGGCCGGGAATCATCGAGATGGCCCCCGTACGTTGGAGAAACTGCGGGGCCGATGTCGGACCCGGCTTGTAGGGTCTGATCATCACCGATCGGCAGGAAAGCCGACCTGTCGACCATGTCGGGCGAACTGAGCGGGGTGAGGGATATGGCAACCAAGGACACCGGCGGCGGGCAGCAGAAGGCCACGCGCTCCACCGAGGAGGTCGAGGAGCAGGGCGCCGAGGCACAGGCCTCGGAAGACCTCAAAGAGCGCCAGGAAAAGCTGAGCGACGACGTCGACTCGGTACTGGACGAAATCGACGACGTACTCGAGGAAAATGCCGAGGATTTCGTGCGCTCCTTCGTGCAAAAAGGTGGGGAGTAAAGGGTCCTAGGTCGATTTTCCTTCGAAGTGAAGGAAAGCGGGGGAGTCGGGTGACCGGGCCGGACGTCAAGAGATGCAGGGGCTGCGAGCGAGATCTGCCCCTCGCGTCCTTCGCGCGGGACAGGAACCGGCGGGACGGCCTCCAGGTGCGCTGCCGGGAGTGCGTGGCGCAGTACAGTGCCGCGCACTACCGGCGCCGCCGGGCGGCCATCGGCAAGCCCGTCCGGGACAAGGTGGCCGTTCCTGCCGGACACAAGTTGTGCAGGCAGTGCGGCGAGGTCAAGCCGCACAGTGAGTGGCACCGCAACGCCACGGCCTCCGACGGCCTGGCGACACGATGCAAGGCATGCAGAGCCGTCCAGGGCCGGCAGGGTCACCTGAAGCGCGCGTATGGCATCACGGAGGCCGATCGCCAGGGGTTGGTCGCCTCGCAAGGGGGCGTCTGCTGCATATGTTTGGCGGCTTTGCCCGAGCATGTGGATCACTGCCATGAGACGGGTAGGGTCCGTGGCGTACTGTGCTTCAGCTGCAATGCCGCGCTGGGGCAGTTCAAGGATCGGCCCGACGTCATAAGGCGGGCTGCTGCTTACGTGGAAGGAATCGCGTGGAAGCCAACACTCGTAGCACCGGGCGTCTACCAGCTGCCTTCCTGACGCCTGGGTCGTCCTCGTTCATGGACTTTCTCGCCGAGCACCAGCCGGAGATGCTGCCCGGCAAGCGTCAACTGCCGCCCACGCAGGGCGTGATCGAGGCGCCGCACGGCACCACGATCGTCGCCGTGACCTTCCCGGGCGGTGTGGTCCTCGCCGGTGACCGGCGGGCCACGATGGGCAATGTCATCGCGCAGCGGGACATCGAGAAGGTGTTCCCGGCCGACGAGTACTCGGCGGTGGGGATCGCCGGCACGGCGGGTCTGGCCGTGGAGATGGTGAAGCTGTTCCAGCTGGAGCTGGAGCACTTCGAGAAGGTCGAGGGCGCGCAGCTGTCGCTGGAGGGCAAGGCGAACCGGCTGTCGACGATGATCCGTTCGAACCTGGGCATGGCGATGCAGGGTCTGGCCGTGGTGCCGCTGTTCGCGGGGTACGACGTGGACCGTGAGCGGGGGCGGATCTTCTCCTACGACGTCACGGGCGGGCGTTCGGAGGAGCACGGTTACGCGGCGACGGGTTCGGGTTCGATCTTCGCGCGGGGCGCGATGAAGAAGCTGTTCCGTGAGGATCTGAGTGAGGCCGAGGCCACGACGCTGGTGGTGCAGGCCTTGTACGACGCGGCGGACGACGACTCGGCGACGGGTGGTCCGGATGTCGCGCGCCGGATCTATCCGATCGTCACGGTGATCACCGAGGATGGTTTCCGTCGGCTCGGCGACGTGGAGTCCTCCGAGATCGCGCGTTCCATTCTGGAGCGGCGTCTGGAGCAGCCCGACGGTCCGCGGGCTTCGCTGCTGTAGCGGTGTGGTCCGGTTGTTTCCAGGTGATCGTGTGACTTCGACAGAAAGGGACGGATAACCGGTGTCGACGCCGTTCTATGTGTCACCCCAGCAGGCGATGGCGGACCGGGCGGAGTATGCCCGGAAGGGCATCGCGCGTGGTCGCAGCCTGGTCGTGCTGCAGTATGCCGATGGCATTGTGTTCGTCGGTGAGAACCCGTCCCGTGCGCTGCACAAGTTCAGTGAGATCTATGACCGGATCGGTTTCGCGGCCGCCGGCAAGTACAACGAGTACGAGAATCTGCGGATCGGTGGGGTGCGGTATGCCGATCTGCGGGGTTACACCTATGACCGTGACGATGTGACGGCGCGGGGTCTGGCGAACGTGTACGCGCAGACGCTGGGCACGATCTTCTCGTCGGCGGCGGAGAAGCCGTACGAGGTGGAGCTGGTCGTCGCGGAGGTCGGTGAGACTCCGGAGGGTGATCAGATCTATCGGTTGCCGCATGACGGTTCGATCGTGGACGAGCACGGTTCGGTCGCGGTCGGTGGTAATGCGGAGTTGATCAGCAGCTATCTGGATCAGCGGCATCAGGACGGGATGAGTCTGGCGGAGGCGTTGCAGCTGGCCGTGCAGGCGTTGTCGCGGGAGTCGAACGGTTCGCAGCGGGAGATTCCGGCGGAGCGGCTGGAGGTGGCGGTGCTGGACCGTACGCGTCCGCAGTCGCGGAAGTTCAAGCGGATCGTCGGTCGTCAGCTGGACCGTCTGCTGGAGGCGGGTGGCGCGGCGACGGAGGCGGAGAGTTCGGACGAGTCGGAGGGCCCGTCCGGCGGTTCGGAGAAGTAGTCAGCCCTGTACGCACCCTGCTTGTGCCCCGGTCGCTCGTGCGGCCGGGGCTTCGGCGTTCCCGGGGTGGGCGGTCAGGAGGCTCTGGGGGGTGCCGTGGAGCCGCGGACGACGAGCTGGACGGGGATGTCTCCTTCTTCCGGTGTGCGGCCTTCCAGGACGGCGAGGAGGGCTTGCATGCCGCGTTCGCCGAAGAGTTCGGCGTCGAGGCGGACGGTGGTGAGTTCGGGGTCGATGGCGGTGGCGAGGGCGAGGTCGTCGAGGCCGGTGACGGAGATGTCGTCGGGGACGCGGAGGCCGAGGCGGCGGATGGCCTTGTAGGCGCCGGCGGCGAGTTTGTCGTCGTCGCAGATGATCGCGGTGGGGTGGGGGTGGGGGGTGGCGAGGGCGTCGGCGGTGGCGGTGCGGGCCTCGTCGATGGCGATGGGGGCGCGTGCGGTGCGCAGGGTGGTGCCGGGTGCGGCGGCGAGTCGGGTGGTGAGTTCGCGGGCGCGGACGTCGAAGGTCCAGGAGGGGATGTCGGCGGCGAGGTGCAGGAAGTGGCGGTGGCCGAGGCCGAGGAGGTGGTCGGTGATCTGGCGGACGCCGTCGGCGATGTCGAGGTTGACGGTGGCGGCGCCGAGGCTGCCGGTGGGGTCGCTGTCGAGCATGACGAGGGGGAGTTGGTCGCCTCGGATGCCGGTGAGGGCGTCGGCGGCCATGGAGGAGGCGATGACGCCGTCGAGGGCGGCCTGGGCGGAGGCGAAGGGGTCGCGGGCGGGGCCGATGCCTTCGGGGGAGGGGTAGAGGACGACGCCGAAGCCGTGTCGTGCGGCGATGCGGGCGGCTCCGGTGTAGACGCCGGCGAAGAATTCGGTGGTGAGGGCGGGGACGACGAGGAGTACGGTGCGGGTGTGGCCGAGGCGGAGGTTGCGGGCGGCGAGGTTGGGCCGGTAGCCGAGGCGGCGGGCGGCTTCGCGGACGCGTTCGGCGGTGGTGGCGGAGACGCGGCCGCGCCATTTGTCGCCGAGGACGAGTGAGACGGCGGCCTGGGAGACCCCTGCGGCCTGGGCGACGTCCCGGCTGGTGGGGCGGGTGCTGCCTGTTGCCACGGTGGCCTGCTCTTTCGTCTGGACGGGGATCAGCGCACATGGTACGTATGACGGAGGACGTTATACGTAAAACTTCTCTGGCGGAGGGCGGCGCGGCCGATGAGCGGGGCATATCTGGAGGTCCTGCGGGCGAGGCATGCCGCCCGGCTGTTGGTGGGCACGCTGGTGGGGCGGTTGCCGAACGCGGTGGCGGCGCTGGCGATCGTGCTGTTCGTGCGCGCGGAGGGCGGCTCGTACAGCCTGGCCGGTGGTCTGGCGGCGGTGTACGGGGTCGCCAACGCGGTGGGGCAGCCGGTGCTGGGGCGTCTGGTGGATCTGTTCGGGCAGCCGCGGGTGCAGCTGCCGGCGGCGGTCGCCTCGGCGGTGGCGACGGCGGTGTTCGCGTTCGTCGGTATCGACGCGCTGGGCCTGGCGTATGCCGCGGTGGTGGCGGCCGGCCTGTTCACGCCGCCGCTGGAGGGCGGTCTGCGGGCGTTGTGGGCGTCGGTGCTGCCCCGGGAGGGGCAGGTGCACACGGCGTACGCGATGGACGCGGTGGCGCAGGAGGTGATGTTCACGCTGGGCCCGCTGCTGCTGACGCTGGGCGCGTCGTTGTGGTCGGCGCAGGTGGCGTTGGTGCTGCTGAATGTGATCGGGGTGCTGGGGGCGTTGTCGGTGGTGGTGTCGCCGCCGTCGCGGGCGTGGCGTTCGGAGCCGCGGGAGGCGCACTGGCTGGGGGCGTTGCGGTCCTCGGGGCTGCTGGCGCTGCTGGGCGCGTTCCTGTTCGTGGGGATGGCGATGGGGTCGATCGCGGTGGCGGCGGTGTCGTACGCGGACGATCACGGTGGGGATGTGGTGTACGGCTGGCTGATGGCCGGTCTGGGGCTGGGTGCTCTGCTGGGTGGTGTGGTGTACGGGGCGCGGCAGTGGGGTGGTGAGCCGGCGCGGCGGCTGCGGACGCTGGTGGCGTTCCTGGCGGTGTGTTATCTGCCGTTGATGCTGATGCCGGGCGTGGTGGCGATGACGGGGCTGGCGGTGCTGGCGGGGGTGTTCCTCGCGCCGTCGATCGCGTGTGCGTTCGTGCTGGTGGACCGGCATGCGCCGCGGGGCACGGTGACGGAGGCGTTCTCGTGGCTGGTGACGACGTTCACGGTGGGTGCGTCGGTGGGGACGGGTGTGGCCGGGCCGGTGGTGGAGGCGGGCGGGGCGCTGTGGGGGTTCGCTGTGCCGGGTGCTGCGGGGGCGGTGTCGTTGCTGGTTCTGGTGGCGACGGGGCGGGTCCTCGCAGCTCCCGGACGGGGTGCGGTCGTTGCGGCTTCATCGGAAAATGATCCGAACCGTGCTGTCGAACCCCGTTTCAGCTCAGGGGATCGGGCGTAATGTTCAGTCATGGACCGCCGCATTTTCGGGCTGGAGAACGAGTACGGCGTCACGTGTACGTTCAGGGGACAGCGCCGCCTGTCTCCCGACGAGGTGGCGCGGTACCTCTTCCGCCGTGTCGTGTCATGGGGCCGTAGCAGCAATGTCTTTCTGCGAAACGGCGCCCGCCTCTATCTCGACGTGGGCTCACATCCGGAATACGCGACACCCGAATGTGACAACGTGACCGAGCTGGTCACCCACGACAAGGCCGGCGAGCGCATTCTGGAAGGACTCCTGGTAGACGCGGAACGACGCCTGCACGAGGAGGGAATCGCAGGCGACGTCTACCTCTTCAAGAACAACACGGACTCGGCCGGAAACTCCTACGGCTGCCATGAGAACTATCTGGTGGCACGCCATGGCGAGTTCTCCCGGCTCGCGGACATCCTCATCCCGTTCCTGGTGACCCGGCAGCTGTTGTGCGGTGCCGGGAAGGTGCTGCAGACGCCGCGCGGTGCGGTGTACTGCGTGAGCCAGCGGGCGGAGCACATCTGGGAGGGCGTCTCGTCGGCGACGACGCGTTCCCGGCCGATCATCAACACGCGGGACGAGCCGCACGCGGACGCGGAGCGCTACCGGCGTCTGCATGTCATCGTGGGCGACTCGAACATGTCCGAGACGACGATGCTGCTGAAGGTCGGCGCGACGGATCTGGTGCTGCGCATGATCGAGGCGGGGACGGTGATGCGGGATCTGACCCTGGAGAACCCGATCCGGGCGATCCGCGAGGTCAGCCATGACATCACGGGCCGGCGCAAGGTGCGTCTGGCCAGTGGCCGGGAGGCCTCGGCGCTGGAGGTGCAGCGCGAGTACTACGAGAAGGCCGTGGACTTCTGTGAGCGCCGCGGTATCCGTACGGGCACGGTCGAGCAGGTCCTGGAGCTGTGGGGCCGGACGCTGGACGCGATCGAGACGGAGGATCTCGACCGTATCGGCACGGAGATCGACTGGGTCATGAAGTACAAGCTCATCGAGCGGTACCGGGCCAAGCACAACATGACCATGTCGCATCCGCGGGTCGCGCAGATAGACCTCGCGTATCACGACATCCACCGGCGCCGCGGGCTGTACTACCTGCTGGAGAAGAAGGGGCAAGCCACCCGGATCTGCAACGACTTGAAGATCTTCGAGGGCAAGTCGGTGCCCCCGCAGACCACTCGGGCCCGGCTGCGCGGCGACTTCATCCGCCGGGCGCAGGAGCAGCGCCGGGACTTCACGGTCGACTGGGTGCATCTGAAGCTGAACGACCAGGCGCAGCGCACGGTGTTGTGCAAGGACCCGTTCCGTTCGGTGGACGACCGGGTGGAGAAGCTGATCGCCGGGATGTGAGATGCGGGTCCGGCGTAAGTGCCGGAACGCAACACGGGCGCCGTACGTTCTCCCGTACGGCGCCCTTCTCACGCCGTAGAGTTGCGCGCACGCCTGTCCGCAAGATCGACTGATTACGAGGCCCCCACCGTGCGCCGACGCTCACTTCTCATCGCCCTACCTGCAGGAATGGTCACGCTCGCCGCTTGCGGTGACGACAAGGACTCGGGGGGCGAGGCGAGCGAGAGCGTGTCGCCGTCGGCGCCGCAGCAGTCGGCCGCGCCGTCGCCGAAGATCGTGGACGGTCCGCTGCCGGCGATCACGGCGGGTACGAAGTTCGGTGAGAAGCCGACGGTCGCCAAGGGCGAGGGGGAGCCGTCGAAGGACCTGGCGGTGCGTACGGCCATCGCGGGCAGCGGCAAGACGGTCGCGGAGAACGACTACCTGCAGGCGAACTACCTGGGGCAGATCTGGGCGACGGGCAAGGTCTTCGACAACTCCTACGACCGTAAGACGCCGCTGCTGATCCAGCTGTCGCAGGGCCGCATCATCGACGGCTGGCGGTACGGGCTGACCGGCAAGAAGGTCGGCAGCCGTGTCGAGATGGCCGTCCCGCCGACCTGGGGCTACGGCAAGGAGGGCAACGAGCAGGCGGGCATCAAGGGCACCGACACCCTGGTGTTCGTCGTCGACATCGAGGACTCGTTCAACGCGTCGAGTTCGGCGAAGGGCACGAAGGTCGCCCAGGACGACGCGGATCTGCCGAAGGTCGGCACGAACACCGACGGCAAGGCGCCCTCCATCGAGGTCCCGAAGACGGACCCGCCGAAGAAGCTGGTGGCGAACTACATCCTGGAGGGCGACGGCGACGAGGTCGCCGCGGAGAACACCGTCCTGGTGCAGTACAAGGGCGTGCAGTGGGACACCGGCAAGGAGTTCGACTCGTCGTACGCGGCCAAGCAGCTGGTGTCGTTCCCGCTGGCGCAGGTCGTCAAGGGATGGTCGCAGGGGCTGACCGGCAAGAAGGTCGGCAGCCGTGTGCTGATCGTCATCCCGCCGGAGCTGGGGTACGGCGACCAGCCGCCGCAGGGCAGCGGCATCGCGAAGAACGCCACGCTCGTGTTCAGCGTGGACATCCTCGCCAAGATGTGACCGCACCCCGGGTGATGAAAGACTGACCGCGTTGTCTTTTCACGAAAGCATGGAGCGTAAGACGTGAGCATCGACAAGCCCGAGATCGACTTCCCGGGCGGCGAGCCCCCGGCGGACCTCGAGATCAAGGACATCTGGGAGGGCGACGGCCCGGTCGCGGAGGCGGGTCAGACCGTCACCGTGCACTACGTGGGTGTGGCCTTCAGCACGGGTGAGGAGTTCGACGCCAGCTGGAACCGCGGTACGCCGTTCCGCTTCCCGCTGGGTGGCGGCCGCGTCATCAAGGGCTGGGACCAGGGCGTGCAGGGCATGAAGGTCGGTGGCCGCCGTCAGCTGACGATCCCGGCACACCTGGCCTACGGCAACCAGAGCCCCACCCCGGCGATCAAGCCCGGCGAGACGCTGATCTTCGTCGTCGACCTGCTCGGCGTCTGAGCGTCGCGTCCGGTCGCCACCTGTGATCGATGCGCGACCGGAGCCGACCACCTGGGTCCATGCCTGTCCGGGCATGGGCCCTCGGCTTTTGCCGCGCCCCCGCGGGGCGGTACGGTCATCGGTCGTAAGCACCATAGGGAAGGCGAAGGGCGTCGATGGCCATTGCCAAGGCCGAGCGGCTCATGAATCTGGCGCTGTGTCTGCTCGGGACGCGGCGGCCGTTGAGCAAGCGCGAGCTGCGTGAGTCCATCGAGGCCTATCTGGAAGCGGGCTCCGACGACTCCTTCAACCGTATGTTCGAGCGCGACAAGGACGATCTGCGCGAGCTCGGCCTGGTCATCGAGACGGTGGAGAACCTGGACGGCGAGGTCGGCTATCTCGCCGCCCGCGACAGCAACAGGCTGCCGCCGATCACCCTGGACGCCGAGGAGGCCGCCGCGCTCGGGCTGGCCGCGAAGGTGTGGCAGCAGGCCCGGCTCGCGGGCGCGGCCAGCGGCGCCCTGCAGAAGCTGCGCGCGGCCGGGCTGCCGGAGGACGTCGACCCGTACGGGGCGCACAGCGCGCTGGAGCCCCGTATCCCGGTGCACGAGGCGGCGTTCGAGCCGCTGATGCTGGCCTGCCGGGACCGCCGGCCGGTCATGTTCGACTACCGCAAGGCCAACGCCGCGCGCCCCGAGCCGCGGCATGTGGAGCCGTGGGCGCTGGAGTGCTGGCGAGGCCACTGGTATCTGGCGGGCTGGGACCGCGACCGGGGTGCCGAGCGGGTGTTCCGGCTGTCCCGGATCACCGGCAAGGTGCGCAGCCGGGCCGGCCGGTTCACCGCCGAGGTGCCGGACGTCGTGACCGTCCGGGAGACCGTGGCGAGCTGGGCGGGGGAGATCGCCGACCGGTCCGCCCTGATCCGGCTGCGCACGGAGGCCGGTTACCCCCTTCGGGCGAAGGCCACCCGGGTCCGGGAACTCGGGGACGGCTGGGACGAGTTGGAGATTCCGTACGGCCACGGGCTGGACGCGTGGCTGGTGGAGTTCGGGCCCGACGTGGTGGTCCTGGAGCCCGCCGAGCTGCGGGCCGACGTGGTGGACCGGCTGCGTGCCGTGGCCAAGGGCTGAGGGGGAGCGGAGCAAGACAGTGGCAGGCAAACCGGTCAGGCCCACGAGCGCCATCGACCAGACCCGGCGGATGCTCTCCCTGGTGACCTATCTGCGGGAGCGACCCGGCGCGCGCGTCGAGGACGTCGCCCGTGCCTTCGGCATCTCCGAGGACGAGCTGGTCTCCGACCTCGATGTGCTGCCGATGTGCGGCACGAGTTTCCGCGGCGGTGATCTGCTCGACATCGACACCGACGGCGAGCGGATCTGGTGGCACAACCCGGACGATGTCGCCGAGCCGCTGCGGCTGGCCGCCGACGAGGCGACCGCGCTGCTGGTGGCGGCGCGGGCGGTGGCCACGCTTCCGGGGCTGCGGGAGAGCGACCGGCAGGCGCTGCTGCGGGCCACCGCGAAGGTGGAGACGGCGGCCGGTGAGGCGGCCGTGTCCAGCGCCCGGCTGTCGGTGACCTTCGAGTCCGAGGGCGGTGTCTTCGCCGACGTCGACCGGGCGATCTCCGAGCGGCGCCGGCTGTGGATCCGCTACTACTCGCCGGCCCGGGACGAGGTGACAGAGCGGGAGATCGACCCGATCCGGCTGGTCAGCGTCGGCCACACCTATGTGGAGGCGTGGTGCCGGCGCTCCGAGGCGCGGCGCACGTTCCGGCTGGACCGGGTCGCCGAGATCAAGATCCTGGACGAGCCGTCCGCGCCGCCCGAGGTGGAGCTGAGGGACCTGTCCGAGGGGCTGGTGCAGCCGGCGGCGGAGGACCCGGAGGTCGTGGTCGAGGTCGGGCCCGGCGGACGCTGGGTCGCCGAGTACTACCCGCACGACAGCGCCGACGAGCTTCCCGACGGCGGGCTGCGAATCACCTTGCGCACCCCCGACCCGGCGTCGCTGCGGCGGCTGGCGCTGCGGCTCGGCGGGGACGGCCGGATCGTGTCGCCGCCCGAGCTGGCCGACAGTGCCCGGCAGGCGGCCCGCGAGGCGCTGGCGGCGTACGACGGGATGGAGATACGGGACGCCGGGGTGGCGCACGCGGCGCACGACGGGCAGTGAGGACGAGGCGGTACGGCGGCGGCCGGGCCGGCGGTTCGGCAGCAGGGCGACAGGCGGGAGCGGGACTGTGAGCGAGTCGGCGACGTCCGGAGTGCGGGCGGTGACGGTGGCATCCGCCTTCGCCGGGATGAGAAACGTGACGCCGGTGATGTTCCGGGCGGGCTGCCCGGACTGCCGGGGCCGGTTCGAACTCGCCGCGCCGGCCCTCAGACTCGTCATCGGCGCGAGCAGCCGGACGACGTTCTACTCGTTCACCTGCCCCGCCTGCGGGGCAGGGGTCCGCAAGCCGGCGGGGGAGCGCATCGTCGAGTTGCTGACCGGCGGCGGCGTCAGCACCCTCCGGCTGCACTCCACCGTCTAGGAACGGTCTAGGCTCGGCTCATGTTCTGGCCGATGTTCGCGGTAGCTGTGGGTTTCGTGGGTCTCGCCGTCCTCGGTGTCCTGGCCGTACGGGTGTTCGTCGAGGCGCAGCGCCTCGGCCGGCAGGTGACGGAGTCGGCACGGCGTATCAACAGGGCGGCGGAGGACCTGGAGCGGGCCTCGGTCGGTGCGGCCCGGGCCGCCGCGGACTCCCTGTAGGGCGACCAAGGAATCGGTGTGAGTCCCCGGACGGGGGCGTTTTGCACCGCTTCGCCCTGTCGACGCGCGGTGGGTGGCGGGTACGCTGCTCAATTGCGGCCCGGGAGCGAGGCGCGGGCACGCGACTGGGAGTATGCACAGGGATTGTCCTGCGTTCACCCCCGAGCGTTACGATCGCTGGCAGCACGGTGGTCGGATGTATGTCCGATCGGCCGGGCATTCGGACCATGTCGCCTCGGTGAAGAAGGTATACAGCTATGGGTAGGCTCGGCCCCACCGAGATCATCCTGATCCTCGTCGTCATCATCCTGCTGTTCGGTGCCAAGAAGCTCCCGGACATGGCCCGCTCCCTCGGCAAGTCGGCCCGCATCCTCAAGAGCGAGGCGAAGGCGATGAAGGACGAGGACAAGTCCGCCGCCCCGGCCGACCCGCCGGCCAACACCACCGGCGAACAGCAGCCCCCCGCTCAGCGCGTCATCCAGGCCTCCCCCGGCGACGTGAACAGCTCGCGCCCGGTCAACGAGCCGACGGACACCACGAAGCGCTGACGCAGGGCCGGTGACCTCCGGCCCGACGCACGAGATGGGAACGTGGGTTGCTGAAGTCTGCCCGCAAGCAGGAGAGAGATCCCGAGGGGCGGATGCCTCTGGCGGAGCACCTCCGCGAGCTCCGCAACCGGCTCGTCAAGAGTCTGTTGGCGATCCTTGTCACGACGGTGGTGGCAGCCTTTTTCTACAAGGACACCATCCAGTTCTTCACGGATCCCATCCTCCAGGCGGTGGGATGCGACTACAGCTTCGCCGAACTGGCCAAGAACCCCAATGAGACCCAGTGCGCACGCATCGTGCAGAACGGCCTGCTGAGTCCGTTCACGCTGGCCCTGACGGTCTCCCTGTCGTCGGGTGTGGTGCTGGCCGCTCCCGTGTGGCTCTACCAGCTCTGGGGATTCATCGCGCCCGGCCTGCACCGGCACGAGAAGAAGTACAGTCTCGCCTTCGTGGGGGCGGGCTTCCCCCTGTTCCTCACGGGCGCCTACTTCGCGTACTGGTCGCTGCCCAAGATGGCGTCGGTGATGCTCGAGTTCTCGATCATCGGCAGCGACAATCAGCTCCCCCTCGACGACCTGCTGCAGCTGATCATGCGGATGACCGTCGTCTTCGGCCTCTCGTTCGAACTGCCGCTGCTGCTGGTGATGCTGAACTTCGGCGGCGTGCTGTCCGGCAAGAAGATGGCCGGCTGGTGGCGCGGCATGATTCTGGGCATCACGCTCTTCGCGGCGATCGCCACGCCCAGCACGGACCCGATCTCCATGCTGGCGCTCGCGGGCCCGATCTGGATCCTGTACTTCGCCGCGACGGCCATCGCGCTCCTCAACGACAAGCGCCGCGCCCGCCGTGAGGCGGAGGGCCCCGGCGACGACGAGGCCTCCGACCTCGATCTGACCCCCGAGAGCATCGGCGCGGTGGAGCCCGTCGCGCCGAGCCGCGCCCTGCCCGAGCAGGCCACCACCGAGCGCGTCAACGGCTACGACGACGTCACCTGAGGCACGCTTGCGGCAGTGCACGACCTGCGGAAACGGAAGGAGCGGCTCATCGACAAGCGATGAGCCGCTCCTGGCCTGACCCCCAGCTTCAGACGTCAGATGCTGGGAGAACCACCGAGGGACCAGGTTCCGCCGCCGGCGCCGTCGTTCTGGATGTCCCACTTGACGTGCCCGTCAGCAGTCCATCCCCCGGTCGTGCTGCTCCGGAACTTGGCACCTGTGGCCCGTACAGCGCCCGACGAACTGCCGTTGACCGCCTTCAGGCCGAAGTTCTGGTTCTTGTAGTCCGCGTCGTTCCGCTCCAGGCGGAGGTTCAGTTCGAGGTCCTCCATCCCGGCGCTCACGCCGCCACCGCCATCCTTCCAGGTGACATCGGCATACGCGTTGTAGTAGCCGTCGCCGCTGCGGTGGACGCAGAGGGTGATGTACACGTCGAGGTTGGAGCCGATCGTGTCGAACTCCTTGTGCTGGGTGCCGCTGCATTGGGTGGCAGCTGCGGCCATGGCGTACCCGGGCGTCATCACGACGGTTCCCAGGGCGGTCACACCCACCGCTATCGCGGCGCTGGTCAGGCGCGTGATCTTGAGCTTCATGATTCCCCTCGTTTCTGCAGGACAACGCCGACCATGCTCATGACCATGGCCGACGGAGTTGCATATCTTTCCACGGACTCCGAGTACACGAGGGCGGGGGTGAGGGAAAGGGTTTTCCCGGCAAGGGTGACCAGTCCGGCAGCGTACGGTCCGACCTGATCCGGATAATGATCGTCCTGTTGTCAGTGGCGCCCGGTACGCTCGAAAGTACGATGACAGAGGATCTCTCACCGGCCGAGCGGTACGCGGCAGCACGTAGGCGCGCTGTCGAGCAGGCCACCGCGCTCGCCTCCTTCCGCGAGATGTACGACTTCGGCCTCGACCCCTTCCAGATCGAGGCGTGCCAGGCGCTCGAGGCGGGCAAGGGCGTCCTGGTGGCCGCGCCCACCGGCTCGGGCAAGACGATCGTCGGCGAGTTCGCCGTCCACCTCGCCCTCCTGCAGGGCAAGAAGTGCTTCTACACCACGCCCATCAAGGCGCTGTCCAACCAGAAGTACGCCGACCTGTGCCGCCGCTACGGCGACGACAAGGTGGGCCTGCTCACCGGTGACAACAGCATCAACTCCGACGCCCCGATCGTCGTGATGACGACCGAAGTGCTGCGGAACATGCTGTACGCCGGATCGCAGACGCTCCTCGGCCTCGGCTACGTGGTGATGGACGAGGTGCACTACCTCTCCGACCGCTTCCGCGGCGCCGTCTGGGAGGAAGTGATCATCCACCTCCCCGAGTCGGTCACCCTGGTCTCGCTGTCGGCGACCGTGTCCAACGCCGAGGAGTTCGGCGACTGGCTGGACACCGTCCGGGGAGACACCGAGGTGATCGTCTCCGAGCACCGGCCCGTGCCGCTGTTCCAGCACGTGCTCGCCGGTCGCCGGATGTACGACCTGTTCGAGGAGGGCGAGGGCAACCGCAAGGCGGTCAACCCCGACCTGACCCGGCTGGCGCGCATGGAGGCCAGCCGGCCCTCCTACCAGGACCGCAGACGCGGCCGTGCCATGCGGGAGGCCGACCGGGAGCGCGAGCGCCGTCAGCGTTCCCGCGTGTGGACGCCGGGCCGCCCCGAGGTCATCGAGCGGCTCGACGCCGAGGGCCTGCTGCCCGCCATCACGTTCATCTTCAGCCGCGCCGCCTGCGAGGCCGCCGTCCAGCAGTGCCTGTACGCGGGGCTGCGGCTCAACGACGAGGAGGCCCGGGAGCGGGTGCGTGCCCTCGTCGAGGAGCGCACCGCCGCCATCCCCACCGAGGACCTGCACGTCCTCGGGTACTACGAGTGGCTGGAGGGCCTGGAGCGGGGCATAGCCGCCCACCACGCCGGGATGCTGCCGACGTTCAAGGAGATCGTCGAGGAGCTGTTCGTCCGCGGCCTCGTCAAGGCCGTCTTCGCCACCGAGACCCTCGCCCTCGGCATCAACATGCCCGCCCGCTCGGTGGTCCTGGAGAAGCTCGTCAAGTGGAACGGCGAGCAGCACGCCGACATCACCCCCGGCGAGTACACCCAGCTCACCGGCCGGGCCGGACGCCGCGGCATCGATGTCGAGGGCCACGCCGTGGTGCTGTGGCAGCGCGGTATGAGCCCCGAGCACCTCGCGGGTCTCGCCGGCACCCGCACCTATCCGCTGCGCTCCAGCTTCAAGCCGTCGTACAACATGGCGGTCAACCTGGTCGAGCAGTTCGGCCGGCACCGCTCGCGCGAGCTGCTGGAGACGTCGTTCGCGCAGTTCCAGGCCGACAAGTCGGTCGTCGGCATCTCCCGTCAGGTGCAGCGCAACGAGGAAGGGCTCTCCGGCTACCAGGAGTCCATGACCTGCCACCTCGGCGACTTCGAGGAGTACGCGCGGCTGCGCCGCGAACTCAAGGACCGCGAGACCGAGTTGGCGCGGCAGGGCGCCGCGCAGCGCCGCGCGGAGTCCGCGGTGGCGCTGGAGCGGCTCAAGCCGGGCGACGTCATCCATGTGCCGACGGGCAAGTACGCGGGCCTCGCCCTCGTACTGGACCCGGGGCTGCCGGCCGGCCGGTCCAACGGCCACCGCGGCTTCGACCACCACGACGGCCCGCGCCCCCTCGTCCTCACCGCCGAACGGCAGGTCAAGCGGCTGGCGTCGATCGACTTCCCGGTGCCGGTGGAGGCGCTGGAGCGGATGCGCATCCCGAAGTCCTTCAACCCGCGCTCCCCGCAGTCGCGTCGGGACCTGGCCTCCGCGCTGCGCACCAAGGCCGGGCACATCGCGCCGGAGCGCCACCGCAAGCAGCGCTCGCAGGCCGCCGACGACCGGGAGATCGCCCGGCTGCGCAAGGCGATCCGCGCGCACCCCTGCCACGGCTGCCAGGACCGCGAGGACCACGCCCGCTGGGCCGAGCGCTACCACCGGCTGCTGCGCGACACCTCGCAGCTGGAACGGCGGATCGAGGGCCGCACGAACACCATCGCGCGCACCTTCGACCGGATCGTCGCCCTGCTCACCGAGATGGACTATCTGCGCGGCGACGAGGTCACCGACGACGGCAGGCGGCTCGCCCGGCTGTACGGCGAACTCGACCTGCTGGCCAGCGAATGCCTGCGCGAGCGGGTGTGGGAGGGCCTGGACCCGGCCGAACTGGCCGCGTGCGTCTCGGCGCTGGTCTACGAGGCACGTGTCGGCGACGACGCGATGGCGCCCAAGCTGCCGTCCGGGAAGGCGAAGGCCGCGCTGGGCGAGATGGTCCGTATCTGGGGGCGACTGGACGCTCTGGAGGAGGACTTCCGGATCACCCAGACCGAGGGCGTCGGCCAGCGCGAGCCGGATCTGGGATTCGCCTGGGCCGCCTATATGTGGGCCGGCGGCAAGGGCCTGGACGAGGTGCTGCGGGAGGCCGAGATGCCGGCCGGTGACTTCGTGCGCTGGTGCAAGCAGGTCATCGACGTGCTCGGACAGATCGCGGCCGCCTCGCCCGTCGAGGGCTCGACCGTCGCCAAGAACGCGCGCAAGGCCGTGGAGGGACTCCTGCGCGGAGTCGTCGCCTACTCCTCGGTGGGATGAGCGTGGGATAAGCATGGTCTGAGCGTTGGGCCGAGCGGACACGGAGGGCTCGTGCCGGCCGGGGGAGACCCCCGGCCGGCACGGGCCCTCCGCCGTTCAGCTCAGGACGACCAGCTGCCGGGTGGCGCGGGTCATCGAGACGTAGTGGTCCACCGCGCCCTCGACGCCCTCGCCGAAACGCTCGGGGCGGACCAGCACCACCAGGTCGAACTCCAGCCCCTTGGTCAGCTCCGGCGGCAGCGAGCGCACCCGGTCCGTCGACGGGAACGCGGGGGCGCCGATGACACAGGCGATCCCGTCGTCGTTCGCGGCCAGCCAGGACTCCACGACCGACTCCAGTTCCGAAACCGAGCCGTGCACCACGGGGAAGCCGCCGCTGCGGATGGACGTCGGCACGTTGGCGTCCGGCAGCACCGCCCGGATCACCGGCTCCGCCTCCGCCATGATCTCCCGCGGGGTGCGGTAGTTGACGGTCAGGGACGCCTCCTCGACCCGGTCGAGCCCGACGCGCTCCAGACGTTCCCGCCAGGACTCGGTGAAGCCGTGCCGGGCCTGGGCGCGGTCACCGACGACGGTGAAGCTCCGGGACGGGCACCGCCCCAGCAGCATCTGCCACTCGGCGTCCGTGAGTTCCTGCGCCTCGTCGACGACGATGTGCGCGAACGGACCCGCCAGCAGATCCGGGTCGGGCGCGGTCAGCTCCGCGTCGTCGACCAGGCTCACCCGGGCGTCCTCACCACGCAGCATCCGCACCAGGCCCTCGCCGTCGTCGCCGTCCGCGCCCGAGTCCGCGACGGCGGCGATCAGGTTGTCCACGACCTGCGTCATCCGCTCCCGCTGCACGGCCAGCGTCCGAGCGTGCCGCTGCGCGCGCCGGGCCGCCTCAGGGTCGCCGAGCCGCTGCCGGGCCGCGTCCAGCAGCGGCAGGTCGGACACCGTCCAGGCGTCCGGCCGCTCACGCTGCAGCAGCCGTACCTCGTCCGGAGTGAGCCACGGGGCGCACAGCCTCAGATACGCCGGGACCGTCCACAGGTCGCCGACCAGGTCGGCCGCCTCGAGGAGCGGCCACGCCCGGTCGAAGGCCGCCCGCAGCTCCCGGTGCCGGTCCAGCGAGCGGCGCAGCAGCTGGGACGGGATCTCCGCGTCGTCGCCGGAGGCGTCCTCCTCGTGCCGGTCGATCAGCAGGGTGAGCAGTTCCTCCCAGACCTGGGCGCGGGCCTCGTTGTGCGGGGTGCCGGGTTCCGCCGCGTCGAACGCGACCGCCCAGTCGGTGGCGCTCAACGGGATCGCGGACCAGGGGGTGGTCACCGTCATGCCCTCGGCCGGCGGCTCCTCGTAGAAGCGGACGGCCTTCTCGATCGCCCGCACCAGGTCCGCCGACGCCTTCAGCCGGGCCACCTCCGGGTCCGCCTCGACACCGGCCGTCGCGCCCTCGGCCACGAGGTCCCGCAGCACGCAGGTCTGCACGCCCTCCTCGCCGAGGCTGGGCAGCACGTCGGAGACGTACGCCAGATACGGTCGGTGCGGGCCGACGAACAGCACACCGCTCCTGCGGTGCCCGAGGCGCGGGTCGGAGTGCAGAAGGTAGGCCGAGCGGTGCAGGGCGACCACGGTCTTGCCGGTGCCCGGCCCGCCGTCGACGACGAGCGCCCCTCGGGACCCGGCGCGGATGATGGCGTCCTGGTCGGCCTGGATGGTGCCGAGGACGTCCCGCATCCGGGCCGAGCGGTTCCCGGCGAGGCTCGCGACGAACGCCGACTGGTCGTCGAGCGCGGCGTGCTCCTCCAGGCCGTCCGGGGTGAACACCTCGTCCCAGTAGTCGCTGATCCGGCCGCCGGTCCACCGGTAGCGGCGGCGGCTCGTCAGGCCCATCGGACGGGCGTGGGTGGCGCCGAAGAACGGCTCGGCGGCGGGGGAGCACCAGTCGACCAGCAGCCGGCGGCCGGTGCTGTCGGTGAGGCCGAGCCGTCCGACGTACACGGGACGCGGGTCGTCGGCGAAGACCATCCGGCCCAGACACAGGTCGAGGCCGAAGCGGCGCAGGGTGCGCAGCCGGCTGGTGAGGCGGTGGATCTCCGCGTCCCGGTCCATGGCCTGCCGGCCCAGGCCGCCCTCCGCCCTGCGCTCGGCGGTGAGCCGGGCGGTGAGGTCGGCCGTGGTCTCCTCCAGGCAGCGTGCGATGGCGGCGAAATGCTCGTCGTCGGCGGCGATCAGGGCCGGGTCGGCCTTGGCGCGCCGGCGGTCGTCCAGGGCGAACGCGGTCGTGGGGAGGGGGTGCACAGCGGGTGCTCCGATCTGGGTCGCCGAGGCGCCGGAAAGAGTTTCCAGGTCAGGCCGGAGATTGTGCGTCATGGAGGGGGCCTTGCCGCAAGCCGGGGGGTGCGCTATATCTTGAGAGTGGCAAGGAGTACGTGACTCCTTGCCTTTCGTGTTTCCGGGCCGCATGACCACCGCCAGGGTCGGTGGTCGCGGAACCAGCCGTGGATCGGCTGTTCGGTTCGTCTCGCGCGCCACATCTCTCTCGGGTTGTCACCCGCCCCGGACGTCACACTTCCGCTTACGTCGCACCGGAACGCGGCCTCTCACTCGTCACGGTGAGTGTTTTTCGCACACACGTCCGCCATGACGTTCCGTGTTCGAACGCGTGCCCAGCGTGCAAAAGAGCCGAGGGTACTCCTGTCGCCCGGGCCATTTCAGGTGCTTGCTGAATATGACACGGCGATGATCCGGTCGGACTAAGCTCGCCCGCAGCGCACCGAGTTGAGGTGTATTCGTGCGCTTGTTCCCTATAGCTCGGAGAAGTCCGACATACCCATGACGTACCCCACTGCAAGCTCCCCCTACACCCACCCGATTCATTTCAGAGGGCCCACATGGTGAGCGTTCAATCCCCGCCCCGTCGGCGCGAACTCCCGTATGCGCGCGTGCTGCTGCTGCCGGCCATAGCGATGGCCGCGGCGACCGGAGCCGCCGTCGCCCTCGTGGCGGAACCGGCCCGGACGGCCGTCGGCGTGTGCGGTGCCGTGGCCTTGCTGCTCGTCCTGGCCTGCGCGGCGGAAGCCGTCCGCCGCGGCCGCGCCCTGCGGGACGCACAGGTCGAGCACGCCCGTCACACCGCGTATCTGGAACGGCGCGTCGCCGCCCACGACGAGGAGCTCGTCCGCCTCGCCACGGAGATCACACCGGCGGCGATCGACCGGCTGCGGCGCGGCGCCTCGCCGTACGAGGTGATGCGGGACCTGGGGGAGATCGACCCGTCGTACGTCCACCTCCCGCCCGTGCAGATCGAGTTCGTACGGCACATGATCGACCTGGTCGACCACGAGGAGGCGCTGCGCGACTCCGCCCAGCGGTCCTTCGTCGACATCGCCCGGCGCGTCCAGTCGATCGTCCACCAGCAGGCCGTGGAACTCAGGGAGATGGAGGAGGACCACGGGCGCAACCCCGAGGTCTTCGACGACCTGCTCCGCATCGACCACGGCACCATGCTGATCGGCCGCCTCGCCGACTCCATCTCCGTGCTCGGCGGCGGCCGTCCCAGCCGCCAGTGGCCCGAGCCCGTCCCGCTGTACAGCGTGCTGCGCGGTGCCATGTCCCGCATCCTGGAGTACCGCCGCATCAGCCTGGACTCCATCGCCAAGGTCAACATCGCGGGCATCTCCGTCGAGCCCGTCATCCACGCGGCGGCCGAACTCCTCGACAACGCCACGCGTTACTCGCCGCCGCAGACCAAGGTGCACGTCACCGCCACCGAGGTACAGACCGGCGTCGCCATCGAGATCGAGGACGCCGGCGTCAGCCTCAGCGAGGAGGCCCGCGCCCGGGTCGAGGGCATGCTCGAACGCGCCAAGCAGGGCACCGACCTCCAGGACCTCGGCGAGTCCCCGCGCCTCGGCCTGGCCGTCGTCGGACGCCTGTGCACGGCGTACAACATGCAGGTCTCGCTGCGGTCCTCGGCGTACGGCGGTGTCCGTGCCGTCCTCGTCGTGCCGCGCGACATGATGACCACCGAGCCCGCGCCCGGTCTCGCCCACGGCATCGGCGCCGGCGCCGCGCCCAAGGCGGAGGGCTCCGAGGTGCTCGAGGGGCCCAAGCGGGCCCCCAAGAAGCGCCGCCCCACCAGCCCGAAGATCCCGGCCGTGGTCTCCATGGAGGACGACGTCCCGGTGGTCACCGAGTGGACCTCGAACGGGCTTCCCCAGCGCCGCAGCCGGGTCAAGACCCCGCTCAGCAAGCGGATCGCCGAGCAGGCGGCCATCGAGCAGGCGGAGCGGGAGGGCCGGCCGACCATCTGGTCGACGCGCAGGTCCGAGCCCGATCCCACGCCGGCGGAGGACGAGCCCGTACCCGGAGCCTGGGTGGAGGCGTTCTGGAACGGGCTGAAGGACAAGCCGGACCCGCTCACACTCCAACCGCGAACCCAACCGGCCCGCCCCGAGGCCGATGACGAGGGGGACCTCAAGTGATCCAGCAGCGTGCCAACTTCGACTGGATGCTCAAGGAGCTCTACGACGGCGTACCAGGCATCCAGATGATCGTCGTGCTGTCCGCCGACGGTCTGCGCATCGCCCGCTACGGCGGTGAGGCCGACACCGCCGACCGGGTCGCGGCGGCCTGCGCCGGACTGCAGAGCCTGGCCAGCGCGGTCGCGCAGGAGATCCCGAAGAGCGACGGCAAGATGAAGATGGTCCTGATCGAGATCAACGGCGGCTACTTCTATCTGATGGCCGCCGGCGCCAACGCCTATCTCGCGGTCCTCTCCGACACGTTCGCCGAGCCCGGCCGTATGAGCAACCGCATGTCCGACCTCGTGGCCCGGATCGGCGCCCATCTCACGAGTCCGCCCCGGCGGAACGGGCAGACCGTATGACTCCTCCGAAACGCCGGCGGCGACAGTCCCAGGAGCACTTACCTCCGCCACCCGCCCCCACCGGCAAGCAGAAGAACCCGGAACGGCTCTTCGTGGTGGCCGGTCCGGACGGCGGGGAGCGCGACGGGGACCTCGACCTCGTCACGCTGATCGTGGCGCGCGCCGACCCTCCGCCCTCCGCCACACCGGAACAGGCGGCACTGCTCCGGCTGTGCACCGCCCCCCTGTCCGTGGCCGAGCTCTCGGCCTATCTCAACCTGCCGTTCAGCATGATGACGGTCGTTCTCACCGACATGCTCACGGCCGGGCTGGTGACCGCCCGCGCTCCGATCGTGCGCCAGGCCGTCGCCGACCGTTCAATCCTCGAAGCGGTGATGCATGGACTTCAAAAGCTCTGACGTCGTCCCTGGTCCACGGACCGAGGACCAGTTGCCGCACACGGCCGAGGCCGCGGTCAAGATCGTGATCGTGGGTGGCTTCGGCGTCGGCAAGACCACCATGGTCGGGTCGGTCAGCGAGATCAAACCGCTGACCACCGAGGAGACCATGACGCAGGCCGGTATCGGCGTCGACGACAACTACGGCTCGGACACCAAGACGGCCACCACCGTCGCCATGGACTTCGGCCGCATCAGCATCACGGAACAACTCGTGCTGTACCTGTTCGGCACCCCGGGCCAGGAACGCTTCTGGTTCCTGTGGAACGGGCTGTTCGAGGGCGCGCTGGGCGCGGTCGTCCTGGTCGACACCCGCCGCCTGGAGGTCAGCTTCGACGTCATAGGGCGGCTCGAGGAACGCGGTGTGCCGTTCGTCGTGGCCGTCAACACCTTCCCGGACGCGCCCCGTTACCCCGTCGCCGATCTGCGCACCGCCCTCGACCTGGCCGAGGAGATCCCCATCGTCGAGTGCGACGTCCGCCGCCGGGCCTCCAGCCGGGACGTCCTGATGACCCTGATGCACTTCCTGCACTCACTGGCGACGGCCAAGACGCCTGTGTGAGCCACCCGCCGGTCGAGCCGTGCCGCCGGTGCCGACCGGGACCTTCCCCCGACCCCCTGCAACCGGACAACCTCGTTTCGGAGCGACCATCGTGACGTCTGAATCCCTTTTCCCCACCGGTATGGACGATCCCACGGCCACCCCGCCCCCGGGCTGCCCCGCACACGGCATCGGCCCCGGCGGGCTGCGCCGGCTGTACGGGCCCGAGGCGGAGGATCTGGCGGCCGTCTACGAGAAGCTCCGTGCCGAGCACGGGCCCGTGGCCCCCGTGCTGCTGCACGACGACGTGCCGATCTGGCTGGTCCTGGGGCACGCCGAAAATCTGCACATGGTGCGCAGCCCCTCGCAGTTCTGCCGCGACACCCGGCAGTGGTCGGCGCTGCAGGACGGCACGGTCAGGCCCGAGCACCCGATGATGCCGCACTTCGCCTGGCAGCCCATCTGCGTCCACGCCGAGGGGGACGAGCATCTGCGGCTGCGGGGCGCGGTCACCGGCGCCATCTCGACCATCGACCACCGCGGGATCCGCCGGTACATCAACCGCGCGACCCAGCACCTGGTCAACCAGTTCTGCGAGGAGGGCGGCGCCGACCTGGTCAGCCAGTTCGCGGAGCATCTGCCGATGATGGTGATGTGCGAGATCCTCGGCATGCCCGACGAGTACAACGACCAGATCGTGCAGGCCGCCCGTGACATGCCCAAGGGCAGCGAGACGGCCATCGCCAGCAACGCGTATCTGATGGACGTCCTGATGCGGCTGACCGCCCGCCGGCGCGCCGAACCCGCGGACGACTTCACCAGCCATCTGATCAGCCACCCGGCGCGGCTGACCGACGACGAGGTCGGGCAGCATCTGCGGATCATCCTGGTCGCCGCCTACGAGGCCACCGCGAACCTGATCGCCAACGTGCTGCGGGTGGTGCTCACCGACCCGCGGTTCCGCGCCCAGCTCAAGGGCGGGCAGATGACGGTGCCCGAGGCGGTCGAGCAGTCCCTGTGGGATGAGCCGCCGTTCAGCACCGTCCTGCCGTACGTCGCCAAGCACGACACGGAGCTGGGCGGGGAGCACATCAGCAAGGGCGACGCCCTCATCATGGGGATCGCCCCGGGCAATGTGGACCCCCGGGTCCGGCCCGACCTGTCCGCCCATCTGCAGGGCAACCGCTCCCACCTCGCGTTCGGCGGCGGCCCGCACGAGTGCCCCGGTCAGGACATCGGCCGTGCCATCGCCGATGTCGGCGTCGACGCGCTGCTGACCCGGCTGCCGGATGTGCAACTGGCCATCCCCGAGGACGAGTTGCGCTGGTGGTCGTCCATCTCCAACCGGCATCTGGTGGAGCTGCCGGTCAAGTTCGCGCCCAAGCCGCAGCAGGACGTCATGGCCCGGCCCGCGCACCCGCTGGCCTCGCCGCGCGTCAGCACCTGGCAGATCGGCGCCTCGGAGCCGCAGCCCAGGATGCAGGCGCCCGCCCCCGCGCCGACGGCACCGGTGGCGCCGCCCGCGCCGGCCGGGCGACAGGGCCCGCTGCGGCGCTTCCTGCGCTGGTGGCGCGGGGAGTGACCCCGGTGGGCACCGGGTCAGCCGGCCGCCCAGTCGGCGTACGACGACCAGGCCCCCAGGTCACGCGAGCTGACGAACCGGTGCCGGTGCCCGGTGACCGGGTCGGTGAACTCCAGTGCCCGCGCCAGCAGTTGGAGCGGGCGACGGAAGTCACCGGCCGGCACCGGGCCGGTCACCACCGGGTACAGGGGGTCGCCCAGGATCGGTACGCCCAGCGCGCTCATGTGCACCCGCAGCTGGTGCGTCTGGCCGGTGCTGGGCGTGAGCCGGTACCGGGCGCGCCCGTCCCGGTGCTCCACCAGCTCGATCCGGCTGACCGCGTTGGGCTCCCCGGGCACCTCGCGGGCCGCCATCACCCCGCGCTCCTTCACGATGCGGCTGCGCACGGTCCGGGGCAGGTCCAGCCCGGGCTCGTACGGGGCCACCGCCTCGTACTCCTTGGCCATCAGCCGGTCGCGGAACAGCGACTGGTAGGCGCCGCGCTCCTCGGGCCGGACCGTGAACAGCACCAGCCCCGCCGTCAGGCGGTCCAGCCGGTGAGCCGCGCCCAGCGCCGGGAGACCGAGGTCGCGCCGCAGCCGGGCGAGCGCCGTCTCGGCGACATGGCTGCCGCGGGGCGTCGTGGCCAGGAAGTGCGGCTTGTCGGCGACCACGATGTGCTCGTCCCGGTGGACGACCTCGATCGGGAACGGCACCCGCTCCTCGTCGGCGAGCTCGCGGTGGAACCAGACGTACATGCCGGGCGCGTAGGCGGTGTCGCGGGCCACCGGCCGCCCGGTGGCGTCCACGATCCGTCCCGCGTCCAGCATGCCGTCGATCACGCCGTCCCCGGCGGCGAGGCGCGCCACGAGATGGTCCCGTACGGTCGCCCACCCGTCGGTGGCGGGCAGCCGTACGCGCACCGGGTCCACCCCGTTCAGCTGGGGCAGCGGGGAGGGTGGGGGCGGCGTACGGCGTCTCATCGGATGCCCAGCCTACGAGAACCCCTAGGTCGTGTCCGCAAAGTCCCGCCTGCCGTTCGACGCCCGGCACTCCCCCAAGCTCTTCGAGCAGGGGGGACCCCCACTCGCCGCACCGGCCGGGCTCCCGCGTACAACCAGTACGCGGGAGCCCGTCCGGCACTACCCCAGCTCTTCGAGCAGGGGGTACCCCCAGAGCACGCACCGGACGCCGCTCGGCCCGCCCTACGGGCGGACGACGCGACTTTACGGACACGACCTAGCGCGACACCGGTGCCAGGTTCGTGGGGTGCAGCTGGCCCGACTCGTCGGGGCTGAGGGCGTTGGCCGTGTGGGGGGAGTAACGGCCGTTGCTCCGGCTCCAGTCGTAGCTGCCGCGGATCCAGGTGAGCATGGCCGTCGCATACCGGTGGAGCTTCTCGGACTGGGCGCCCGTGAGGCCGAGCCGGGACGAGAACAAGGGGATCATCCTGGCCTGCTCGTGGAGCCGGGCGACCGCGCTCTGGACGAGGGCGACGGCGATCGGGATGGCCTCCTGCCGGGAGCAGTCGCGCTGCCGCATCAGGCAGTGCACGAGGTTCGGGTCGCCGCGGGCGTCGTCGTTCTCCAGGGACATGATCTCGTTGATCAGCTTGACGGCGTCGACGGCGGCCCGGCGCATCGAGTCGAGGTGGCTGCTGTGCCAGACGAGCGGCGGGATCTCGAAGTGGCCGAGCCGCTCGGCGAGGTCGAGCGAGGGGACCAGACCCAGGGTGCGGTGCCCTATCCGCATCCGGGTGGCGAAGTCCTGGGGGACCCAGGTGCGCCGGTCGATCTCCTCGGTCAGATTCCCCACCAGATAGTCGACCCAGTTGTGGGCGGCCCGCTGCCGCCACTCCTCGGACATGCCCGCCCGGGTGCGGCGCCAGATGTCCGCGAAGGCCGTCACCAGGGGCGGTTCGCTGTCGGGGTGCGGCCGGGTGCCGTCGCCGACGAGCGCGATGAGCTGCCGGCACACGTCGACGGCCTCGTCGGCCTCGCAGCCCTCAGGGACGTCGAAGAGGTCGTCGAGGAGGAAGAACCAGCCCATGGTGTCGAAGGCCAGGTCGAGGTCCTCGCCGGTGGCGTCCGGGTAGCTGTAGGCGGCCAGGTCCGCCACCGCCGAGAACAGGTAGCGGCGGGCGGCCGGGTGGCCCACCACGAGTCCCTGGAGGCGCATCCACTCCAGATGTCGCTCCCGGGCGGCGGCCAGGCCTGGGTTCAGCCGGGATGGAATGGGTAAGTTTATGGCGACGTTCTGTGGCATGAGCCTCTCCCGGAATCAGGGGTCCGAGGACGAGGTCGGTGCCTCCGCGCGGGCGGTGAGCCCTTACGGCGCGGGCACCGTCACGGGACGGCACTCCGGCCGACCAGCGGGGAACAGAGCCCTTCACGACGCCCTCCGAGTGGCGGAGCCGACCAAGTCCAGGAACTACGCGCTGTGCTTCCCTACGCTGCTGCCGCGGCGTGGCTGACTCGTGCACGGATGAGGCCTGCTGACGGAACCGGTCCTGTGGGGCATCGTCGATCGCGTGCTGTGTGGTGCCGTCGGCCTTGGCCTCCCAGGCGACCACCGGGCGGTGCAGGTGATCGGTGGTCACCGTCGCCACGACCGCGGCGTCGGCGACGCGGACGTGGATCACCTACACCTTCCTTTGCCACCGTGCGTCTCGTCAACTGTTCAAACTGGTGGAGCTGTTCCCGGGACTCACGGGAACCGTGCTTCGCACCATGCGACGATTTCCGGCCGCCGAACAGGGCGTGCGCTCCGGAGCGTGGGACGTGTCGCCGTGCGACGCGCGCGCGGACGCCCGCTCGCCCGCGCCGTCGGCTCGTCCGGCGCGAGCGCGAGATGGTCCGTACGGCTACGCCGTCGGCGCCCCCTCCTGCTCCGCCTCGATACGCGCGTTCCAGTCCCGCTTGGACGCCTGCCAGCCGTCCTCGTTGTGACCGAGGCGCCAGTAGCCGGAGATCGACAGGTCCTCGCGGGGCACGCTCCGCTCCACGCGGAGCAGATGGCGCAGCTCCTTCACGAAGTGCGCCTCGCCGTGGACGAAGGCGTGGACACGGCCCTCGGGGAAGGCGAAGGAGCGCACCGCGTCGAGCAGCGCCTCTCCGACGGGGCGCGCACCGCGGTGCAGCCAGACCACCTCGACGTCCGAGTCGATCTTCAGCTCCTCCTCGGGGCCGGACACCTCCACGAAGGCGTGGGCGGCGGCGCCGGCGGGCAGCGACTCCAGGGAGCGGGCGATCGCGGGCAGGGCGCTCTCGTCACCCGCGAACAGATGCCAGTCGGCGGCGGCGTCGGGGGCGTAGGCGCCGCCGGGGCCGAGGAAGCGGACGGTCTCACCGGGTCGGGCGCGCAGCGCCCAGGGGCCGGCCAGGCCCTCGTCGCCGTGGATCACGAAGTCCAGCGTCAGCTCACGGTGCTCGGGGTCCCAGGCCCGCACGGTGTACGTCCGGGTCACCGGCCACTGCTCGCGCGGCAGTTCCTCGCGGACGCGCTCCAGGTCGAAGGGCTCGGGGAAGTCGGCGCCCTCGGGGGAGAAGAGGAGCTTCACGTAGTGGTCCGTGCAGGTGTCCGCCGTGAAGTCGGCGAGGCCCTCGCCGCCGAGCACCACACGCTGCATGTGCGGGGTCAGCCGTTCGGTGCGGACGACCTGCGCGGAACGGACCTTCCGTGGCTTGCGGGCAGGGCGTTCTGCCATGACGGCCTCCCTCTGGGTGAGCTTAGGTTTACCTAAGTTAGCACCTCGGTCGGGTCGCGTGCGGGATCTGTGCACCCGCGTTCATCTGTGGACGGGGAAGTACCGGACGAATGCCCCGTCCCAGATGTCCCATGTATGCGGGACGGCCGCCGCCGTCACTCGGCCAGCGTGGTGAGCAGCCGCTGCAGCGAGCCGCCGAGCCCCCAGCGCGCCGCCAGTGCCTCCAGCGCCTCCGGATCGCGCGGGGCGCGCGGCACGGCGACCTCGACGTCCGGCAGCGGGACGTCGGCGGCGACCCGCACCACGGTCGGCGCGACGGCCACGTACGGCCGGGACTCGTCCAGCCGCCTGCGCTGCGAGGGTGTCAGCTTCGCCTTCGGGTCGTCGACCGCCGCCATGATCCCGGCGAGGTCGCCGAACTCCGCGAGGAGCTTCGCCGCCGTCTTCTCGCCGATCCCGGGCACACCCGGCAGGCCGTCGCTCGGGTCGCCCCGCAGCAGCGCCAGATCCGCGTACCCGCGGCCGTCCACGCCGTACTTCTCGCGCAGCCACGCCTCGTCGGTGACCTGGAGGGTGCCGACGCCCTTCAGCGGGTAGAGCACGCGCACCCCGCGCGCGTCGTCCACCAGCTGGTACAGGTCGCGGTCGCCGGTGACGATGTCGACGGGGCCCTTCGCCCTGGCGGTGAACGTGCCGATCACGTCGTCCGCCTCGTAGCCCTCGACGCCGACCCGCGCGATGCCGAGCGCGTCCAGCACCGCCTCGATGACCGGCACCTGCGGGGACAGGGTGTCGGGCACCTCCTCCTCGTCGGGGCCGCCCTCGTGCTCCTCGGCGACGCGGTGCGCCTTGTAGGAGGGGATCAGGTCGACCCGCCACTGCGGGCGCCAGTCGGCGTCCATGCAGGCCACCAGTTCGTCCGGGCGGTGGTCCTTGACGAGGCGGTCGATGAAGTCGAGGAGCCCGCGCACGGCGTTCACCGGGGTGCCGTCGGGGGCCTTCACCGAGTCCGGCACGCCGAAGTAGGCGCGGAAGTACAGCGAGGCGGTGTCGAGGAGCATCAGTCGTCCGGTCACGGACGCATCATGCCGCACGGCACCGACAACGGCCCCGGAGTGAGCGTCCGGTCGCCCTGTGTGGCGGCCCTGTGGCCTGGACCACTTGTGCGTTTGTGGTCGGGAAAGCAGGGCAGGGGCGGCCCCGGGGTGCTCACTGCGCAACTGTTGCGCAGGTCGCTCCGTTCATCTGCCGCCGAGACAAGAGGTAAGCGTGTCATCCAGGCTTGAGGCCGACCATCTGTACAAGGTGTTCGGCAGACGACCGGACCAGGCTGTCGAACGGCTCCGCCAGGGAGCCGACCGGGAGGAACTGCGCGCCGACGGCACCACCGCCGCCGTGATCGACGCCTCCTTCACGGTCGAACCCGGCCAGATCTTCGTCGTCATGGGCCTGTCCGGCTCCGGCAAGTCCACCTTGCTGCGCATGCTGAACGGCCTGCTGGAGCCGACCGCGGGGCACGTCCGCTTCGACGGGCAGGACCTGACCGCGCTCGGCGACCGCGAGCTGCGCGACGTCCGTGCCCGCAAGATCAGCATGGTGTTCCAGCACTTCGCTCTCTTCCCGCACCGCAGCGTCCTGGAGAACGCCGCCTACGGCCTGGCCGTGCAGGGGGTACCCCGGGCCGAACGGGAGAGACGCGCCGCCGAGGCCCTCGAGCTGTGCGGCCTGGGCGGCTGGGAGAAGTCCTGGCCCGACGAGCTGTCCGGCGGCATGCAGCAGCGCGTGGGCCTCGCCCGCGCCCTCGCCACCGACGCCGACCTGCTCCTCATGGACGAGTCGTTCAGCGCGCTCGACCCACTGATCCGCCGGGACATGCAGGACCAGCTGCTCCAGCTGCAGAAGACCCTGAAGAAGACGATCGTCTTCATCACGCACGACCTCAACGAGGCCATGCGGCTCGGCGACCGCATCGCCGTCATGCGCGACGGACGCATCGTCCAGACCGGCACCGCCGAGGACATCCTGCTGCGCCCCGCGAACGACTACGTCGCCTCCTTCATCCAGGACGTCGACCGCTCCCGCGTGCTCACCGCGAGCGCGCTCATGGACACCGGCGTCACCGTGGACGCCCCGCTCTGCGCGTGCGAGACCGCGACCCCCGACACGACATTCGCCGAGCTCTGCGCGATCAGCACCCGGCTGACGCACCGCGTCTCGGTCGTGGACGAGGCCGGCCGGGTCGTCGGCGTCGTACCGCGCCGCCGGCTCCTCGGCTTCCTCGGGGACGAGAGCGCCGATCCCTCGCCCTGCGACAACCCCGAGGGGAAGGTGACCGCCCGTGCCTAGGCTGCGTCTCGGCGACTGGGTCGACTCCGGAGTCGACTGGCTCGTCGCCCACATGGGCTGGCTCTTCGACGCCGTCAAGGCCGTCGTGGAAGGCATGTACGACGGTGTGAACACCGTCCTGACCGCACCCGAGCCCCTGCTCCTCGCGGGCATCCTCGCCGTGCTGGCGTGGTGGCTGCGCAGCCTGGTCGCGGGCGTCCTCGCGTTCGGCGGGTTCGCCCTGATCGACTCGCTCGACCTGTGGGACCGGGCGATGTCCACGCTCGCCCTGGTCCTGGTCGCGACCCTCATCGCCCTGGTGATCTCGGTCCCGCTGGGCATCTGGGCGGCCCGGTCCAGGACGGTCAGCGCGGTGCTGCGGCCCGTCCTGGACCTGCTTCAGACGATGCCGTCGATGGTGCTGCTCATCCCGGCCATCCTGTTCTTCGGGCTGGGCACCGCCGCCGGTGTCATCGCCACCCTGATCTTCGCGCTCGCTCCCGGCGTCCGCATGACCGAGCTGGGCATCCGGCAGGTCGACGGCGAGCTGGTGGAGGCCGCCGAGGCGTTCGGCACCACACCCCGCGACACCCTGCTGCGCGTCCAGCTGCCGCTGGCCCTGCCCACGATCATGGCGGGCATCAACCAGGTCATCATGCTGAGTCTGTCGATGGTCGTCATCGCCGGCATGGTCGGCACCGGCGGCCTCGGCGGCGCGGTCAACGAGGCCATCGGCCAGCTCGACATCGGCTTCGGCTTCGAGGCGGGCGTCGGCATCGTCGTCCTCGCCATCTACCTGGACCGCATCACCGGTGCGCTCGGCACGCACATCTCCCCGCTCGGCCGCCGCAGCGCCGCCAAGGCCCGCGCGGCCGGCGCCCCCAAGGTGTGGAACCACCGGCCGCGCCCGGTCGTCGCCGTCGCCGGTGTCGCCGTGCTGGCCCTGGTCGCGGGCGGCATGGGCGTCTTCGGCCCGTCCTCCGGCACCGCCGAGGCATCCGCCACGAACATCGGCGAGGGCAAGAAGCTCAAGCTCGGCTACATCCCGTGGGACGAGGGCATCGCCTCCACTTTCCTCTGGAAGGAACTGCTGGAGCGGCGCGGCTTCGACGTCGAGACCACCCAGTACGCCGCCGGGCCGCTCTACACGGGCCTCGCCACCGGGCAGCTCGACTTCCAGACCGACTCCTGGCTGCCGGTCACCCACGCCGAGTACTGGAAGAAGTACGGCAAGCAGCTCGAGGACCTCGGCTCCTGGTACGGCCCCACCTCGCTGGAGCTCTCCGTCCCCTCGTACATGAAGGACGTGAAGTCGCTGGCGGACCTGAAGAACAAGTCCGGCGACTTCAAGGGCAAGATCGTCGGCATCGAGCCGAGCGCCGGGATGATGGGCCTGCTCAAGGACAAGGTCCTCAAGGAGTACGGCCTGGAGGACTCGTACGACGTCGTGGACGGCTCCACGCCCGCGATGCTCGCCGAGCTCAAGCGCGCGTACGCCACAAAGGAGCCCATCGTCGTCACGCTCTGGTCGCCGCACTGGGCGTACAGCGACTACGACCTGAAGAAGCTCGAGGACCCCAAGGGCGCCTGGGGCTCCGGCGACGACGTGCACACCCTCGCCCGCAAGGGCTTCGCCGAGGACAACCCCGAGGTCGGGGCGTGGCTGAAGGACTTCTCCATGACGGAGAAGCAGCTCACCGGCCTGGAGTCGGAGATCACCAAGGCGGGCAAGGGCAAGGAGCAGGACGCCGTGCGCGCCTGGCTGGACCGCAACCCCGGCCTCGTCGACAAGTGGGCCCCGGTCGCCGGATCGGACCACAAGAGCCAGGCGGCCGGGTGACCTGACGGGCCCGACCGCCGCCCCCCGAGGGGTGGGCCACGCCGTACGTTCTTCCCCTCCGTACGGCGGGCCCACCCCTCGGGGTTCTCCGTGCCCGGAGCGTCGCCACCCGTACGAAAAGGATCCGGCCAACCACGCAGGGCGATGTCCTCCGCCGGCCCGGTGGGCGCGAAGCGCCGGTGCGCCGGGCCGAGTTCGGCGCCCGGCACACGTCCTCGCCCGGCCCCGGTGAGCAGGGGCGTCGTCCCGTAGGGCTCGGGAACACGGGGGCGGGACAGCGCATTGAACAAGGCAGCGGCACATGTGCGGCGGGGCGGGGACCGGGCGGGCCGCCCGGTCCCGTGGCGCCTCCCGCGGCCGGTGGTGCTGGCGCGATCCGGCGGGTCGCGCTTCCCCCGATGTGTCGTCGATGTGACGGGCGCATGAAACGGTTTGCCGAACATGCGTAGGGTGCAGAGAACCCAGCAGAAGGTGTGCGCCGGACCGTCGGCGCGAGGACGGCGGACCGGCGAGCGAAGGAGGGAGCCGAGGCGATGGGCGACCACAAGGAGCAGCCCCTCCGGGTGGGCGCCGCGGTGCGCCGGCGCCGCCGCGCCCTGAACCTGACGCTCGCCGTCGTGGCCGAGCGCAGCGGCCTGTCCGTGCCCTTCCTCAGCCAGGTCGAGAACGACCGGGCGCGGCCCAGCCAGAGCTCCCTGGAGAAGGTCGCCGACGCGCTGCGCACCACCGCGGTGGAACTGCTCGCCGCCGCGGACCCGGCGTGCAGCGTCGACGTGGTCCGCGCCGACACCACCGATCTGGCGCCCGAGCCGCGGACCCGGTCCCTGGTGCGCGGCCACCACCAGATGCACGCCTCCGAGTACACCGGCGACCATGACGCCGGCCGTGAACTGCAGCACCGCAACGACCAGTTGATGTACGTCGCCGACGGTGCCGTGGAGATCGAGGCCGAGGGCCGCGCCTACCGCCTGGGCCGCGGCGACACCCTGTATCTGACCGGCGGGGTGCGCCACCGGTGGCGGGCGACCGTGCCGGAGACCCGGATCGTCGTCGTCGCCGTGGCCGAGCACATCGAGGCGGTCCGGGACCGGCCCGGCCGCTGATGCGTGTCGTCTCCCTGATGCGCGTCGTTTCCCTGGTGCCGTCGCTGACGGAGGCCGTCGCCGTGTCCGCGCCCGGCGTCCTGGTCGGCGCCACCGACTGGTGCACCCACCCCGACGGGCTGGACGTCACCCGGATCGGCGGCACCAAGAACCCCGCGCTCGACCGGATCACCGCCCTCGGGCCCGACCTGGTCGTCGCCAACGAGGAGGAGAACCGCGCGGCCGACCTCGACGCGCTGCGCGCCGCGGGCGTGGAGGTCCTGCTGACCGAGGTGCGGGACGTGCCGGCGGCCTTCCGTGAGCTGGCGCGGGTGCTGGACGCGTGCGGGGTGCGGACCCGGCCGCGGTGGCTGGACGAGGCCGAGGCCGCCTGGTCGTCCCCGCCCGGGCTCCCGCGCCGGGTGACGGCCGTGGTGCCGGTGTGGCGGCGCCCGTGGATGGTGCTGGGCCGCGACACGTTCGCCGGGGACGTCCTGGCCCGCCTCGGCGTGGACCATCTGTACGCCGGGCATGCGGACCGCTATCCGCGCGTCCCCCTGGACGAACTGCGGGCCGCGGCGCCGGACGTCGTCGTCCTCCCCGACGAGCCGTACCGCTTCACGGCCGGGGACGGCCCGGACGCGTTCGACCCGCTGCCGTGCGCGCTCGTCAGCGGACGGCACCTGACGTGGTACGGACCGTCACTGGCCGAGGCGCCACGGGTGCTGGCCGGGGCGCTGCGAGCAGCGCTCCGCTGAACAGGCCGCGCACGGTGTGCACGGCGGCGACGGCCCAGGCGGCCACCAGCAGGCCGTACAGGGCCACCGCGAGCCCGTCGTAGACGAACAGCCCGGTGTGCCGGGCGAGCGCGGCGGCGCCCGTGACACAGGTGCCGACCGGGAAGGTGAACGCCCACCAGGTCATCGCGAAGCCCATGCCGAGCCGCCGGGCGCGCACGACGTGCGCACCGGCCAGCCCCAGCCACAGCAGGGCGAACCCCATGACGGGCACGCCGTACAGCACGGCGAGGACGCCGAGGCTCTCGCCGTACGGGGCGGGCAGCGCGCCCGGGGCGGCGTCCGCGAACGCGCCGACGGCCGTCGTGGACTGCCCGAGCGGGCCCAGCACCAGGAACAGCGACGGCGTCAGCGCGAGCGGCAGCGGGCCGCCGGTGATCAGCCGGGCGAACACCAGCGGCAGCATCAGCAGGGTGGCGAGCAGGCTCAGCCCGAACATCGCCACACAGCCCAGCAGCAGCGTCGCGCGGGCCTGCCCCGGTGGCAGATGCGGCACGAGGAGCGGGCCGACGGCCGCCGCCACCATCGGCGCGACCAGCGGCAGCAGCCACACGGGCGTCGCCTGCGCCGCCGGGGCCCGATGCCGTACGGCCATCAGATACGGGACGGCCACGGCCGCCGCCAGCCCGGTCGCCGTACCGGCGGTGAACAGGACGACGTCCAGGGCGAGCGCGGCGTCGTCGCCGATCCAGTCGCGGCCGAGGGTGAGGGCACCGCCGCCGACGGCGAGCAGGGCCATCGAAAGGCAGCCGTAGAACGGGGCCACGGCCGGATCGAGGAGATGGGCGCGGGCCTGGTCGCGGTGGTGGGTCCAGTGCAGCGCGCGAGCCGCGAGCAGGGCGAGGAGCAGCAGCAGCGACAGCGCCCAGACGGCCGCGCAGACGGTGCGCAGACCGGGGACGCGGGGCACGGGCAGCGCCGCGCCCGCGGTGGCGACGGCGGCGGTGCCCATGACGGCGGCGTACCAGTTGGGTCCGAGGTGACGGACGGCGGTGACCATGACCTCAGCGTCGGGGCGCCGCGGACCGCCCGCCAGGGAGTCCCTTCCTATGGCGACATAAACTGACCTTATGAGCGAGGAGGCGGAGCAGCGGTTCCGCGCCGGATCCGTGGCGCACCGCGTCCCCGATCTGGGCGCGATGGAGCTGCTGCTGGCGGTGGCACGACTGGGCAGTCTGGGCGGGGCGGCGCGGGAGCTGGGCATCACCCAGCCGGCGGCGAGCAGCCGGATCCGTTCCATGGAACGCCAGTTGGGGGTCGCGCTGGTGGACCGGTCGCCGCGCGGCTCACGGCTGACCGACGCGGGGGCGCTGGTCACGGACTGGGCGCGGCGGGTCGTGGAGGCGGCGGAGGCGTTCGACGCCGGGGCGCAGGCGCTGCGGGTGCGGCGGGACTCACGGCTGCGGGTCGCGGCGAGCATGACCATCGCGGAGTATCTGCTGCCGGGCTGGCTGCTCGCGCTGCGCGCCCAGCGGCCGGACACCGCGGTGTCCCTGCACGCCGGGAACTCGGCGGCGGTCGCGGAGCGGCTGCTGTCCGGCGAGGCGGACCTGGGGTTCGTGGAGGGGCTGACCGTGCCGACCGGGCTGGACTCCGTGGTCATCGCCCACGACAGCCTGATCGTGGTGACCGCGCCGGGGCACGCCTGGTCGCGGCGGCGCCGGCCGCTGGACGCGACGGAGCTGGCGGCGACCCCGCTGATCCTGCGCGAGAAGGGCTCGGGCACCCGGCAGGTCCTGGACGCGGCACTGGGCGGACTGGCCCGGCCGCTGATCGAACTGTCCTCCACCACGGCCGTGAAGGCGGCCGCCGTGAGCGGCGCCGGTCCCGCCGTCCTCAGCGAACTCGCCGTCGGCGAGGAACTGTCCATGCGCCGCCTGGTCGCCATCCCGCTGGCCGCTGTCTCCCTGGCCCGCGACCTCCGCGCGGTCTGGCCCACGGGCCACCGCCCGGTGGGCCCGGCGCGGGAACTGCTGTCGCTGACGCGGGGGTGAGGGGGGCTCCGCCGGGTGGAGCGGAGGTCTGCGGTGCGAGGCCGGCCCTCGAGCGCTCCGGGCTGGATCAGCGCCCGGCCCGTAGACGGGGGTGCGGTGAGGCGGACGCTTGCCGCCGGCTCGACGGGGACAGTCGGGCACACCCGGGGGCCGGGTACGGGGCGCCCCGGTGGGACGGTCGCCGGATCGGTCGCCCGGGTCCCGCGTGGGTGCGGCCGGTGGGCCGCCCGCGGAACGGCCGAGCGCTGTCGGCTCGCGGAGATGGGCGGCGCCCACGGACCCGGCGCGGCGGTGGGGCGGTCGCCGGATCGGTCGCCCGGGTCCCGCGTGGGTGCGGCCGGTGGGCCGCCCGCGGAACGGCCGAGCGCTGTCGGCTCGCGGAGAGGGGCGGCGCCCACGGACCCGGCGCGGCGATGGGGCGGGCGGCGGAACAGCCGGCCGGCGCCCGCGCCCCCGCGCGTCAGCCGCCCGCCGCCTGCACCAGGGCGCGCATCACGCGTACGTCCTCGCCCATTTCCGGGTGCCACTGGACGCCCAGGACCCAGGGGGACGAGGGGAGTTCGATCGCCTCCACCGTGCCGTCGGCCGCGTGGGCCGTGGGGATCAGGCCCTCGCCGAGCCGGTCGACGGCCTGGTGGTGGTAGGTGGGGACGGTCGTCTCCTCCGGGACCGCGGCGGCGTACAGGGTGCCGGGCACCGGCTTGACGGGGTGGCCGCCGAAGACGCCGACGACCTCCGCGTGCCCGTCGAGGTGCTGGACGAGCGTCCCGCCGCGGGCGACGTTCAGCAGCTGCATGCCCCGGCAGATGCCGAGCAGTGGGACGCCCGCCGCCAGGGCCGCGTCGATCAGGGCCAGCTCCCAGACGTCCCGGTCCGGCGCCGGCGGCCCGCTGCGCGGGTCGCGCTCGGCGCCGTACCGGACCGGGTCGACGTCCGGGCCGCCCGCGACGACCAGCCCGTCCAGCCGGGCCACGGCCGCCGCCGCGTGCTCCGGGTCGTCCGGCGGCAGCATCGCGGCCAGGCCGCCCGCCCGCTGCACCAGGCGCGGGTAGCCGACCGGCAGCAGGGCTGCCTCCAGCTCCCACACGCCCCAGCGCGCGCCCGCCTCCAGATAGGTGCTGACCCCGATCAACGGCCTGCTCACGACCGCTCCTTCCCGCTGTGCCGTGCTCCTCAGTCCCGCGTCAACTCTGCCTCGGCCGCCGCCAGCGCCGCGAACTCCTCCTCCGGCGCCTTCGCCACCAGATGCTTGCGGCTGTACAGGCCGAAGTAGGCCACGGCCACCGCGTACACCGCGAGTGCGATGAACGCCGCCGTCACGTCCACCAGGAACGTCGCCACCAGCGCCGCGCACGCCAGCACCAGCGCCACCGAGGAGGTCAGCACGCCGCCCGGCGTCCGGTACGGCCGCGGCAGCTCCGGTTCGCGGCGGCGCAGCACGATGTGCGACAGGGACATCAGCGCGTACGAGATCGTCGCGCCGAAGACGGCGATGTTCAGCATCCGGGCGCCGTTGCCGGACGCCGCCGCCAGCAGGAAGCCGATGCTGCCGGGCACGATCAGGCCCAGGTACGGAGCCTTGCGGCGGCTGGTCAGGGACAGGAACCGGGGCAGATAGCCGGCGCGGGACAGCGCGAACAGCTGCCGCGACCCGGCGTAGATCAGGGAGAAGAAGGACGCCACCAGCCCGGCCAGACCGGCGTAGTTGACGATCCGGCTCAGCACGGTGGCCTCGCAGTCCGGCTGCAGGGCCTCGACCAGCGGGTTGCCCGCGTCCTGGACGGCGGACGAGCCGCGCGCCCCGGCCGCCGCGAAGAACGTCACCACGGCGAGGACCACGAGCACGCCCATCGACCAGCGGATCGCCCGGGGCAGCGTGCGGGCCGGGTCCTTCGTCTCCTCGGCGGCCAGCGGCACACCCTCCACGCCCAGGAAGAACCACATGCCGAAGGGGAAGGCCGCCCAGATCCCGAGCAGACCGAACGGCAGCCATGAACTCGACCCGGCGGCCGAGGTGTCCACGGGGATGTCGTCCAGCGAACCGAGGGAGAACTCGGGCAGTGCCGACAGGGCGAACACGATCAGGGCCGCCACCGCGATACCGGTGACGACGAAGCTGAACCGCAGGGCCTCGCCGACGCCCCACAGATGGATGCCGAGGAAGATCGCGAAGCACACCAGATACAGCGGCCACCCCGACTCCAGGCCGAACAGGCCGAGGGACTCGACGTAGTCGCCGATGAAGATGACGATCGCGGCGGGCGCGAGGACGTACTCGATGAGGATGGCCGTACCGGTGAGGAAGCCGCCCCACGGGCCGAGCGCGCGGCGGGCGAAGCCGTAGCCGCCGCCCGCCGTCGGCAGGATCGAGGACAGCTCGGCGAGCGCGAACACCATGCACGCGTACATCGCGCCCATGAGCACCATGGCGATCGCCAGGCCGCCGAAGCCGCCCTCCGCCAGGCCGAAGTTCCAGCCGGAGTAGTCACCGGAGACGACATAGGCGACTCCGAGACCGGTCAGCAGCACCCAGCCGGCGCTGCCGCGGCGCAGCGCCCTGCGGCTGAGATAGTCGTCCGCCTCCGCGGCGGACGGGGTGTCGGTGGATTCCTGGGACATGTGCGGACTCCCCACGGGGCGACGGGCACGGGCTGTTCCGGGCACGGTGGGGTCGACCGGGCTCCGGCGCAATGAAATGGATCCATACCTTTGCGGTCGCCGTCCCGCAAGGCAAGACCCGTGCGTTAATCGCCCGTAAATCCTTCCCCGCCCGCCCCCGGTCACGCCCGGCCGGTTCTCCTTGTCCGTCCTCCGTTACGTCAGGGGCGGTGCCCCTCAGCCGAGGAAGCCGCGCAGCAGGGCCGCCGTGCCCGCGCAGTGCTCACGCATGATCTCCCGCGCCTCATCGGCGTTCCCCTCGATCACGGCCTCCACCACCGCGGTGTGCTGGCGCTGCGAGTGCTCCAGGTTGCGCACCAGCAGCGGGATGCAGTCCAGCAGGTCGTTGACGCTCGCGCGGACCGCCGCGTACTGCGCGGTCAGTGTGGGGGAGCCGGACAGCTCGGCCAGCGTCAGATGCAGCAGGGTGTCCAGTCGCCGGTACTCGCTCAGCGGCGCGTCGTGCGTGCGCGCCAGCGCCTCGCGCAGCCGGTCCGCCTGTCGTTCGTCCAGCCCGTGCGCGGCGCACAGCCCGGCCGCGCCCACCTCCAGCACCTCGCGGAAGCGCAGCGCGTCCTCCACGTCGACGTCCTTCAGCCGGCGCCGCAGCTCCTCCTCGCCGGGCGTCTCGGTGCGCGGCAGCACGAACGTGCCGCCGTACCGGCCGCGCCGCGACTCGACCAGGCCCTGGTCCTGGAGCACCTTCAGCACCTCGCGCAGCGTCACCCGGCTGATCCCCAGCCGCTCCGCCAGCTCCCGCTCCGCCGGCAGCCGCTCCCCGCCCGGCACCAGGCCCAGCCGGACCACCTGGAGGATCTGCTCCAGGGCCTCCTCGAAGCCGTTGCCGGCCCGCACCGGCCGCAGGACCGACGTCAGCCGGTCGGCGGCCCCGGGCGCCCCGTGCCCCGTGTCCGTCCGCGACATGTCACCGGACCCCCTTCCCAATCAATGGTCCTGCGCAATACCTTATGGCTCCCGGCTGACCGAAGTAGCCGAATGGAGGCTCTCCCGTGGCAGACCGCACACCCCCGCTGAGCGTCGAGGAGCTGCGCGCCCTCGTCGCCGGCGGTGAGATCGACACTGTCGTCCTGGCCTTCCCCGACATGCAAGGCCGGCTCCAGGGCAAGCGGTTCGCCGCCCGCTTCTTCCTCGACGAGGTCCTGCACCACGGCACCGAGGGCTGCAACTACCTGCTCGCCGTCGACACCGAGATGAACACCGTCGACGGCTACGCCATGTCCTCCTGGGACCGCGGCTACGGCGACTTCGCCATGCACCCCGACCTCAGCACCCTGCGCCGCGTCCCCTGGAACGCCGGCACCGCGATGCTCATCGCCGACCTCGCGTGGGAGGACGGCTCACCCGTGGCCGCCGCGCCCCGCCAGATCCTGCGCCGCCAGCTGGAGCGCCTCGCCGAGCTCGGCTACACGGCGAACGTCGGCACCGAGCTGGAGTTCATCGTCTTCAAGGACACCTACGAGCAGGCCTGGGACGCCGGCTACCGGGACCTCACCCCGGCGAACCAGTACAACATCGACTACTCGGTGCTGGGCACCGGCCGTATCGAGCCCCTGCTGCGCCGCATCCGCAACGAGATGGCGGCCGCCGGGCTCACCGTCGAGTCCGCCAAGGGCGAGTGCAACCCCGGCCAGCACGAGATCGTGTTCCGCTACGACGAGGCCCTCGTCACCTGCGACCAGCACGCCGTCTACAAGACCGGCGCCAAGGAGATCGCCGCCCAGGAGGGCGTCTCCATCACCTTCATGGCCAAGTACAACGAGCGCGAGGGCAACTCCTGCCACATCCACCTCTCGCTCACCGACACCGGCGGCGACAGCGTGATGGCCGGACCCGACGGCATGTCTGAGGTCATGCGGCACTTCCTGGCCGGCCAGCTCGCCGCCCTGCGCGACTTCTCCCTGCTGTACGCGCCCAACATCAACTCCTACAAGCGGTTCGCGCCCGGCTCCTTCGCGCCGACCGCCGTCGCCTGGGGCCGCGACAACCGCACCTGCGCCCTGCGCGTCGTCGGCCACGGCCGCTCCCTGCGCTTCGAGAACCGGCTCCCCGGCGGCGACGTCAACCCGCACCTCGCCGTCGCCGGACTCGTCGCCGCCGGCCTGTACGGCATCGAGCACAAGCTCGAACTGCCCGAGCCCTGCCCCGGGAACGCCTACACCGCCGACTACGAGCACGTCCCCACCACGCTGCGCGAGGCCGCCGAACTCTGGGAGAACAGCCCGATCGCCAAGGCCGCCTTCGGCGACGAGGTCGTCGCCCACTACCGCAACATGGCGCGCGGCGAACTCGACGCGTTCGACGCCGCGGTGACCGACTGGGAGCTGCGCCGCTCCTTCGAACGCATGTGAGGCCCTTCTTGTCCGACCAGCTCCAGGCATCAGACCGGCTCCAGGCATCAGACCAGCTCCAGGTACTGAACCCGGCCACCGAAGAGGTCGTCGCCACCGTCCCGGCCGCGAGCGCGGCAGACGTGGACGCGGCCGTCGTACGCGCCACGAAGGCGCAGGCCCGATGGTCCGCCCTCGCCCCCGGCGAACGCGCCCGCCTGCTGCGCCGGTTCGCCGTCACCGTCGACGACCACCTCGAGGAACTCGCCCGACTGGAGGTCCGCGAGGCCGGGCACACCCTCGGCAACGCCCGCTGGGAGGCGGGCAACGTCCGCGATCTGCTCGAGTACGCGGCCGGGGGAGTGGAGCGGCTCACCGGCCGGCAGATCCCGGTCGCCGGCGGCCTGAACGTGACGATCCACGAACCGCTCGGTGTCGTCGCCGTCATCGCCCCCTGGAACTTCCCCATGCCGATCGCCGCCTGGGGCACCGCCCCCGCGCTCGCGGCCGGCAACGCGGTCCTGCTCAAGCCCGCCGAGACGACCCCGCTGACCGCCCTGCGCCTGGCCGAACTCGCCCTGGAGGCCGGGCTGCCGGAGGGGCTGTTCCAGGTCCTGCCCGGCCACGGCCCGGTCACCGGCGACGCCCTGGTCACCCACCCCGGCGTCGCGAAGATCGTGTTCACCGGCTCCACCGCCGTCGGCAAGCAGATCCTCGCCAAGGGCTCCGCCCAGCTCAAGCGCGTCACCCTCGAACTCGGCGGCAAGAGCCCCAACATCGTCTTCGCCGACGCCGACCTCGAAGCCGCCGCGGCCGCCGCGCCCCTGTCCTTCCTCGACAACTCCGGTCAGGACTGCTGCGCCCGCACCCGCATCCTCGTCCAGCGCTCCGTCCACGACCGCTTCCTGGAGCTCCTGGCCCCCGCGATCGAGGCCGTGACGGTCGGCGACCCGGCCGACGAGCAGACCCAGATGGGCCCGCTGATCTCCCGCGCCCAGCTCGACCGGGTCCGCTCCTACGTCGACCCGAAGGCGCCCGGCATCCGCGGCACGGCGCCCGAGGGGCCCGGCTTCTGGTACCCGCCGACCGTCCTCACCGGCGTCGACCCGGCGGCACGGGTGGCCGTCGAGGAGGTCTTCGGACCCGTCGCCGTGGTCCTGCCCTTCGACGACGAGGCGGACGCCGTGCGCCTCGCCAACGCCACCGACTACGGCCTGTCCGGCTCCCTGTGGACCCGCGACGTCGGCCGCGCCCTGCGCGTCTCCCAGGCCGTCCGCGCCGGCAACCTGTCCGTCAACTCCCACTCCAGCGTCCGCTACTGGACCCCGTTCGGCGGGTTCAAGCAGTCCGGCATCGGCCGTGAACTGGGACCGGACGCCCTGAGCGCCTTCACCGAGACCAAGAACGTCTTCATCAGCACGGAGGGTCCCGCACAGTGACCGAAGCAATCGTGTGCCGTCGCCTCGCCGGCCGTACGGCCGTCATCACCGGAGCCGGCAGCGGCATCGGCCTCGCCACCGCCCGCCGGCTCGCCTCCGAAGGCGCGCACGTCGTCTGCGGCGACGTCGACGAACAGCGCGGCAAGGCCGCCGCCGAGGAGGTCGGCGGGATCTACGTCGAGGTCGACGTCACCGACCCCGAGCAGGTCGAGGCGCTGTTCAAGACCGCGTACGACACCTACGGCAGCGTCGACATCGCCTTCAACAACGCCGGGATCTCGCCGCCCGACGACGACTCCATCCTGGAGACCGGCCTGGAGGCGTGGAAGCGGGTCCAGGAGGTCAACCTCACCTCCGTCTACCTGTGCTGCAAGGCCGCCATCCCGTACATGCGGCGCCAGGGCAAGGGCTCCATCATCAACACCGCGTCCTTCGTGGCACGGATGGGCGCCGCCACCTCGCAGATCTCGTACACGGCCTCCAAGGGCGGTGTACTGGCCATGTCGCGGGAACTGGGCGTGCAGTTCGCCCGGGACGGCATCCGCGTCAACGCCCTGTGCCCCGGACCGGTCAACACCCCGCTGCTGCAGGAGCTGTTCGCCAAGGACCCGGAGCGCGCCGCCCGGCGCCTCGTGCACATCCCCGTCGGCCGGTTCGCCGAGGCCGAGGAGATCGCCGCCGCCGTCGCCTTTCTGGCCAGCGACGACTCCTCCTTCGTCAACGCCACCGACTTCCTGGTCGACGGCGGGATCGCCGGGGCGTACGTCACGCCGCTCTAGGCCGTGTCCGGCCGGAGGGGAGTGTCCCTTCCGGCCGGTGCCCGGCTACAGGAAGGTGTGGCCCTCGCCCCGGTACGTCGGCACGGTGTCCGTCACCCGGTCGCCGCGGACGAGATGCAGCGCGTCGAACCGCTCGCACAGCTCACCGGCCTTGGCGTGCCGGAACCACACCTTGTCCCCGAGCAGCAGATCGTCCGCCGGGGAACCCAGCAGCGGGGTCTGCACCTCGCCGGGGCCCTCCTGAGGGTCGTACCGCAGGCCCTCCGGCAGATACGGCACCGGCAGCCGGTCCTTGCCCGCGACACCCGAGGCGGGGTAGCCGCCGCCGAGCACGGTCACCACACCGACCCCCGGCCTGCGCACCACCGGCTGCGCGAACAGCGCCGCCGGACGCCCGTCGAACGACGTGTAGTTGTCGAACAGACGCGGCACGTACAGGCCCGAACCGGCGCCGATCTCGGTGACGCACTCCTCGGCCGCGGTGAACTGGACGCTTCCCGTCCCGCCGCCGTTCACGAACCGCAGCTCCGGCACCACGGCCCGGACCGCCCGCACCACGGCGGCCCGCCGCTCCGCCAGCTCCTTACGGGCCGTGGCCTGCATCAGCCGGACGGCACGCGAGCGCAGCGGACGCCCCGGCACGGAGTCCCCGACCCCGGCGACATGCCCCTCGTACGCCATGATCCCGACCACCTCGAATCCCGGGCGGCGGGCCACCGCGCGGGCCATGTCGGCGACCTGTGCGGGGGAGTGCAGCGGCGACCTGCGGGCCCCGACCCGCACCCGGCCGCCGAACAGCCGCAGCGAGGTGTCCAACTCCAGGCACACCCGCACCACTTCACGGCCGCCCGCGCGGGACTCGTCGATCAGCCGCAGCTGCGCCGGGTCGTCGATCATCACGGTGACCGCCGCCGCGAGCTTGGGATCGCTCGTCAGCTCGGCGAAGGCGGCCCGGTCGGCGGACGGATAGGCCAGCAGGACGTCGTCGAAACCGGACCGCGCCAGCCACAGGGACTCGGCGAGGGTGAAAGACATGATCCCCGCGAAGCCGTCCTTCGCGAGGACGCGTTCGAGCAGCGCCCGGCAGCGCACGGACTTGCTCGCGACCCGGATCGGCTTGCCGCCGGCCCGGCGGAGCATGTCGTCCGCGTTGGCGTCGAAGGCGTCCAGGTCCACGATCGCGAGAGGGGCGTCGAGATGGGCGGTGGCCCGGTCGTAACGGGCCCGGTCGGCGGCGCGCGCAGTCATGAACGAAGCCTGCCAGACCGGATTACCGCAGGGTAGGGGGACGTTCCGGGCAGATGTGCACGGGGTCGCGGACTGGTTCCCGCTCGCCCGGCATCAACCCGTAGAGTGACGCGCACGCAAGGGGAACGCCACCGGTCGCGCACCGCGCCGGGATGACGCTCCCCGGGTGCGGGTATGCGTGCCTGGTCGGAGAAGTCCGCCGGGCGCACCGGCACCGGGGACGACGGCCCGTGGACGAGGACGGGCCCGGACACGAGGAAACGGGGGGTGCATGAGCACGGAAGCGCGCCGCGCCCCGATCCCACCGCGCCCCGCCACACCCCCACCCCCGGCGGCCCCGCCACCCCCGGCCACCCCGCCCCGCCCCACGAACCCCCGGAACCGCCGAGCACCGCCCCCGCGCCCCCGTCGGCGCCCCAGCCGCCCCTCGACGCCCCGCCGCCGCCCCGGGCATCGGCCCGCTTCCCGGACACCCCGCCTACGGCGGGCCGCCAGGACGCGCCCCAGAGCGCTCCGGCGAGCCCGACCCCGGGCCAGGACGCCCAGCCGTCCAATGGGGCGAGCACGGCCGCGCGCCGGGACCGGCCGTCGGCTGCGCCCTCGGCCGGTGGGTACCCCGGTGCCGCCCCGGGCCAGGACGCTCAGCCCTCCGACGGAGCGAGCACGGCCCCGCGCCGGGACCGGCCGTCGGCTGCGCCCTCGGCCGGGGGCTACCCTGGCACGGCCCCGCGGCAGGACGCTCAGCCCTCCAACGGGGCGAGCACGGCCCCGCGCCAAGGTCGGCCGTCGGCTGCGCCCTCGGCGGGTGGGTACCCCGGTGCCGCCCCGCGTCCGGACGCCCAGCCCATCGGCGGGGGTTACCCGAGTACGGCGGCACGCTCGGACGCCCCGTCGGCGTCTGCCCCACAGGCCCCCTCGCGCCCTGGCGCCGGCAGCCCGCTGCCCGCCGAGCGCGGCGGTCCGGACCGTGCCACCCTCCGGCCCCCGGCGCCCCGGCACCCCGAGCCAGGCCCCCAGGCGCGCCGCGCCCCCGCCGAGACGTCTGCCGAGACCACGTTCCGGCTGCGGCCGATCCCCGGCGAGCCGCCGGCCCCCGGCACGCCTGCGCCTGCCCGGCCGGGCACACCCTCGGCCGCCGCGCCCACCCGGCCGGGTACCGCCTCGACGCCCCCCGGCGCATCCGCCCGGCCCGGCACCACTCCGCCGTCCGGCGCCCCCAGCGGGTTCGGCGCGCCCCCCGCGCCGCCGCAGAACCCCATGCCGCCGCAGAACCCCGCACCCGCTCCCGGCCACGCCCCCTTCCCGCCCGACCCCTCGCTCTCCTGGAGCGCCCCCACACCTCCGCCCCCCGGGCGGCCCGTCGTGTCGTTCGGGGAGCCCGAGGGGTACGACGCGGGGACCCGCCCGCGTCCCCTCGGCGGCCTGCGGCTCCGGCCGCGGATCGCCCTCGCCGCCGCCTGTGGCGTCCTCGGACTCGGGCTGATCGGCGGTGCCCTGACCGGTAGCTGGCTGGTCGGCGAGCCCGGCGGCGGCGACCAGGGCACTTTCGCCACGGCCGGAACGCTGTGGCACAGCATCCCCGTCGACCGTCTCTTCCCGCCCACCGTGGACGGCAAGGGCGCCGGCCCCGGCGGCGCCGATCGGACCTGGACGCGGATCGCCGTGGCCCCCGACACCGGATGCGCGGACGCCCTCGACCCGCTGCTGCGCAAGGCCCTCGCCCCGGCCGGCTGCCGGCGCCTGCTGCGCGCCACCTACATCGACGCCACCCAGAGTCATGTCACCACCGTCGGCCTGCTGTTCACCAAGGCCGACGCCGCGACGATGCGCGCGCTCGACGCCCGCTTCGCCCGCGACGGCCTCGACCGACGAGCCGACCTCGTGCCCCGCCCCTACGCCCCCAAGGGCACCCTGGCCGCCGGGTTCGGCGACGCCCAGCGGGCCGCCTGGACCATCTCCGTGCTCACCGACGCGCCCGTCGTCGTCTACGCCGTCTCCGGCTGGGCCGACGACCGCGTGGTCGCCCGGCCCGAGCCCGCCGAGGAGGCCATGCGCTCCGGCGCCACCTCCGCCGTCGCCCAGACCGGACTCGGCCACGAGGCGCGGGGCCTCGCCGACCGCGTCGAACGCTCCCTGCGCAGAAACGTCGGCCCGTCCGCGGAGCCCTCGTCATGACCGCCCCCCTGAACAAACCGGCGCCCGCCGCCGTGACCAGAGCCGTGAAAACCTTCCCGACCCGGCGCACCGGCCCCCTCGCGGCCCTGCTCGGCGCCTGCCTGGCCGTCCTGCCCGCCACCCCCGCGCACGCCGACTCCATACGCGCCCAGCAGTGGGCCCTGGAGGCCATGCACACCCAGGAGGCCTGGCGCACCACCAAGGGCGCCGGCGTCACCGTCGCCGTCCTCGACACCGGCGTGGACGAAGACCACCCGGACCTGGCGGGCAACGTCCTCGCCGGCAAGGACATGGTCGGCTTCGGCGCCGAGCGCGGTGACCGCGCCTGGGCCCGGCACGGCACCGCGATGGCCGGCATCATCGCCGGTCACGGCCACGGCGAGGGCAACGGCGACGGCGTCCTGGGCATCGCCCCACAGGCCAAGATCCTCCCCGTGCGGGTCATCCTGGAGGACGGCGACTCCGCCCGTGCCAAGGCCCGCAACACCCGGGGCAACGCCCTCGCCGAAGGCATCCGCTGGGCCGCCGACCACGGCGCCGACGTCATCAACCTCTCGCTCGGCGACGACTCCAAGTCCGCCCACCCCGAGGCCGGCGAGGACGAGGCCGTCCAGTACGCGCTGAGCAAGGGCGCCGTCGTCGTCGCCTCGGCGGGCAACGGCGGCGAGAAGGGCGACCACATCTCCTATCCGGCCGCCTACCCGGGCGTCATCGCCGCGACCGCCGTCGATCGCTACGGCACCCGCGCCTCCTTCTCCACCCGCCGCTGGTACGCCACCGTCAGCGCGCCCGGCGACAAGGTCGTCATCGCCGACCCCGACCGCAAGTACTACGAGGGCTGGGGCACCAGCGCGGCGGCCGCCTTCGTCTCCGGCGCGGCCGCCCTGATCAAGGCCGCCCACCCGGACCTGACCCCCGCCCAGGTCAAGAAGCTCCTCGAGGACACGGCCCGCAACGCGCCCGCCTCCGGCCGCGACGACTCCCGCGGCTACGGCTTCGTCGACCCGGCCGCGGCCCTCGCGAAGGCGGACCGGCTGAAGGCCCGGCAGCTGAAGCCGGTCGCGCACAGCGAGGAGTACTTCGGCCCGGGCCCGGACGCCGCCGCCACCGACGACGGCCCGGCGGGCTGGACGGCCTGGCTCGCGGGCGGCGCCGGAGCCCTCCTCCTCGCCGCGTCCGTCGCCGTCTGGCGAGGCCGCCGCGGCCGCTTCGGACTCGGCGCCTGACCCTCACCCCGAGGACGCGTCGTCCCCGGAGAACACCGACACCGCGGCCACCGCCGCCGCCTCCACCACCGAGATCCCGCGCGCCTGGGTCGTATGGCCGTCCGACAGCACGGCGACCGGCAGTTCGCGTCCCCGGGACGTCACCCGCCCGACGCTGTTGACGTCCCACAGGCCCGTGGCCGTACGCGGCAACCAGCCGTTCTTCAGCGCCCACCCGGAGCCGTCGGCGGCCGCCGACACCCCCCAGTGCTGCCCCTGCGCGATCCGGCCCATCAGCGTGCGTACATACGCCCGCGACGCCGCGTCCAGCTCCGACTCCTCCCCGAACACCTGGCGCAGCAGCCGCAGCCGGTCGGCGGCCGTGGTGCGGGTCAGGCCCCACAGCATCCCGGCGCCGCCCTCCGTGTCCGTGAGGCCGAACCGCTCGTTCGCCGCGTCCAGCCCGGCCGCCGCGCCGATCGCCCGCCACAGCCGGGACGCGGCGGCGTTGTCGCTGTGCTCGATCATCGCGGCGGCGTCCGCCCGCTCCGTGGGCGTCAGCCCTCGTCCCGCGTCCTGGGCGCGCAGCAGCAGTGCCGCCAGGATGTCGACCTTGACGACACTCGCCGTGTCGAAGGAGCCCTCCCCGAACGTGGCGCTCTCCCCGGACGCAAGGTCCAGCACGCCCACCGACACCCGGGCCCCGTCCGGGACGTCGACCTCCCGCATCGCCCGCGCCAGCAGCGCGTCGCGGTCCACCGTCGGCCGTGCCACACGTTCCACCGAAGCCTCCTCACCCGCCGGCGGCGAGGCGGACCCGGACGCCGGCGCGGACGCCGACGATACGGGCCCGGCCGCACGGTGCGCCCGGGATGTCCCGTGGACCGTGCCGCCCAGGACGACGGCGGCGGCGAGGGCGCCGCACAGCAGCGGACGGGCACGGCGGCGTGGGGGAGACTCCATGGCCGCGATCGTGGGCGCCCCACCTGAGCGGTCCGTTAGCCGGAGGTGAAAGCCGTGTCAGAAATGGGGGACGAGGCGGGCCGTGCGTCACATCGGGGTTTCCGGGGCCGCACAAGCGCAGCAGGATCCCCCCGATAGGGTCGGTGACCGTGGCGAACAAGAACATTCCCGACTCACCCTTCTCCGACGACGACGGCACCGCCGACCCCCGGCTGAGCGCCGCGCTCGCCGCCTGGGCCGAGGACCGCACCGCCGAGGGCCCGGTCCTCGAGGCACTCAGGGACGCCCGGCTGCTGGTGCCCGTCGTGGCCGTGCTCGGCGAGGTGGAGGAGGACGAGAAGGGGCTGCGCCGCGAGAAGACCAGCGACATGGCCGTCCCCACCCTCAAGGCCGGGAACCGCACCGCGCTGCCCGCCTTCACCTCCACCGAGTCCCTCGCCCGCTGGGACCCGGCGGCCCGCCCGGTCGCGGTCCCGCTGCGCTCGGCCCTGGAGGCCGCCGCGCACGAGAAGGCGGACACGATCGTCCTGGACCTGGCCGGACCCGTGCCCTACGAGCTGACGGGACGCTCCCTGCTGGCGGTGGCGGAGGGCCGTACGACCACGGACCCGCTGGCCGACCCGGCCGTACGGGAGGCCGTACGGGCCGTCGTGGCCGCCGAGCCCGCCGTCCTGCGCGCCCATCTCGGGCCGGGCCGGGCCGACGGCACCCTGGCCCTCGTCATCGACGCCGCCGAGCCCGCGGAGGCGGCGCGGTCGGTCGCCCAGCGGCTCGCGGCCGACGAGACACTGAGGGCCCGCCTGGTGCGCGGCCTCGACCTGGCACTGCTGCCGGCCGGGACCACGCCTCCGGGCGAGCCCCTGTACGTACGCGATTGAGCAGAAGGATCTAGCCGTAGACGGGGCCGGTGTACTTCTCGCCCGGTCCCTGGCCCGGCTCGTCCGGCACCACGGACGCCTCGCGGAAGGCGAGCTGCAGCGACTTCAGGCCGTCGCGCAGCGGGGCGGCGTGGAAGGAGCTGATCTCGGTCGTGCTCGCGTCCAGCAGGCCGGCGAGGGCGTGGATCAGCTTGCGGGCCTCGTCGAGGTCCTTGTACTTGTCGCCCTCCTCGGTCAGACCGAGCTTCACGGCGGCCGCGCTCATCAGGTTGACCGCGACGGTCACGATGACCTCGACCGCCGGCACCTCGGCGATGTCGCGGGTCATGGCGTCGAAGTCGGTGGAGCCGGAGGTCTCGGGGCTGTCCGAGGGGGAGGTGTCACTCATGCCCCACACGATAGGCCCCGCGCGTGCGGGGCCCTGGTGCGGGCCGGTTAGCGCCGCCCCGGGGATCCTGCTAGCCTTGTGTAACGACCGGCTGGAGACCTCTGTCGCCAGCCCACAAGTGGAGGCTCCGATCTCCCACCTGACCGTCCCCCGGGACGGCGGGTCACCCCGGTCAGGCGGCCACCATCGTTCCGTACGGACGATGGAGTCGCCCGAATCGCGCCCCGCGGCATCGCGGCGGTGCTCCGGAAGTGCTTGGAGCCCCGCCTGTGATCGTCCGGGGCATTTTTTGTGCTTCGGCGCGGTTAGGTCTGTCTAGAAGAGACATACGCGGCTGTCCGCCAGACCGCCGTGTGGTGCTAACCGAGGAGGATCCATCAGCGCCGAGCCCCGCATCAACGACCGGATTCGCGTTCCCGAGGTGCGACTTGTCGGTCCCAGTGGCGAGCAGGTGGGCATCGTCCCGCTGGCCAAGGCACTGGAGCTTGCGCAGGAGTACGACCTGGACCTGGTCGAGGTCGCGGCGAACGCCCGTCCGCCCGTGTGCAAGCTCATGGACTACGGGAAGTTCAAGTACGAGTCGGCCATGAAGGCCCGTGAGGCGCGCAAGAACCAGGCGCACACGGTCATCAAGGAGATGAAGCTCCGGCCGAAGATCGACCCGCACGACTATGACACCAAGAAGGGTCACGTCGTCCGGTTCCTCAAGCAGGGCGACAAGGTCAAGATCACGATCATGTTCCGTGGTCGCGAGCAGTCCCGGCCCGAGCTGGGCTACCGACTGCTGCAGCGTCTCGCGGAGGACGTCCAGGACCTCGGTTTCGTCGAGTCGAACCCGAAGCAGGACGGCCGAAACATGATCATGGTTCTCGGTCCGCACAAGAAGAAGACCGAGGCGATGGCCGAGGCCCGCCAGGCGCAGGAAGCCCGCAAGGCAGAAGCGAAGGCCAACCCCGGCAAGTCGCAGAACGCCGCGGACACCGAGAACGGCGTGGAGTCCGAGGCTCCTGCCGAGGCCTCCGCCGAGGCGTGATCCCGGGGGACACCGTCCCCAGGACATAACCGACAAACGAGCGACGCTCCACCGTGCCCGGTTTCACGACCGGGCACCGGAGCGCCACCCACGAGGAGAGAACGGCGCTATGCCGAAGAACAAGTCGCACAGCGGTGCCAGCAAGCGCTTCAAGGTCACCGGCTCCGGCAAGGTGCTCCGTGAGCGCGCCGGCAAGCGCCACCTGCTCGAGCACAAGTCGTCCCGTGTGACGCGTCGCCTCACCGGCAACGCCGAGATGGCCCCGGGCGACGCCGCGAAGATCAAGAAGCTTCTCGGCAAGTGACGTCCGCGGCGCTCCGCACGAGCGCCGTGCGTCTGGACCGGGACCCCATCGATTCCGGGCCGTGTGAGTCCAACCGCGGCCCCGCTACAAGGAGTTAAACAAAGTGGCACGCGTCAAGCGGGCAGTCAACGCCCACAAGAAGCGCCGGGCGATCCTCGAGCAGGCCTCCGGCTACCGCGGTCAGCGTTCGCGTCTGTACCGCAAGGCCAAGGAGCAGGTCACCCACTCGCTGGTCTACAACTACAACGACCGCAAGAAGCGCAAGGGTGACTTCCGCCAGCTGTGGATCCAGCGCATCAACGCCGCTGCCCGCGCGAACGGCATCACGTACAACCGCTTCATCCAGGGTCTGAAGGCCGCCAACGTCGAGGTGGACCGCAAGATCCTGGCCGAGCTGGCCGTCAACGACGCCAACGCTTTCGCCGCGCTCGTCGAGGTCGCCCAGAAGGCGCTCCCGAGCGACGTCAACGCGCCGAAGGCCGCGTGACGCCGCGCTGGCTCTGAGCCGACGTGACTGGACCCGCAGGCTGTGACGCCTGCGGGTCCTTTCTTTGGCCGGTGGCGCGGTTCCCCGCACCCGGCGTCGACTACTTGTGAAGGTGAAGAAACGCATGCGCCCCGCCGCCCCCGAGCTGATCTCCCCCCGTTCGCAGCGTGTGCTCGCCGCCCGGCGCCTGGCGAAGCGGAACTTCCGGGGCAAGGAGCGGCTGTTCCTGGCCGAGGGGCCGCAGGCCGTGCGGGAGGCCGCCGCCCACGGGGAGACCCTCGTCGAACTGTTCGCCACCGTCGAGGCGGCCGAGCGGTACGCCGACATCATCGGCGAGGCCCGGACCGCCGGCGCCCGGGTGCACCTCGCCGACGAGCAGGTGATCGCCGACATCTCCACCACCGTGACGCCGCAGGGGCTCGTCGGGGTCTGCAGGTTCGTCGACACCCCCTTCGAGGACATCCTCGCCGCCCGCCCCAAGCTGGTCGCCGTCCTCGCCCATGTCCGCGACCCCGGGAACGCCGGGACCGTGCTGCGCTGCGCCGACGCCGCGGGCGCCGAGGCCGTCGTCCTCACCGACGCCTCCGTCGACCTCTACAACCCCAAGGCCGTACGGGCCTCCGTGGGCTCCCTGTTCCATCTGCCGGTCGCCGTCGGCGTCCCCGTGGAACGGGCCGTGGCCGGCCTCAAGGACGCCGGGGTGCGGGTCCTCGCCGCCGACGGCGCTGGCGACCACGACCTCGACGCCGAGCTGGACGGGGACACCATGGGCGGGCCCACCGCCTGGGTGTTCGGCAACGAGGCCTGGGGGCTCCCGGAGGAGACCCGCGCGCTGGCGGACGCCGTCGTGCGCGTCCCCATCCACGGAAAGGCCGAGAGCCTGAACCTCGCCACCGCCGCCGCCGTATGTCTCTACGCGTCGGCCCGTGCACAGCGCGCCTCCGGAGGGTGCCGCTCCGTCACCGACAGCTAGTAAGGTGACCAGCTCGGGGCCCCTCAGCCGTCGTGAGAGGTGGGGTACGGGGATGAGTGTCGGCACGAGCAGCGCACCGGGGGCACATCAGGTGCGACGGCCGTCCGAGGACACCGCCTGCCACGGCATCGACCCCGACGATCTGCCCGACGGCCTCGTCGTGGCCGACGAGCACGGGCACGTGATCTGCTTCAACGCCGCCGCCGAGCGCATCACCGCCGTCCCCGCAGCCGGCGCCCTCGGCCGGCGCCTGGAGACCGCACTGCCCCTGGAGGACCTCGAGGGCCGGCGCTGGTGGCAGCTGACCGACCCCTACGGCGGCCTCGCCATCCGCCGCGGCCAGCCCGAGCGCAACCTCCTGCTGCCGGGCGGCCGCGAGGTGCTGGTCGCCGTGCGCTACGTCCGCGCCGAACCGACCGGGCCCGTGCGCCGGGTGGTCGTCTCGCTGCGCGACACCGAGGCCCGCCGCCGCACCGAGCGCAGCCACGCCGAGCTGATCGCCACCGTCGCGCACGAGCTGCGCTCGCCGCTCACCTCCGTCAAGGGCTTCACCGCGACGCTGCTCGCCAAGTGGGAACGCTTCACCGACGACCAGAAGCGGCTGATGCTGGAGACCGTCGACGCCGACGCCGACCGGGTCACCCGGCTCATCGCCGAGCTCCTCGACATCTCGCGGATCGACAGCGGCCGGCTGGAGGTGCGGCGCCAGCCCGTCGACATCGGCGCGGCCGTCGGACGGCACATCCAGGCGTACGTCGCCGCCGGGCAGCCCGCCGACCGGTTCCTGCTGCGCGTCGAGCAGCCGCTGCCCGCCCTGTGGGCCGACCCCGACAAGATCGACCAGGTGCTGAGCAACCTCATCGAAAATGCGGTGCGGCACGGCGACGGAACGGTCACCATTGACATCACGGCCTCGCCGTCCCCCCGCGAGGGAGAGGACACCGGCACGTCGGTCACCGTGAGCGACGAAGGCCCCGGCATCCCGGAGGAGTCCATGAACCGCGTCTTCACCCGCTTCTGGCGGGGCAGCAAGCGCGGCGGCACCGGCCTCGGGCTCTACATCGTCAAGGGCATCGTCGAAGCCCACGGCGGCACCATCACGGTCGGGCGCGCCCCCGGGGGCGGCGCGCTGTTCCGATTTACGTTGCCCGTGGCGGCACCGGCGTACCTCACCTGAGAGCCGGACCGGGCCCCACGGGCGCATTCGCTCACCTCAACCCCGTTAGACTCGGCCTTTGGCACCTTTGTGTCCCCACACCGAGACGAGATGTCCGCGAGTCGGTACGGGGCCATCCGCCAGCCAACCGGAAGCACGGGAAGAGATGTCGGCACCGAACAAGTCGTACGACCCTGTCGAGGTCGAGGCACTGAAACCAGAAGCCATCGAGCGCATGCGGGACGAGGCGCTCGCCGCCTTCGCCGCCGCGGACTCCCTCGACGCGCTCCAGGAGGCCAAGACCGCCCACACCGGCGGCACCTCCCCGCTGGCCCTCGCCAACCGCGAGATCGGCGCCCTGCCGCCGCACGCCAAGGCCGACGCCGGCAAGCGTGTGGGCCAGGCCCGCGGCGCCGTGAACAAGGCGCTCGCCGCCCGCCAGGCCGAGCTGGAGGCCGAGCGCGACCAGCGCGTGCTGGTCGAGGAGGCCGTGGACGTCACGCTGCCCCACGACCGCGTGCCGGCCGGCGCCCGCCACCCGCTCACCACCCTGTCCGAGCGCATCGAGGACATCTTCGTGGCCATGGGCTACGAGGTCGCCGAGGGCCCGCAGGTCGAGGCCGAGTGGTTCAACTTCGACGCGCTGAACATCGGCCCGGACCACCCGGCCCGCGGCGAGGCCGACACCTTCTTCGTGCAGGGTCCCGACGGTGGCGCGGACTCCGGTGTCGTGCTGCGCACCCACACCTCGCCCGTGCAGATCCGCTCGCTGCTCGACCGCGAGCTGCCGGTGTACGTGATCTGCCCCGGCCGCGTGTACCGCACGGACGAGCTGGACGCCACGCACACCCCGGTCTTCCATCAGGTCGAGCTGCTCGCGGTGGACGAGGGCCTGACCATGTCGGACCTCAAGGGCACCCTGGACCACATGGTCCAGTCGCTGTTCGGCGAGGGCATGAAGACGCGGCTGCGGCCGAACTTCTTCCCCTTCACGGAGCCGAGCGCCGAGATGGACATGCTCTGCTACGTCTGCAAGGGCGAGTCCGTCGGCAACCCCGACCGGCCCTGCCGCACCTGCTCGTCCGAGGGCTGGATCGAGCTGGGCGGCTGCGGCATGGTCAACCCGCGGGTGCTCACCGCCTGCGGCGTCGACCCGGAGAAGTACAGCGGCTTCGCCTTCGGGTTCGGCATCGAGCGGATGCTGATGTTCCGCCACAACGTCGAGGACATGCGAGACATGGTCGAGGGTGACGTCCGGTTCACCCGGCCGTTCGGGATGGAGATCTGATGCGGGTCCCGCTTTCTTGGCTGCGGGAGTACGTCGACCTGCCGGCCACCGAGACCGGCCGCGACGTGCAGGCCAAGCTCATTTCGGCCGGCCTGGAGGTCGAGACCGTCGAACAGCTCGGCGCCGACCTCAAGGGCCCGCTGGTCGTCGGCCAGGTGCTGACCATCGAGGAGCTGGAGGGCTTCAAGAAGCCGATCCGCTTCTGCACCGTCGACGTCGGCCAGGCCAACGGCACCGGTGAGCCGCAGGAGATCGTCTGCGGCGCCCGCAACTTCTCCGTCGGCGACAAGGTCGTCGTGGTCCTGCCCGGCGCCACCCTGCCCGGCGGCTTCTCCATCAGCGCCCGCAAGACCTACGGCAAGACGTCCCACGGCATGATCTGCTCCAGCGACGAGCTGGGCATGGGCGACGACGGCACCCACGGCATCATCGTGCTGCCGCCGGAGACCGAGGTCGGCAAGGACGCCATCGAGCTGCTCGAACTGGTCGACGAGGTCCTGGACATCGCCGTCACCGCCAACCGCGGCGACTGCCTGTCCATCCGCGGCGTCGCCCGCGAGACCGCCATCGCCTACGGCCTGCCGCTGCGCGACCCGGCCCTGCTCGACGTGCCCGGCCCGAACGCCTTCGGCTACCCGGTGCAGGTCTCGGACCCGCTCGGCTGCGACCGCTTCACCGCCCGTACGGTGACCGGCCTCAGCCCCGAGGCGCGCTCGCCGATCTGGCTCCAGCGCCGGCTGCAGAAGGTCGGCATGCGCCCGATCTCGCTCGCCGTCGACATCACCAACTACGTGATGATGGAGCTCGGTCAGCCGCTGCACGCCTACGACCGCAGCCGCGTCCAGGGCACCATCGGCGTGCGCCGGGCCGAGGAGGGCGAGAAGCTCGTCACCCTCGACGGCGTCGAGCGCAAGCTCCACGCCGAGGACCTGGTCATCACCGACGAGCGCGGCCCCATCGGCCTCGCCGGCGTCATGGGCGGCGCCAACACCGAGATCGCGGATCACGAGGACCTGGAGAACGCGACCTCCGACATCGTCATCGAGGCCGCCCACTTCGACCAGGTGTCGATCGCCCGTACGGCCCGCCGCCACAAGCTGTCCTCCGAGGCGTCCCGGCGCTTCGAGCGCGGCGTCGACCCGGCCGCCGCCGCGGCCGCCGCGCAGCGCACCGTCGACCTGCTGGTGCTGCTCGCCGGCGGCACCGCCGAGGCCGGTGTCACCGAGGTCGTCACGCCGTCCGCGCCGCACACCATCACGACGCCGGCCGACCACCCCGACAAGGTCGCGGGCGTCGAGTACGGCCGGGAGACCGTCGTACGGCGGCTGCAGCAGATCGGCTGCGACGTGTACGGGCAGGACGAGCTGATCGTCACCGTGCCGTCCTGGCGGCCCGACCTGCTGGAGCCGAACGACCTCGCCGAGGAGGTCATCCGGCTGGAGGGCTACGAGAACCTGCCCTCCACCCTGCCGAAGCCGCCGTCCGGCCGCGGTCTCACCGCCCGCCAGCGGCTGCACCGCCGCGTCGGCCGCGCGCTGGCCGGCACCGGCTACGTCGAGGCGCCGAACTACCCGTTCGTCAGCGAGCAGATCTTCGACCAGCTCGGCCTGGACGCCGACGACCCGGCCCGCCGTGTCGTCAAGCTCGTCAACCCGCTCAACGACGAGGAGCCCGCGCTGCGCACGTCGCTGCTGCCGGGTCTGCTCGCCGCGCTGCGGCGCAACGACGGACGCGGCACGCACGACCTCGCGCTGTTCGAGACCGGCCTGGTCTTCCAGCCGCGCGAGGAGCGGGCAGCCGCCGGGCACCTGCCCGTGGACCGGCGCCCGACCGACGAGGAACTGGCCGCGCTCGACGCCGTGCTGCCCGATCAGCCCCGGCACGTGGCCGCAGTCCTCGCCGGTGCCCGCGAGCAGGCCGGCTGGTGGGGCCCCGGGCGTCCCGCCGGATGGGCCGACGCCGTCGAGGCGGCCCGGCTCGTCGCCCGTGAGGCGCGGGCCGCGCTGACGGTCCGCGCCGGGCAGTACGGGCCGTGGCACCCCGGCCGCTGCGCCGAACTGGTCATCACCGTGGACGGGTCGGAGCGGGTCGTCGGGCACGCCGGTGAACTGCACCCGCGGGTCCTGAAGGCCCTGCACCTGCCCGCGCGGACCTGCGCGATGGAGCTGGACCTGGACGCGCTGGAGCAGGTCGGCGACGACACGCCCCAGGCGCCGAGCATCTCCACCTTCCCCGTCGCCACGCAGGACGTCGCCCTCGTCGTCGACAAGCCGGTCCCGGCCGCCGAGGTCGAGGCCGCGCTGCGCGAGGGCGCGGGTGAACTGCTGGAGGCCATCCGGCTGTTCGACGTGTACGAGAACGAGGAGCAGCTCGGCGACGGCAGGAAGTCGCTGGCGTACGCCCTGCGGTTCCGCGCCGCGGACCGGACGCTGACGGTGGACGAGGCATCGGCCGCGAGGGACGCCGCGGTGGCCCTCGCGGGCGAGCGGACCGGAGCCGTGCTGCGCGGCTGACGGCTCCGCGCGCCCCCGGAGAGGCGCCCGGAAGTCACCTCACTCGATAGGGTGACTTCCCTGGGCGATCTCGACCTACCGGGGCATCTGCCGACAGAATCGGACCGGCCTTTCGAGGCCGGTCCGATTCTGCGTCGTCAGGGCCTTTCCTGGGGGGCCATCGGCATGTTCCGCATCACGGCTCGGGTTCCCCGCAAGGCACTGGCGATCGGGACGCCCACGGCCTGGGGCGCCACGGTGCTCGCCTACCAACTGACCTGTCCGCTCGCGCAACGCGAAGGCGTCTGCGCCCGTGTCGTCTCCGGTGCCCTGCTCCTCGCCGTGGGCGCCGGCCTCCTCCTCCACACGCGGCGCACCCTGCTGCGCGAGCTGCGGCGGGCCCGGACGGTCGCCGGTGCCGCGCAGAGCGTGCTGCTGCGCCCGCCGCCCGCCCGTGTCGACGGCGTGCGGATCGCCGCCGCCCAGCTGTCCGCCGACCGGGGCGCCCGGGTCGGCGGCGACCTGTACGAGGTCGTCGCCACCGAGTACGGACTCCGGGTGCTCATCGGGGACGTCCGCGGCCATGGCATCGGCGCCCTCGGCACCGTCGCGGCGGTCCTCGGCAGCTTCCGCGAGGCGGCGCACGACGAGCCCGAACTCGGCGGGGTGCTGCGCCGGCTCGACCGGGCCCTGGCCCGGCACCTGGGCGAGCGGGGCGCCCACGACGACTCCGCGGAGGACTTCGTCACCGCGCTGCTCCTGGAGATCGCCCCGGACGGCGGGATCACCGCCCTCAACTGCGGGCATCCCTGGCCCTTTCTGCTGTGCGACGGCGGCGTCGAGCCCCTGGCGCGGGCCGATCCGCTGCCGCCGGTCGGCCCGTTCCCGCTGCCGGTCGATCTGACCCCCCTGCGGTGCGGTGTGTTCCTGCCGGGCGACGTGCTCGTCCTCCACACCGACGGCGTCGAGGACGCCCGGGACCCCGCCGGCCGGTTCTTTCCGCTCCGGGCGACCATGGCCGCACTGGTGGACCGACTCCCGGCCGCACCCGAGACCACCCTGCGCCTCCTCTTCTCCGCCCTGCTGCGGCACACCAGAGGCCGCCCGGCGGACGACGTCGCCCTCGTCGTCCTGCGCAACGACCGTGCGCGGGTGACCTGCGGACCCCTGGCGGCACAGGCCTCCGACCAGGGCGGCGCCGCGCCCGGCACCCGGCCGTCCGCCGGCTGACCCGCCCGGTCGTCGGCGGCGCCGTCCGCCCCGCCACGGAGTGTCGGGCAGGCAGCCGGGCGGACGGCGCGGAAGCGGGCCGCCGCACTGTACGAGGGGGAGCCGGCGGCCCGGCCGGCCTCTTGCGAGGCATTTCAGTCAACCGGCAGGACACTCTCCGCGACAGCGCGCGCACCCTACGGATTCGCGCACTCCGTTCACACCCCGTGTGAACCGGTTCGCACTACTCTGTCGGCACCGAGGCACCCGGGGGGCATCCATGCAGCCCAACACTCTGCTCGACGCGATCCTCGACGAGGCGGGGATCTCGCACGCGGGGCTTGCCGCACATGTGAACCAGGCGGGACGGGCGCGCGGGCTCGCACTGAGATACGAACACACCGCCGTCGCCCGGTGGTTGAAGGGACAGCGGCCACGCGGCCAGGTCCCCGACCTGATCTGCGAGGTGCTCGCCGCCCGGCTGCACCGCACCGTCACCCTCGACGACATCGGGCTCGGGGTGCCGGGCGAGCAGTCGTCCCCGCACACCACCTCGCTGTCCGGCTTCGTGGAGCGGGCCACCGCCCTGTGGCGCTCCGACGAGCAGCAGCGCCCGCACATCCTGGGTGCCCCCGCGGTCACCGGCACGCCCGCCGTCATGCCCGTGTGGGAGTGGGAGAACCCGCCCGAGGACGTCGACGTCTCACGCGGCGGCCGGCACCGGGTCACCGCCGCCGACATCGAGATGCTGCGGTCCGCGCGCGCCCACTACGAGCAGATGTACCGCAAGGCGGGCGGCATGGCGACCCGCACCCGGATCGTCGGCTTCCTCAACGCGGAGGCCGCCCCGCTGCTGCGCGGCAGCTACACCGACGCGACGGGGCGTCAGCTGCACCGCGCCACCGGCGGGTTGGTGGCCATCGCGGGGATCTGCGCGTACGACTCGGACGCGCACGGGCTGGCGCAGCGCTACTTCCACCAGGCGTTGCGGCTAGCGAAGGCCAGCGGGGACCGGGGACTCGGCGCCTATGTGATCGCGCTGCTCGTCAACCAGGCGCTGTTCATGCGGGAGTTCCGGCAGGCGGTCGCCTTCGCCGAGGCCGCGCTGCGGGCCGCCGGCAAGCACATCACCCCGGCGCTCGCCTCGGATCTGTACGCGATGCAGGCGAAGGCGTACGCCCATCTCGGTGACGGAACCAGCGCGCTGTCCTGCATCCGGCGTGCCGAGGAGGCCGCCGAACGCATCCGGCGCGGCTACGAACCCGACGAGACCGGCTATGTCCAGCCGGGCCTCGTCAACGTCCAGGTGGCGGAGGCTCTGCTGAGCCTCGGGGAGGTCGCGGCCGCGCGCGAGCACGCCGCGGCGGCCGTGGACAACCCTGCGCACGACCGGGGCCGGGTGCACCGGCTGGCCATGCTCAGCACGATCGAACTGCGTCAGGGCAACGCGGACAACGCGGTGGCCATCGCCGTGCAGATGGCCGAACAGGCGCGGGGAATGGAGTCCCAGCGGCTGCGCGACAGACTGCGGGCGGTGCGCGAGAACCTGGTGCGCAGTGGTTGCGCGGGGACCGCCGAGGCGGCCGCGCTGATCGACGGAGCACTGCGCGTACCGCTCTAGACGCTTCTCCGCTCTCCGACAACTACGGCTCGCTGCTGCGATATTGCCACTTACTCGACGGAAGGTGGCAGAACCGTGCAGTGGACGAAACAGAACGAACAAACTGTGTATGAAAACCGCTGGTTCACCGTCAATCTGGCAGACGTGGAACTGCCCGACGGCCGGCACCTGGACCACTTCCTGATACGGCTGCGGCCGGTCGCCGTGGCCACCGTGGTCAACGAGGCCAACGAGGTCCTCCTGCTCTGGCGCCACCGCTTCATCACCGACAGCTGGGGGTGGGAACTCGCGGCGGGCGTCGTGGAGGACGGCGAGGACATCGCCGGCGCCGCCGCCCGCGAACTGGAGGAGGAGACCGGCTGGCGGCCGGGACCCCTGCACCACCTGATGAGCGTGGAGCCGTCCAACGGGCTCACCGACGCCCGGCACCACATCTACTGGGCCGAGGAGGGCGAGTACGTCGGGCATCCGGTGGACGACTTCGAGTCGGACCGCCGGGAGTGGGTCCCCCTCAAGCTCGTTCCCGACATGGTCGCCCGAGGGGAGGTCCCGGCCGCCAACATGGCGGCCGCGTTACTGCTGCTGCACCATCTCCGGCTGGGACAGGACGTCCTCGGCCGGCGCGCGGGCCTGCCCTAGGACGCCCTCAGCGTCCGACGGCCTGCCAGATCGCCACGATCAGCGCGCCCACGGCGACGAGGGCGGCGACCGCGGGCAGCGGCCAGCGCGCGTGTTCCAGCGTCGTGATCCGGGAGTCGAGCTCGTCGAGTTCCTTGGCGCTCTCCTCGGTCCGGTGCGTCAGCAGAGTCAGCCCGCCCTCCACACGGGCGTAGGCGACGTCGAGCCGGCGTCGTAACTCTGCGAGTTCTCCCTGAACGGCGGGATGCTCGGGATCGGCGGTCACGTCTCCGCTCCTTTCCGTAGTCGTCTTCAATCCCTGGCATGCGCAGCAAAGTGAACTCGCCTGGTGGACGCGTGGGGAGCGTGTGCGAACGGCATATGCGGGCCCGGCGCGCACACCGGGTGCGAACGCCGCGAGCCCGGCACCTTTTCGGTGCCGGGCTCGCGCGTGCGGCCGGAATCTGACCGTCGGTAATCAGCCGTAGGCGTAGAAGCCCGAGCCGGTCTTGCGGCCCAGGCGACCCGCGTCGACCATCCGCTGCAGCAGCGGGGGAGCGGCGTACAGGGGCTCCTTGTACTCGTCGTACATGCTCTGCGCCACGGACGCGACCGTGTCCAGACCGATCAGGTCGGAGAGCTTCAGCGGGCCCATCGGGTGGGCGCAGCCCATCTCCATGCCGTTGTCGATGTCCTCACGGCTGGCGATGCCCGTCTCGAACATCCGGATCGCCGAGAGCAGATACGGGATGAGAAGGGCGTTCACCACGAAGCCCGAACGGTCCTGGGCGCGAATGGCGTGCTTGCCCAGCAGCTTCTCGGCGAAGTGCTGGGCGCGGGCGATCGTCCCCTCGGAGGTGGTGAGCGCGGGGATCAGCTCGACCAGCTTCTGCACCGGCGCCGGGTTGAAGAAGTGGACGCCGATCACCTGGTCCGGGCGCGAGGTCGCCACGGCCAGCTTCACCAGCGGGATCGAGGAGGTGTTGGAGGCGAGGATCGCGTCGGGCCGGGTCACGACCTGGTCGAGCACCTGGAAGATCTCCGTCTTCACCTGCTCGTTCTCGACGACGGCCTCGATCACCAGGTCCCGGTCGGCGAACTCGCCGAGGTCGGTGGTGAAGGACAGCCGCGCCACGGTGGCGTCCCGCTCCTCCTCGCTGATCTTGCCGCGCTCGGCGGCCTTGGCCAGGGAGTTGAGCAGCCGGGTCCGGCCGATCTCCAGGGCCTCGCCGGTGGTCTCGGCGACCTTCACGTCCAGCCCGGAGCGGGCGCAGACCTCGGCGATGCCCGCCCCCATCTGGCCGCAGCCCACGACACCGACGCGTGCAATATCTCCGGAGATGCCGGTCACATCGTCCCCTTCGCTGATCCACGACTGCGGCAGGCCCGCCGTTGTTCGGCGCCTGCTCCAAAAGGGCACGTTACCTTCGGCGCAGCTTGATCGATCGTTCGGGTGCCTCATGAAAGGCTGACGCCGGACCGGTCCTGTTCATCCGGATCTGTTCTGTAAACGAGGGTTCTTGACCGCGTCACACGGGAGGTACGGAGACGATGCTGCACCGGAAGTCACCGCTGTCACGACGGGCGTTCACGGTCACCGCCCTGTCGGCGCTCATGGCGTCGGGGAGCGCCCTGACGGCGGGGACCGCCGCGGCGGGCGGGACCGACCGTGACCGACGCCACGCGTCAAGAGAGATGCGCGGTATGTGGCTGGCGACCGTGGCGAACCGCGACTGGCCCTCGAAGACGGGGCTGAGCGCACGGCAGCAGCGCGCCGAACTCCTCACCCACCTGGACACGGCGGTCGAGCGCCGCCTCAACACGGTGGTCTTCCAGGTGCGCCCCACCGCGGACGCCCTGTGGCCGTCCCCGCACGAGCCCTGGTCGCAGGTCCTCACCGGCACCCAGGGCCGCGACCCCGGCTGGGACCCGCTGGACACGGCCGTCACCGAGGCCCACAAGCGGGGACTCCACCTGCACGCGTGGTTCAACCCGTACCGCATCGCCAACCACGGCGACCTCGGCCGGCTCGTCGCCGCCCACCCCGCCCGGCAGAACCCCGACTGGGTGGTGCCGTACGGCGGCCGGCTGTACTACAACCCCGGGCTGCCGGAGGTGCGGGCCTTCGTACAGAAGGCGATGCTCGACGCCGTCGAACGGTACGCGGTCGACGGCGTCCACTTCGACGACTACTTCTACCCGTACCCGGTCGCCGGCCAGTCCTTCGACGACGACGACGCCTACGACACGTACGGCGGCGCGTTCCCCGTCCGGGCCGCGTGGCGGCGCGACAACATCGACCGGCTGATCCGGGAGATGGCCGCGGGCATCAAGCGGATCAGGCCCACCGCGCAGTTCGGCGTCAGCCCGTTCGGGGTGTGGCGCAACGCGGCCACCGACTCCCGAGGCTCCGACACCCGGGCGGGCGTGCAGACGTACGACGATCTGCACGCGGACACCCGCACCTGGGTGCGCGAGGGGTGGATCGACTACATCTGCCCGCAGCTGTACTGGAACATCGGGCTGGCCGCCGCCGACTACGCCACGCTCGTGCCGTGGTGGGCCGCGGTGGCGAAGGGCAGCAGGACACGGCTGTACGTCGGGGAGGCGCTGTACAAGGCGGGGGACCCGGCGCAGCCCGCCGCCTGGCAGGACCCGGCCGAGCTGTCACGGCATCTGACGCTCGCGAAGAAGCACCCGGAGGTGCGCGGGCACGTCTTCTTCGCCGCCAAGGACGTGGCGGTGGACCGGATCGGGGCCGTCGACCGGGTGGTCGCGGACCACTACCGGCAGCCCGTGCCGCCCCCGGTCTGACCGGCCCGGCGGGCTCACGCCGGGCCGGTGGACGCGATCAGCGGGACATCTCCTCGTGACGGCGGTGACGGATCTCGGTGTCGGGGCCGGGGGAGCACACACCCTCGTGCCCGTCCTCGAAGCGGACGCGGTACGGAGGATTGCCCTCCTGGCCCAGGATCTCGACGATCTCGCCGACCTTGTCGTGTTGCCCGACCACCCTGCCGTGCTGGACAAGCTGGTCGCCCACGGTTGCGCGCATAGGTTGGGCCTCCTCAGCAGATGCGGGAGCAGCGGTCCGTGGCCTTGAGTCTACGGCGCCAGGCAGGCCCGGGAGGCGGGTCGTCTCCGACCCGTTCAGCCACGTGCCCGCTGGGTCACGGCGATGCAGACGAGCACCGCCGCGGCCGTGAGGGGGGCGGCCACCGTCAGGTGCTCGCCCAGCAGGAGCACCGACCACACCAGTGTGAGCAGGGGCTGGGCCAGCTGCAACTGGCTGGCCTTCGGGATGCCGATGGCGGCCATGCCCCGGTACCAGACGACCAGCCCGAGCAGCTGCGAACCGGCGGCCACCCACAGCAGCCCGGTCACACCGTGCCCGTTCCACTGCACGGGCTCGTACGCCAGCGCGATCGCGGCGGCGGGCAGGCCCAGCGGCAGGCACAGCACCAGCGCCCAGCCGGTCACCTGCCAGCCCGGCATGGTCCGGGCGAGGCGCCCGCCCTCGGTGTAGCCGGCCGCGCACACCAGCAGCGCCGCGAACAGGTACAGGTCGGCGGTGGTGAGGGCGCCGCCGCTCTGCTGGACGGTGAAGGCGACCACGGCCGCGGCGCCCGCGAGCGCCGCCAGCCAGAAGGTGCGCGACGGCCGGGTGCCCACCCGCAGCGCGGAGAACAGCGCCGTCGTCAGGGGCAGCAGTCCGACGACCACGGCGGCGTGCGCGGTGGTCGACGTCTGCAGCGCCAGCGTCGTCAGCAGCGGGAAACCGAGGACCACGCCCGCGGCCACCACCGCGAGCCCCGCCCAGTGCCGGCGATCGGGCAGCGGCACGCGCAGTGCCAGCAGGAAGCCGCCCGCGATCAGCGCGGCCAGCACACTGCGCACGGCCACCAGCGACCACGGGCCGAACCCCTCGAGACCCCACGCGGTCGCCGGGAAGGTCAGGGAGAAGGCCGCGACCCCGAGGCCGGCCTGGAGCGTGCCGCGCACGGCCGGGCGGGCCGGGGCGGCGGAACCGCTGACTGCTATCGGGTTCGGCGCGGTAGCGCTATTCTCGGTCCTCATGCAAGAGCGTAGCAGTGGGGCGGACCTGGCGAATCAGTTGCGAAGAGAACTGGACCGCTACTCTCCTGGTGGAAAGCTCCCGTCGAGCAGGGCGCTCGTGGAGCGGTTCCGGGTGAGCCCGGTGACCGTGTCCAGGGCCCTCGCTCAGCTCGCCGCCGAAGGACTCGTGGTCACCCGGCCCGGCGCCGGCGCCTTCCGCGCCGACCGCCCCGCCCGAGCCGCCGCCACCGGGGACACCTCATGGCAGGAGGTGACGCTCAGCGCCGACAGCGCGAGCGAACTCGTACCGCGCTCGGTGGACGCCTCCGGCGTGCTGGTGTCGCTGGCCGCCCCCTCGCACGGCGTCATCGAGTTCAACGGCGGCTATCTGCACCCCTCGCTCCAGCCCGAGCGCGCGATGGCCGCCGCCCTGTCCCGGGCCGGCCGGCGGCCCGGCGCCTGGGGACGGCCGCCCATGGAGGGGCTGCCCGAACTGCGCGACTGGTTCGCGCGCGGCATCGGCGGGCCCGGCGGCCCGGTCACCGCCGCCGAGGTGCTGATCACCGCCGGCGGCCAGTCCGCCCTGACGACCGCGCTGAAGGCACTCGCGCCCCCGGGAGCCCCCGTGCTGGTCGAGTCGCCCACCTACCCCGGCATGCTGGCGATCGCCCGCGCCGCCGGTCTGCGTCCGGTCCCGGTGCCGGTCGACGCCGACGGCGTACGGCCCGCCCTGCTCGCGGACGCCTTCAAGGCCACCGGCGCCCGCGTGTTCGTCTGCCAGCCCCTGTTCCAGAACCCGACCGGCGCACTGCTCGCCCCCGAGCGGCGCGGCGAGGTGCTGCGCATCGCCCGCGAGGCCGGCGCCTTCGTCGTCGAGGACGACTTCGTACGGCGGCTGGTGCACGAGGACGCCGGGCCGCTGCCGCGCCCGCTGGCCGCCGACGATCCCGACGGGGTCGTCGTCCATGTGTGCTCGCTGACCAAGGCGACCTCGCCGAGCTTCCGGGTGGGCGCGCTCGCCGCCCGTGGCCCGGTACTGGAGCGGCTGCGCGCGATCCAGGTCGTCGACAGCTTCTTCGTGCCGCGCCCCCTGCAGGAGGCGGCGGTGGAACTGGTCGGCTCGCCCGCCTGGCCCCGGCATCTGCGGGCCGTCTCCGCCGAGCTGAAGGCCCGCCGGGACACCATGACCGCCGCCCTGCGCCTGACCCTGCCCGAACTCGCCCTCCCACACATCCCGTCCGGCGGCTACCACCTGTGGCTGCGCCTGCCCGACGGCACCGACGAGGCCGCCCTGACCACGGCCGCCCTGCGCGCCGGTGTCGCGCTCACCCCGGGCCGCCCGTACTTCAGCGCCGAACCCCCGGCCGCGCACGTCCGGTCGAGCTTCGCGGCGGTGGCGGGCGCGGCGGAGATCACCGAGGGCGTACGGCGGCTGCGGGCGGCCTGCGACGAGGTGCTGTGACGGCGGCGCGGCGGCCCGATCCCACTTGATGAAAAACGCTCGACGGAGCCTCCCGGACCCTGCGAGGGTCGGCCCATGACCGACATCCCGCCCCTCGCCGAGGGCTATGAGATCTCCACCGACGCCGCCCGCCTCGACCGCGAGCGGGTGCACCGCTGGCTGTCCACCGACGCCTACTGGGCGCTCGGACGGGCCCGCGAGAAGCAGGAGGAGGCGATCGCGGGATCGCTGAACTTCGGGGTGTACGACACCGCGTCCGGGGAGCAGGTCGCCTACGCCCGGGTCGTCACCGACCGGGCCACCTTCGCCTGGCTGTGCGACGTCTACGTCGACCCGGCGGTGCGCGGCAAGGGCATCGGGACGGCCCTCGTGGGAGCGGTGCGCGAACACCTGCGCCCGTACGGGGTCCGGCGCATCCTGCTCGCCACGCACGACGCCCACGGGGTGTACGCCAAGCTCGGCTTCGCCGCGCTGGAGACCCCGGAGCACTGGATGGCGCTGTACCTCTAGCCGCCCCTTTCGGGAGGGTCCGCCCGAATGGTCCCGACCAGGCGGTGAGGGTCCGTCCACCCACGGTGACATGGGCACGGTCCCTCTTGACCTGGTCACCTTCCCGTCACACCATCACCGCATGTCGCTTCGGGTCACGTTCGTCGCCGCCGCGCGCAGTTCGTCCCTGCTCGCCGAGCGCTTCCAGGACGACCGGCCGCTGGACCAGGCCGGCTGGGACGAGGTGCAACACGTCGCGCGCGACCTGCTGCCCCTGGCGGCCGCCGACCTGCGCTACTGCTCGCCCACCCCGCGCAGCCGCGCCACCGGCGACGCCCTCGGCTACGCCCCGCTGGTGCAGCTGGCCCTGCGCGACTGCGACATGGGGCGCTGGCGCGGGCTCACGCTGGGCGAGGCGATGGCCCGGGAGCCCGAAGCGGTGGACGCCTGGCTCGCCGACCCGCGCGGCACACCGCACGGCGGCGAATCGCTGATCGCGTTCATCTCCCGCGTCGGCGGCTGGCTCGACACCCGGCCCGTGGAGGACGGCGACCGGATCGTCGCCGTGGCCGAGCCGTCCGTGATCCGGGCCGCGCTGGTGTACGCGCTGAAGGCGCCGCCGTCGACGTACTGGAACATCGATGTCAGACCGCTGTCGGCGACGACGGTCATCGGGCACGCCGGCCGCTGGAATCTGCGCCTGGAGGGGACCTCGGCTCAGACCACGCGCGCGTAGTCCGTGGTGAGGACCAGGTCCTTGGCGGGGCCGCGCACCCGCCACACGGTCCGCCAGTGGTCCTCGTCCCGGACCGTGAAGTCCGCCCGGTAGAGGTCCGCCGAGCAGGGGTGGTCGGCGATGTGACGGCCGGTGCGCAGGTCCAGGTCGTGGAACGGGCGGCCGTCCGCGAACCGCACATCGGCCGTGCCGGGCGCGCCGCCGGGCAGGAAGCGCAGCGTGCGTTCCGCGGGCCGGGGCACCCCGCGCCAGACGAACTCGCCGGACTCGTGGTGGAGCAGTCCGCCGTCCTCCAGCGGGCCGAAAACCGTCGTACCGGTGAACGCGCCCTCGTCACCGCTCGCGAGGTCGCGGACGGAACGGTCCACCCGCCAGCGGCCGGCCAGATAGCTCAGCACCTCCGGCACCGGCCAGAACTCGCCCATCCCGTCCCTCTCTCCCGGCACTCGGGTCCCGCGGGACCCGTTGACGCTCTTCGTTCCCCCTATCTTGGACTGGAATCGCGGCGCCAAGGGCGGTCGAAAGGGCCACGGTGACGGGCGGCGTCGTGGTCGGCCGGGTTCACCAGTCGTCGCCGATGTCGAAGTTGGCGGCGATCGGCATCCCGTTGTCCTCGAACACCACCACGAGGTAGGCGCCGTCGGACGCGGTCAGCCCGGCGTACAGCCGTTCCGCCAGTTCCGAATTCGCGACGTCCATGGACCGCGAGATCACGGTGAGCGACGCGGGCACCTGGTCCAGCACTCCGGAGCCTTCCAGTGGACCTGAGTAGACAGAGGCGCTCAGATCCTCGTTCTCGAACCAGTACGTGTATGCGCCGTCGACTCCGGGTGTGATCGACGCGCCGTCGAACGGTACTCCCAGCAGGCGTGAGACGTCCGCCCACAGGCGGTCGCCGAACTCTCTTGTCCGGAAGCCGTCCGGCCGCGCGGGCCCGACATAGAAGTCGAAGTCCCTCTTGAAACCGTCGTACTGCGCGAAATCTGTCATCAGAACCTCTGCCGAGCGTCGTAGCGCCGGGTCCGCCCCAGGTGTTTTGATCACGAGCGTAGTCAACAGCCGCGAGGCTTGATCGTGGCGAAGGCCCCCGGTGGACTCAGCTACGAGCCGCCGGCCAAGGAACCGTCCCCGCACTCCTGTGGCAAGAGGATCGCCGCGGCCGGAACTCCGCTGCTTCAGCGGGCCATTCAATACAAGGCGGTCGCGCCGCACGTCACTTTCCGCACGCCGGGAAACCGGTGACGGAAGGTGCGCAGCAGTCCGGGCAGGACCGTCAGGGCGAGCGAGGCGGCGAAGCCGATCCGCAGGCGACCGGCCTGACCACTGCCGACGGCCCGCGCTGCGGCCAGGCCGTCAACGAGGTCGGAGAGTGCCCGCCGGGCGGCGGGGAGCAGTTCGCTGCCGGCCGGGGTGAGGGCGATGCGCCCTGGGGCGCGAGTGAACAGCGCGTGGCCGACCTTGTCCTCCAGGCGGCGGATCTGCCGGCTCAGCGGAGGCTGGGCGATACCCAGGCGGGCGGCCGCGTGGCCGAAGTGGAGTTCCTCGGCGAGCACGACGAAAGCGTGCAGTTGGGGGAGGGGGAGTTCGGGACGCTCCACACTCCCAGAGATATCAGACCGTGCGTCGAGCGGTATCAGACGTATCCCCGCTGGTCACTCAGCGTGCGGCGCATGACAGAGCGACGTGCGATCCTCAGCCGCTCGACCTTCGAGGAGCAGATCGGCTATGCCCGTGCCGTGGTCGACGGCGACTGGGTGCATGTGTCCGGGACGACCGGGTTCGACCACACCACCATGACGATCTCCGGCGATGTGGTGGAGCAGGCCGAGCAGTGCCTGCGCAACATCGAGGCCGCACTGGCCGAGGCGGAGCGCACCTTCGCCGACGTGGTGCGCGTGCGCTACCTCCTGCCCGACCGCGAAGACTTCGAGCCCTGCCGGCCGGTCCTGCGCCGCTGTTTCGGCGACGTCCGGCCGGCCGCCACGATGCTCGTGTGCGGTCTCTCCGACCCGCGGATGAAGATCGAGATAGAGGGGTCCGCGCGGCGGCGCGTCCCGCCACACGGTGGTACTACGAGCGATCACTCGGTGGCGCCCGTCGAGGCGTACGAACCTCCGTACTACGTGGCTGTCTTCACCACGGTGCGAACGGAGGATCAGAGCGGCTGCAGCGAGACCGACGCACGTATGGAAGACCTGGTGAAGGACGTGCCCGGGTACCTGGGCATCGACCACGCGCAGACTCCCGGCGGGCTGGGTATCACCGTCGGCCACTTCCGCGACGCCGACGCCCTCACTCGGTGGCGGACCGATGTGGAGCACCGCGCGGCGGAACAGCGCGGGCGGGACGAGTGGTACCAGAGCTACACACTGGCATGTGGCGAAGGTGGAACGGAGCAGCGGGTTCACGCGGGAGTCCGCGAAGGCGGATGTTCCGGAGAGCCCGGCAGTGGACTCACCGACGGAGCCCTCCTCGGCGACCGCGCCGCCGCCCACTCATGAATGGATTGCATAAAACTGCGGCGAAACGTATAGTCATGCCATCAAGGAGGAGGCATCCATGGCGGTACGTGCGGCAGTGGCCGGAGCGAGCGGGTACGCGGGCGGGGAACTGCTGCGTCTGCTCCTGGCGCACCCCGAGGTCGAGATCGGCGCCCTGACCGGCAACAGCAACGCGGGACAGCGCCTCGGGGCGCTCCAGCCGCATCTGCTGCCGCTCGCCGACCGGGTGCTGGCCGAGACCACGCCCGAGACGCTGGCCGGGCACGACGTCGTCTTCCTCGCCCTGCCGCACGGAGAGTCCGCCGCCGTCGCCGAGCAGCTCGGGCCGGACGTGCTGGTGGTCGACATGGGTGCCGACTTCCGGCTGAAGGACGCCGGCGACTGGGAGCGGTTCTACGGCTCCCCGCACGCCGGCACCTGGCCGTACGGGCTGCCGGAGCTGCCGGGCGGCCGCACCGCGCTGGAGGGCTCCCGGCGTATCGCGGTCCCCGGCTGCTACCCGACCGCCGTCTCCCTGGCCCTCTTCCCCGCCTACGAGGCGGGCCTCGCCGAACCGGAGGCGGTGATCGTCGCCGCGTCCGGCACGTCCGGCGCCGGCAAGGCGCCCAAGCCGCATCTGCTGGGCAGCGAGGTCATGGGCTCCATGACGCCGTACGGCGTCGGCGGCGGCCACCGGCACACCCCCGAGATGATCCAGAACCTCAGCGCGGCCGCGGGGGAGCGGGTCTCCGTCTCCTTCACGCCGACCCTCGCGCCGATGCCCCGCGGCATCCTCGCCACGTGCAGCGCCCGTGCCAAGGACGGCGTCGGCGCCGGGGCGGTGCGTGCCGCGTACGAGAAGGCGTTCGCCGACGAGCCGTTCGTCCACCTCCTCCCCGAGGGCCAGTGGCCCGCCACGGCGTCCGTCTACGGCTCGAACGCCGTCCAGGTGCAGGTCGCGTACGACGCCGCCGCGGGCCGCATCGTCGCGATCAGCGCCATCGACAACCTCACCAAGGGCACCGCGGGCGGTGCCGTCCAGAGCATGAACATCGCCCTGGGGCTCGACGAGAGCACCGGGCTTTCCACGATCGGAGTCGCGCCGTGAGTGTGACGGCAGCCAAGGGATTCACGGCGGCGGGCATCGCCGCCGGGATCAAGGAGAACGGCAACCCGGACCTGGCCCTCGTGGTCAACACCGGGCCCCGCCGCGCCGCCGCGGGCGTGTTCACCTCCAACCGCGTCAAGGCCGCGCCCGTGCTGTGGTCCGAGCAGGTCCTCAAGGGCGGCCAGGTGTCGGCCGTCGTCCTCAACTCCGGCGGCGCCAACGCCTGTACGGGACCGAAGGGCTTCCAGGACACCCACGCCACCGCCGAGAAGGCGGCCGAGGTGCTCGGCCGGGGCGCCATCGAGATCGCCGTGTGCTCGACCGGTCTGATCGGCGTGCTGCTGCCCATGGACAAGCTGCTCCCGGGCATCGAGACGGCCGCCGGGCAGCTCTCCGAGCACGGCGGCGAGAAGGCCGCCATCGCCATCAAGACCACCGACACCGTCCACAAGACGTCCGTCGTGACCTGGGGGTCCCCCCGGACGGAGTCTGGGGGAGGCTGGACCGTCGGCGGCATGGCCAAGGGCGCCGGCATGCTCGCCCCCGGCCTCGCCACCATGCTGGTCGTCCTCACCACGGACGCCGACCTCGACGACGCGACGCTGGACAAGGCGCTGCGGGCCGCCACCCGGGTCACCTTCGACCGGGTCGACTCCGACGGCTGCATGTCCACCAACGACACCGTCCTGCTGCTCTCCTCCGGCGCGTCCGGCGTCACCCCGGCCTACGAGGAGTTCGCCGAGGCCGTGCGGCAGGTCTGCGACGACCTCGGGCAGCAGCTCATCAGGGACGCCGAGGGCGCCAGCAAGGACATCAAGATCGAGGTCGTCAACGCCGCGTCCGAGGACGACGCCGTCGAAGTGGGCCGCACCATCGCCCGCAACAACCTCCTCAAGTGCGCCGTCCACGGCGAGGACCCCAACTGGGGCCGGGTGCTGTCCGCGATCGGCACCACCAAGGCCGCCTTCGAGCCGGACCGGCTCAACGTCGCCATCAACGGCGTCTGGGTCTGCAAGAACGGCGGCGTCGGCGAGGACCGGGAGAAGGTCGACATGCGCTACCGCGAGGTGCACATCGTCGCCGACCTCGCGGCCGGCTCCGAGACCGCGACGATCTGGACCAACGACCTCACCGCCGACTACGTCCACGAGAACAGCGCGTACTCGTCATGACGAACCCGACGCGGAAGCACACCGCGCTCCCCAAGGCCCAGATCCTCATCGAGGCGCTGCCCTGGCTGGTCCGCCACAACGGCAGGACCGTCGTCATCAAGTTCGGCGGCAACGCCATGGTCGACGAGGACCTGAAGGCCGCGTTCGCCCAGGACGTGGTGTTCCTGCACCACGCCGGGCTCAAGCCGGTCGTCGTGCACGGCGGCGGACCGCAGATCAGCGCCGCCCTCGACAAGCACGGCATCGTCAGCGAGTTCAAGGCCGGGCTCAGGGTCACCACCGAGGACGCCATGGACGTCGTACGGATGGTGCTCGCCGGGCAGGTCCAGCGCGAGCTGGTCAACCTGCTCAACCAGCACGGTCCGCTCGCCGTCGGGCTCACCGGCGAGGACGCGCACACCATCACCGCAACCAAGCACCAGCCCGAGATCGACGGCGAACCGGTCGACATCGGGCGGGTGGGCGAGATCACCGAGATCGACACGGGCGCGATCGAGGCCCTGCTCGCCGACGGCCGTATCCCGGTCGTCTCCTCCATCGCCCGCAGTCAGGACGACGGGCATGTCTACAACGTCAATGCTGATACGGCGGCTGCGGCACTCGCGGCTGCGCTGGGAGCGGAGACTCTCATGGTCCTCACGGACGTCGAGGGCCTCTACGAGGACTGGCCGCGCAGCGACGAGGTGATCAGCCGCCTCACCGCCGCCCAGCTGGAGAAGCTGCTGCCCGAACTGAGCTCGGGCATGGTGCCGAAGATGGAGGGCTGCCTGCACGCCGTACGCAACGGCGTCACCACCGCCCGCGTCATCGACGGCCGGGTCCAGCACTCGATCCTGCTGGAGATCTTCACCGATGAGGGAATCGGCACGATGGTCGTGCCGGACGCGCCGGAGGGGGACGCGCAGTGACCGCCAACCAGGAGTACGCCCAGCGGTGGCAGGGCTCGCTCATGAACAACTACGGCACCCCGCGGCTCCCCCTGGTCCGCGGCGAGGGCCTCAAGGTCTGGGACGCCGACGGCACGCGGTACCTCGACTTCGTCGGCGGCATCGCCACCAACGCCCTCGGCCACGCCCACCCGGCGATCGTCGAGGCCGTCAGCCGGCAGATCGCCTCCCTCGGCCACATCTCCAACTTCTTCATGGCCGAGCCGACCGTCGCCCTCGCCGAACGGCTGCTCCAGCTCTTCGGCCGGGACGGCAAGGTCTTCTTCTGCAACTCGGGCGCCGAGGCCAACGAGGCCGCGTTCAAGCTGGGCCGGCTCACCGGCCGCACCCATGTCGTCGCCACCGACGGCGGCTTCCACGGCCGCACCATGGGCGCCCTCGCGCTGACCGGCCAGCCCGGCAAGCGCGACCCCTTCCTGCCGCTGCCCGGCGACGTCACCCACGTCCCGTTCGGCGACGCGCAGGCGCTGGCCGCCGCCGTCACCGAGGAGACGGCCCTGGTGATCATCGAACCGATCCAGGGCGAGAACGGCGTCGTGGTCCCGCCCGCCGGATATCTGAAGGCGGCGCGGGCCATCACCGCCGCCACGGGCGCGCTGCTCGTCCTCGACGAGGTGCAGACGGGCATCGGCCGTACCGGGCACTGGTTCGCCTACCAGGCCCACGAAGGCGTCCTCCCGGACGTCGTCACCCTCGCCAAGCAGCTCGGCGGCGGACTGCCGCTCGGCGCCACCGTCGCCTTCGGGCGGGCCGCCGACCTGCTGCAGCCCGGTCACCACGGCACGACCTTCGGCGGCAACCCCGTCGCCTGCGCGGCCGGCCTCGCCGTCCTGGACACCATCGCGGACGACGGGCTGCTGGAGAACGTCAAGCGGCAGAGCGAGAAACTGCGCGACGGCGTCGAGGCCCTCGGGCACCCGCTGATCGACCATGTCCGGGGCGCGGGACTGCTCCTGGGTATCGTGCTCACCGGGCCGCACGCCGCCGGTGTGCAGCAGGCGGCCCAGGACGCCGGTTTCCTGGTGAACGCGCCCGCCCCCGATGTCGTACGGCTGATGCCGCCGCTGAACCTGGGGGACGACGAAGTGGAGGCGCTTCTTCAGGGCCTGCCCGGCATCCTGGACGTGGCCGCAGGGGACGGATCCGGAGAATGAGACGACGATGAGCCAGGCGCAGGACCACGGGCACAACGGGGCGAACGGGGCCGCGGGGCCCGCCGTGCCGCAGACCCGCACCGCACGTCACCGCCGGATCGTGGACATTCTCAACCGGCAGCCCGTGCGGTCGCAGAGTCAGCTGGCGAAGCTGCTCGCCGACGACGGGCTGAGCGTCACCCAGGCGACGCTCTCCCGCGACCTCGACGAGCTGAACGCGGTCAAGATCCGCAACAACGACGGCGACCTCATCTACGCGGTGCCCAGCGAGGGCGGCTTCCGTACGCCGCGCGCCCCGCTGGGGGAGTCCGCGAAGGAGGAGCGGATGCGGCGGCTGTCGCAGGAGCTGCTCATCTCCGCGGAGGCCTCCGCGAACCTCGTGGTCCTGCGCACCCCTCCGGGGGCCGCCCAGTTCCTGGCCTCGGCCATCGACCAGGCCGAACTCCACGACATCCTGGGAACGATCGCGGGCGACGACACACTGTTGCTGATCAGCAGGAACCCCACGGGGGGTCAGGCGCTCGCGGACCACTTGCTGAGGCTGGCGCAGAACGCCCACTGAGGGGGCGGGACAAGGTTTCTGGCCGGGCGCGCCGGCGCAGTTTTGACCCCCTGGCCGGGCGCTCTTCGTCCCCCGGGCGGGGGCGAGCTGGGAGGTCTCCGTCCGCCTGGCGGGGGCGAGCTGGGAGGTCTCCGTCCGCCTGGCCGGGGCGACGAGGTCCGCTGCACGGGGTGCCCGGCGGGATCGCCGTCGTGTCTCAGCCCAGGCGGGCCGCCAGGCCCCCCGTGCAGCGGACCTCGTCGCCCGCGGTGATCAGCAGGGCCTCCACGTCCGGCAGGGACTCCAGCCAGGCCAGGCCCGCCCGCGACCCCATGGCGAAGGCCGCAGTCGCCCAGCAGTCCGCCCAGGTCAGACGGGGCGCGACCACTGTTACGGCCACCAGGTCCGTCACCGCCGAGCGGCCCGTGCTCGGGTCGACGATATGGGCGCCGCGCTCCGCCGTACCGGAGGTGGCCACCGCCAGCTCGTCCAGGCCGGCCGCGGAGATGACCGCGGCGAGACCCCCGGGACGCAGCGGGTCCGCCACACCGACCCGCCACGGACGCCGGCCGTCGGGCACGCCGAGCAACTGCACGTCTCCGCCGCCGTTCACGCTCACACCGGTCACCCCGGGAACCCCGGTGAGGGCGCGTGCGGCCCGCTCGATCGACCAGCCCTTGACGATGCCGGTCGGGTCGACGCGGCCCGCGTAGGACGTGCTGAACCAGCCGTCGCTCAACCGCTGCGCCTCGGCGCCGAGTTCGAGGACCTCGGCCACCTCCGGGTCGCACGCCTCCAGCGTCAGCTCACCGCGCGCCAGCCGGGACACCTGGCTGTCGTCGCGGTACGTGCTGAACACCTCGTCGACCCGGTGCAGTCCGGCGACCGCCTCGTCCAGGGCCGACCGGACGGCGTCGGGTTCCCCGCCGCGGACGTCGAAGGAGACGACCGTCCCCATGACCTCCTCCGCACGACGCACCGCGGCGGGAGCTGGTGTCGGTTCCACCACCGTGTCAGCCACCGGCCTGGTCCAGGGCCGACTGGAGGGACTCCTTGTACCCGGCGCTGGTGTACGTCGCCCCGGACACGGCGTCGATCTCGGCGCTGCCGGCGGCCACGGCGGCCTGGTTGAGCTTCGGCACGGCGTTGGCGGTGATGTTGGTGCTCTGCCCGCCGCTCGGCGCCTTCACGGCCTCCGCCTTGGTGATCTTCCCGCCGCTGACGGTGACCCGGACCTGGACCGGCCCGTACTGGGTCTGCGCGACGGCGCCGGTGACGGTACGGGCCTGTGCCGCGCCCCCGCCCGCATTCTGCCCGCCCGACCCCTGCGAGGCGCCCGCCGCAGCGTTCGCCTTGTCGATCGCCGACTGCAGGGACTGCTTGTACCCGGTGCTGGTGTACGTCGCCCCGGAGACGGCGTCGATGTCGGCGCTCTGCGCCGCGACCGCCGCCTGGTTGAGCTTCGGGACCGCGTTCGCGGTGATCTGGTCGCTCTGGCCGCCCTTGGGAGCCTGGACCGCCTCCGCCTTGGTGATCTTGCCGTTGCTGACGGTCAGCCGGACCTGGACCGCGCCGTACTGGGTGCGCGCCGCGTCACCGGTGACCGTGCCGGACCCCGCGGCCTGGGCGCCGCCCTGCGGCGAGGCCGCGGCCGGGGGCGCCGCTCCGCCGGCCGCCTGGGCGGACGCCGGGTCGGTCGCCGGCTTCAGCGACAGCAGCAGCACGATCCCCGACACGGTGGCCGCACCGGCCAGCACGAAACGCCGGATGGGATGGCTCTTCCTCATGACTTTCCACAGCTCCTGGAGTCTTGACGTCTCGAAGTCCGGTCGCTCACATCTCGAACGACTCGTGGTGGATGCGGCGGGCGGGCACTCCGGCGCCGCGCAGTGCCTCGTACACGGACTGGGCGAACCCGGGCGGGCCGCAGAGGAAGACGTCGTGCTGGTCGATGTCCGGCAGCTTCTGCCGCAGCCGTTCCGCCGAGATGTCCGGACGCTCGCCGTCCGGGCTGTTGACCGCGTACATCAGCCGGGCACCGCGCTCGTCGGCGATGGCCGCGAGCTCGTCCCACAGCGCCAGGTCCTGGGTGCTGTTGGCCCGGTAGAGCAGGGTGATGTCCCCGGAGGCGCCCGGCAGCGTCTCGAACAGGGCGCGCATCGGCGTGATGCCGACGCCGCCGGCCACCAGCAGCACCTTGCCGCGGCTGCGGCGCTGGGCCGTCAGGGCGCCGTACGGGCCCTCCGCCCACACCTTGGTGCCGGGCTTCAGGTCGCGCAGCCGGGACGTGTGGTCGCCGATCGCCTTGACGGTGATCCGCAGCATGTCGGGGCGGGGCGCCGCCGACAGCGAGTACGGGTGGGAACTGAAGCGCATGCCGGGCGCCTTGAACCGCCAGCGGAAGAAATGACCCGCCTCGGCGCCCATCCGGTGCAGCTTGCGCCCGCCGATCAGCACCGACACGATGCCGGGCGTCTCCTCGATGACGGCCTCCACGTACATCCGGTGCCGCAGGTTGAGGCGGATCGGGGTGATGACCCGGTACCAGAGCACCAGCGCGGTGACCGCGCCGTACAGGCCGTACCAGAAGGTCTTCGCGGTGGGCTCGACGGCGAACTCGTTGCCGGTGGTGATCTGGTGCCAGAACGTCAGGAAGACGGCCGCGTACGTCAGCAGGTGCACGTGGTACCAGCCGTCGTAGGGGATACGCCGCCGGATGCCGCCGATCGAGATGAAGGCGATGACGAACAGCAGCCCGGTTCCGATGGCCGCCTTGCCCATGTCGGGCAGGGTGTTGACGGAGTCGATCGTCTGCTGGACGACGTCACCGAGCGTCCGGCCGCCCTGGAGCGCGTAGCCCCACATCGTCAGGAAGACGTGCGCGATGACCAGGCAGACCGTGTACCGGCCGCTCATGGCGTGCCACCGGGCCACCCGGTCCGAACCGACCCGCCGCTCCAGCGCCGGCACCCGCGCCATCTGCAGGACGACCAGCGCCATCAGATACCCGGCGAGCAGACCCGTGATCCGCCCCGCGGCCAGGATCTTCGCGGTGTCGTCCGCCAGGGACGGCGTGTTGTCCCACCACAGCCACAGCACCGCCGCCGCGCCCGCCCATAGGGCGACGACCAGCGGGACGGCCGGGGAGCGGCGCGGACGGATGCGGCGCATCGTCTGGCGGCGGGCGGCACGGCCGCCTGCGAGCGTGGTGGTCACGGTTCCTCCGGGGACGGGAGCAAGGGGTTGACGTGGTCCCTTGGCCCAGAGATACGTGCGGGGAGGCCCGTGTGTTCAGCCCGGGGGCGAGGGTGCCTCAGACGCCGGCCGGAGGCAGTGGCAGCGGTAGGCCGGGGAGGCCGTCCATGCTGGTCGCGATGTGGTCCTTCTTGGCGAAGTACGCGCTCAGCGAGTCGTCGTCCTCCCGGGAGAAGCGGCGTCCGTGCAGGTCGCGGTCCTCGTCGTACGTCATCAGGGGGACGGCGTACCCGCAGGAGTCACGGATGCGTTCGGCGTGGACGACGATGACGGCGCGCAGGCCGTGCTGGGACGGGTCGATGCCGGGGAAGTGGCCGAGGAGTTCCGCGAAGCGCGGGTCGTCGCGGAAGACGGCCTCGCCGCGGCCGTGCACGCGCACGATGTTCGGCGGCCCCTGGAAGGCGCACCACATGAGGGTGATCCGGCCGTTCTCCCGCAGATGCGCGATCGTCTCGGCGTTGGAGCCGGCGAAGTCCAGGTAGGCCAGCGTCAGTTCGTCGAGGATGGCGAAGGAGCCCTTGAGGCCCTCGGGGGAGAGGTTGACCGTGCCGTCGGCCGCGAGGGGCGCGCTGGCGGTGAAGAAGAGCGGCTGCTCCTCGATGAACGTGCGGAGCCTGCCGTCGATGCGTTCATATGTTTTGCCCACGTCGTCGATTATGGGCGCTGATCGTTCGGGTGTCTAAGGAAATCTGACGCGCAGCCCGGATATCACCGTGGCCGCCCCGGCCGGCGTGCCAACGGGGCGGCCACGGCTGCCTGTCACTTCACCTGGTGAGCGTGCAGGCGGCGAACGCCTCCAGCCCGTCGGGCTTGGCTGCCGCGCGGCCGATGGCGGTCTCGATGCGGTTGAGCGCGGCGACGCGCTTGTCTTCCAGCGGGCCGAGGATGGCGTTCTGGACGAAGTTGGGGCCGCCCTGTCCGACGGTGTCGGCGAGGCGCTGGTTGGCCTCGGTGATCTGGGTCTGGAGCTGGGCGAGGTTGCGGTCGACCTCGGCCTGGGCGGAGGCGGGGATCGCGGGGAGTTCGTCGGTGACGTCGGGGCAGGTGATGGTTCCGGCCCCCGTGTTGGCCCCGGCCCCCTCGCCGTTGCCCGCGTTGCCGTTCCCGGTGTCCTGGCCCGCGCCCGCGTTACCGTCCGCCCCGGCCGGCTCGCTCGGCGTCGCCTCTGCCCCGTCGTCGGCTCCCGCTCCGGTTCCGGCCCCGTCGGCGTTCAGCGTGCAGCCGGCCAGCGCCTCCAGCCCGTCGGGCTTGGCTGCCGCGCGGCCGATGGCGGTCTCGATGCGGTTGAGCGCGGCGACGCGCTTGTCTTCCAGCGGGCCGAGGATGGCGTTCTGGACGAAGTTGGGGCCGCCCTGTCCGACGGTGTCTACGAGGCGCTGGTTGGCCTCGGTGATCTGGGTCTGGAGCTGGGCGAGGTTGCGGTCGACCTCGGCCTGGGCGGAGGCCGGGATCGCGGGGAGCTGTCCGGTGACGTCGGGGCAGCTGATGGTGCCAGGACCGGCCAGGGTGCGGGCGGTCTCGGCGCGCTGCCCGGACTCCCCGGCCAGGGCGAGACCGGCGATCACCGTGCCGGACAGCGCCACCGCCGCGGCGCCGCCGACGAACGCGACACGACGCTTGTTGTACTTCGGAAGAGCCCTGGACATACGGATGCCTCACTCGGGTTCGGGGTGTCGTCGAGGACGAACGCGGCGCCTGCGCTCGGCGGGATATACGGGTAAGCGGTTACTGGCGTTCAAAGTTTCAACCAGGGGCCCGGGTTCCGCTCCGACGCGGCATGGAGCCGCCACCCCGATTGACGAATCATGCAGAGCTCTGCATACTCATGCATGGCAATGCGTGGCGTGCCGGTCGGCGCCCACTAACGTGACGACCGCCTCCCGTGCCCGCCGCGGGAGACGACGCCACACCCAGACCTCCGAGGAGCACAGCGAGTGAGCAGCAACAGCGGTGACGTCCGGCTCTGGGGCGGCCGTTTCGCCGACGGTCCCGCCGAGGCCCTGGCCAAGCTGTCCGCCTCCGTCCACTTCGACTGGCGGCTGGCCCCGTACGACATCGCCGGGTCCCGTGCGCACGCGCGCGTGCTCCACACGGCGGGGCTCCTCACCGAGGACGAGCTCACCCGGATGATCGCCGGCCTCGACCAGCTGGAGACGGACGTCGCCGACGGCTCCTTCGTGGGCACCGTCGCCGACGAGGACGTCCACACCGCCCTGGAGCGGGGCCTGCTCGAGCGCCTCGGCCCCGACCTCGGCGGCAAGCTGCGCGCCGGCCGCTCCCGCAACGACCAGGTCGCCACCCTCTTCCGGATGTACCTGCGCGACCACGCCCGCATCATCGGCGGCCTCATCGCCGACCTCCAGGACGCGCTGATCGGGCTCGCCGAGGCCCACCCGGACGTGGCCATGCCCGGCCGCACCCACCTCCAGCACGCCCAGCCCGTGCTCTTCGCCCACCATGTCCTCGCGCACGTCCAGTCGCTGTCCCGGGACGCCGAGCGGCTGCGCCAGTGGGACGAGCGGACGGCCGTGTCGCCGTACGGCTCGGGCGCGCTGGCCGGTTCCTCGCTGGGCCTGGACCCGGAGGCGGTCGCGAAGGACCTCGGCTTCGAGCACGGCTCGGTCGGCAACTCCATCGACGGCACGGCCTCCCGTGACTTCGTCGCCGAGTTCGCCTTCATCACCGCGATGATCGGCGTGAACCTCTCCCGGATCGCCGAGGAGATCATCCTCTGGAACACGAAGGAGTTCTCCTTCGTGACGCTGCACGACGCGTTCTCCACGGGCTCGTCGATCATGCCGCAGAAGAAGAACCCGGACATCGCCGAGCTGGCGCGCGGCAAGTCCGGCCGGCTGATCGGCAACCTCACCGGCCTGATGGCCACCCTCAAGGCGCTGCCGCTCGCGTACAACCGCGACCTCCAGGAGGACAAGGAGCCGGTGTTCGACTCCTGCGACCAGCTGGAGGTCCTGCTCCCCGCGTTCACCGGCATGATGGCCACCCTCACCGTCAACCGCGAGCGCATGGAGGAACTGGCTCCGGCCGGCTTCTCCCTCGCCACCGACATCGCCGAGTGGCTGGTCAAGCAGGGCGTCCCCTTCCGGGTCGCCCACGAGGTCGCCGGCGAGTGCGTCAAGGCGGCCGAGGCCGAGGGCAAGGAGCTCGACGAGCTGACGGACGAGCAGTTCGCGAAGATCTCCGCCCATCTGACGCCGGAGGTGCGGACCGTGCTCAACGTGCCCGGCGCCCTGGCCTCCCGCAACGGCCGGGGCGGCACGGCCCCGAGCGCGGTCGCCGTCCAGCTCGCCGAGGTCAAGGCCGACGTGGCGGCCCAGCACACCTGGGCCACGGCCAAGAAGGGCTGAGGCCCGCCCCGTGCTCGGGGGCGTCGCGGGTTACGTTGGTCGGACAGCGGTACCGAAGCCGACCGAACGGAGCCCGCGATGCCCTTCGCCCGACTGGCAACAGCGACGACCCCGACCTGCCACATCGGACTCGGCCTCGCCGCCGTCGGCCGCCCTGGCTACATCAATCTCGGGCGGGACGAGGACCTCGGGGCCGACCGCAGCGTCGAGGCGCTGCGCACCCGCACCCATGAACTCCTCGACGCCGCCTACGCGCAGGGTGTGCGCTACTTCGACGCCGCCCGCTCGTACGGCCGTTCGGAGGAGTTCCTCGCCGGATGGCTCGCCGCCCGTCCGGACGTCGACGACGTCGTCGTCGGCAGCAAGTGGGGCTACACCTACACCGCCGACTGGACGACCGACGCCGAGAAGCACGAGGTCAAGGACCACAGCCTCGCCACGTACGAGCGCCAGCGCGCCGAGACCGCCGCACTGCTCGGCGACCGGCTGGACCTCTACCAGATCCACTCGGTCACCCCGGACAGTCCCGCGCTCACCGACAAGGAGCTGCACGCGCGGCTCGCGGAGGCCGCAGCCCAGGGCGTGACCATCGGGTTCTCCACCAGCGGCCCGGCCCAGGCGGACGCCGTGCGCGCCGCCCTCGCCGTGACGGTCGACGGCGAACCCCTCTTCCGTACCGTCCAGTCGACGTACAACGTCCTGGAGACCTCGGCGGGCCCCGCTCTCGCCGAGGCGCACGACGCCGGGCTCACGGTGGTCGTCAAGGAGGGTATGGCCAACGGGCGGCTCGCCGGCCCGGAGGCCCCCGAGACGCTGCGGGCCGTGGCCGCCGAGACGGAGCAGGGGTGCGACGCGGTGGCCCTGGCGTTCGTCCTGCGCGAGCCCTGGGCCGGGGTCGTCCTCTCCGGCGCGGCGACCACCGCACAGCTGGCGTCCAACCTGCACGCCGCCGTGGTGGACCTGGACGAGAACCGGGTCGCCCGGCTCGCGGCCCTCGCGGAGGAGCCGGGCGCGTACTGGGAGACACGCGGCCGCCTGCCCTGGCACTGATTTCTTCTTTTCGCCGATCGGCCCGTGATGAGTGCCGCATGCCCCGGATGAGACATCTCTGTCTCACATGGGTTAATCTCGTGTCATGGCTGTCGATCGTGAACACGTGCTGCGCAGTGCCGCGGCCCTGCTGACCCGCAAGGCCACCGCGACCATGGACGAGGTCGCCAAGGCCGCCGGGATCAGCCGCGCCACCCTGCACCGGCAGTTCGCGGGCCGCGACGCGCTCGTGCGCGCCCTGGAGTCCCTGGGCATCGCCGAGTGCGAGGCCGCGCTGGACGTGGCCGACCTCGACAGCGGCTCCGCCGCCGACGCCGTACGCCGGCTCGTGCGCGCCGTCGAGCCCGCCGCGGGACTCCTCGCCTTCCTCTACACGGAGAACCAGCTCTACGAGGGCGAGCGGATCAACCCCGGCTGGACGGCGATCGACGACCGTATCGCCGCCCTGTTCCGGCGCGGACAGCTCGCCGGGGAGTTCCGTATCGACCTGACCCCGGCCTGGCTCACCGAGGCGCTGTTCGGCCTCATGGCCTCCGGCGCCTGGATGGTGCAGAGCGGCAAGGGAGCCCCCCGGGACTTCCACCACATGATCGTCGGGCTGCTGCTCGGCGGCGCACTCAGGAGAGAGGAATCATGACCAGCACCCTGCGGCCGGCGGAGACGACCGAGGCGGTGACCGCGCGCCCGGGCCGTTGGCTCGCGCTGTCCGTCCTCGTCCTCGCCGTGCTGCTGGTGGCCGTCGACGCGACCGTCCTCGGTCTCGCGACCCCCTACATCAGCGAGGACCTCCAGCCCTCCGGCACCCAGCTCCTGTGGATAGGCGACGTCTACTCGTTCGTGATCGCGGGCCTGCTCGTGTCCATGGGCAGCCTCGGCGACCGCATCGGCCGCAAGCGGATCCTGCTCGTCGGCGCCACGGCGTTCGGCGTGCTGTCCGTCCTGAACGCCTACGCCACGAGCCCGGAGATGCTGATCGCCGCCCGGGCGCTGCTCGGCGTCGCGGGCGCCACGCTGATGCCCGCGACCCTCGCCCTGATCCGCAACCTCTTCCACGACCCGCGCGAGCGCAGCCTCGCGATCGGCATCTGGGGCGCCACGGCGTCCGCGGGCACCGCCGTCGGCCCGATCGCCGGCGGATTCCTGCTCGAGCACTTCTGGTGGGGCTCGGTCTTTCTGATCAACCTGCCCGTGATGGCGGTCCTGGTCCTCGTCGGCGCCCGGATGCTGCCGGAGTCGCGCAACCCGGCGCCGGGTCCCTGGGACCTGCCCAGCGTCCTGCTGTCGCTGCTCGGCATGATCGGAGTCGTCTACGCCGTCAAGGAGGCCGCCGCGCACGGCTTCACCTGTGTCACGCCCGCCGCGGGCCTCGTGGGAGTGGCCGCGCTGTACGGCTTCGTCCGGCGCCAGCTCACCCTGCCGGCGCCGCTGCTCGACATGCGGCTGTTCCGGCACCGGGGCTTCAGCGGCGCGGTCCTGGCCGACCTGCTCACCATCCTCGGCCTGTCCGGGCTGGTGTTCTTCCTGTCGCAGTTCCTGCAACTGGTGCAGGGCAGGGGACCGCTCGAAGCGGGTCTGGCCGAACTGCCCGCCGCGATCGGCGCGGTGGTGGCCGGTCTGATCGCGGGCCGTGCGGCCCGGCGGTTCTCGGTACGGGCGGTCGTCTCGGCCGGTCTCGCCGCGATCGGCGTCGCGCTCGCCGTGCTCACGGTGGTCGACCGGACCACGGGCTACCCCCTGCTGGGCGCGGCCCTCCTCGTGGTCGGCGTCGGCGCGGGCTTCTCCTTCACCGTGACGTCCGACGTCATCCTGTCCTCCGTACCGAAGGAACAGGCGGGCGCCGCGTCCGCGGTGTCGGAGACGGCGTACGAACTCGGCGCGGCCCTGGGCATCGCGGTGCTCGGCTCGATCGTCACCGGCGTCTACCGGGACTTCACCGGCCCGGCCGGTACCCCGGCCGAGGCGCACGAGTCCCTGGGCGGAGCGGTCGAGGCGGCGGCGGGTCTGCCCGCCCCTACGTCCGAGGCGATGCTGGACGCGGCCCGTACGGCCTTCGTGGATGGCCTCGCGCTCGCGGCGGGCGCCGGAGCGGCGGTGCTCCTGGCGGCGGCGGTGGCGGCGTGGTTCCTGCTGCGCGGTCAGCGACTGGACGACTCGCCGTCCCGGTGAGGACGGCCCCGGCGGTGGGGCGGGGTTACGCGGCTTCCTTGGCCTTGCTGGCGTACATGTCCACGTACTCCTGCCCGGACAGCCGCATGACCTCGGCCATCACGGAGTCGGTCACCGCCCGCAGCACATAGCGGTCGCGGTCCATGCCCTCGTAGCGGGAGAACTCCATCGCCTCGCCGAAGCGCACGGTCACCTTGCCCGGGCGGGGCATCCCGGCGCCGCCCGGCTGGAGCTTGTCCGTGCCGACCATGGCGAACGGCACGACCGGCGCGCCCGTCATCAGCGTCAGACGGGCGATGCCGGTACGGCCCCGGTAAAGGCGGCCGTCGGGGGAGCGGGTGCCCTCCGGGTAGATGCCGAAGACCTTACCCTCCTCCAGGATCCGGCGTCCGGTCATCAGCGCGGCCACGCCGCCCCGCCCGCCGTCCCGGTCCACCGGGATCATGCCGACGCCGGTGAAGAACCAGGCCATGAGGCGGCCCTTGAGGCCCTTGCCGGTGACGTACTCGTCCTTGCCGATGAAGAGGACCTGCCGGTCGCAGACCAGCGGAAGGATCATCGAGTCGATGAACGTCAGGTGGTTGCCGGCCAGGATGACCGGACCGTCGCCGGGGATGTGCTCCGCGCCCTCCACCTGTGGGCGGAACATCAGGCGCATGATCGGTCCGAGCACTGCCTTGATGAGCGCGAAGCGGGACAACGGGCCCTCCGGTGTCAAGGGATTCATCTCTGTCTGTGCAGGTGAGGACGATACTCGCGGTCCCCGCGATCCCGCACATCGGGTACGCCGACTTCACCGAGGTCTTACTCGCCGTTGACGTGCGTTTACCTGCGGTGACGCCTTGTGGTCGGCTCGAAACGTGTCCGCAACGGTGTGACGGACGTCGCTCGGCCGACGCGCCCCGGGTTCCCCCGCTCGGGCGTGGCGAACCCGTGGGGAAGCCGAGAGATGTCAGTGGCGTGTCCGACGGTCCGTCACCACCCCACCCCCATACGCCATCCCGTGTCACCCGCGTGTTCGGCCCTGGGTCTCCCATCTGTCATGCACGCGCACCTACGATCGGCGCGCACCGACGCAACGAGGCAGGAAGGGCGCTCATGGGAACCCAGGACAACGAGCAGACCGCCACCACCCGACGGCGGACTCTTCTCGGCGCGGCCGTACTCGGGGCGGGAGGCGTCCTCGGGCTCTCCGGCCAGGCGGCCGCCGCCGGCGGCGGGCTCGGGGGCGCCGCACAGGGGAGCGGCGGGCACGGCGGCGGACTGAAGAGCCTGCCCAAGCCGACGATCATCGGGCACCGCGGCGCCAGCGGCTACCGGCCCGAGCACACCCTCGGCTCCTACCAGCTGGCCCTCGACATGGGGGCCGACATCGTCGAGGCCGGCGACCTCGTCCCCACCCGGGACGGGCATCTCGTCTGCCGGCACGAACCGGAGATCGGCGGTACGACCGACGTCGCGAGCCGTCCCGAGTTCGCCGGCCGGAGAAGGACCAAGTCGCTGGACGGGGTCGCCACGACCGGCTGGTTCACCGAGGACTTCACGCTGGCCGAGCTGAAGACGCTGCGCGCGACCGAGCGCATCCCGGCCAACCGCCCGCACAACACCCTCTACGACGGCCGCTGGGAGATCCCCACCTTCGAGGAGGTCCTCGACTGGCAGGACGAGCAGACCCGCCGTCGCGGGAAGCAGGTCTGGATCTACCCCGAGCTCAAGCACCCCACCTACTTCCGTGAGCAGGGCCTCGGCCTGGAGGAGCGGGTCGCCAAGGTGCTGCGCAAGCACCGCAAGGACCGGCGGGACTCGCCCGTCGTCCTCCAGTCGTTCGAGCCCACCAGCGTCCAGCGCATGAACCGGCTCGTCGACAACCCGCTCGTCGTCCTGCTCTCCGGCGCGGACAGCCGCCCCTGGGACTTCGAGACGACGGGGGACCCGCGCACCGTCGCCGACCTGATCACCCCGGCCGGACTGCGGGAGATCGCCTCCTACGCACAGGGCATCGGCCCCACCCTGGACCTGGTCATCCCCAAGGACGCGGCCGGCAGGCTCACCGAGCCCACCACGCTGGTGCGGGACGCGCACAAGGTGGGCCTGCTCCTGCACCCCTACACGATGCGCAACGAGAACCCGTTCCTGCCCGCGGACTTCCGCAAGGGCACCGACCCGGACGCCTACGGCGACGTCTTCGGCGCCTACCGCACCTACTTCGCCACCGGTATCGACGGAGTCTTCACCGACAACCCCGACACCGGCCTGCTGGCCCGCCAGGACTTCGCGAACCGCATCGTCAACCACTGACGCATGAGCCCCGGTTGGGGTGACCTCCGGCCGTCCGGGCAACCCCGCGCCCGGGCGGCCCCGTCCTGCCGCACATGAGGGACGACCTGGTGACCACCCTGAGCCCGCTGCTCGCCGCCGAGGCCCGGGCGGAGGCGGCGGCCTCCGGAGACGAGCCGGCCGACCTGGAACAGGCGGTCTGGCTGCGCCTCCTGGAACACCTCGACGCGGACGGCCCGCCCGCCGACCCGCACGCCTGGCTGCGCCGCGCCGTCCGCTCCGAGTCCCGCCGCAGCCGCCGTACGGCCCGGCGCGAACGGCCCTACGAGCGCGAGCCCGCCGCGGACACCGAGCGGCACGACCCGGAGGGCCTCGCACTGGCCGCCGCGCGCCGCCGTGCCCTGCGCGACGCGGTCCGCCGGCTGCCCGGCCGCTGCCCCCGGCTGCTGGAGGCGCTGCTGTCCCCGGACGACCCGACCTACCGCGAGATCGCGGGGGAGTTGGGTATCTCACAGGGCAGTCTCGGCCCGGAACGTTCCAGATGCCTGGGATGTCTGCGCCGATTGCTGACGCCGGAGGTTGCGGCCCGCAGTGCGCGGGGATAGGAGTGAGGACTACCGGTGATCAGGTGAGCGGGAGGCGTGCGCACATGGGCATGAGCGTGACCATCTCTGCGGCGACCGAGCAGGACGCGGAGCAGATCTTCAGGCTGCAGTACCTGTGCTTCCAGAGCGAAGCCGCGCTGTACGGCAACTACCGCATCGCCCCGCTGGTCCAGAGCCTGGACTCGGTCCGGGCCGAGGTCGACGCGGACTGCGTGTTCGTGGCCCGGCTCGGCGAGGAGGTCGTCGGCTCGGTCCGCGGCCATGTCACCGAGGACGGCGCCGCCGCCATCGGCAAGCTCTGCGTCCACCCCCGCCTCCAGGGCCACGGCATCGGCGCCCGGCTGCTGCGCGCGGCCGAGGCCGCCCTGACCGAACAGCGCGGCGCCAAGCGCTTCCGCCTGGAGGCCGGCCACCGCAGCGAGGGCAACCTCCGCCTCTACCGCAAGGTCGGCTACGAGCGGGTCGGCACCTCGCAGGGCGCGGACGGCGTCCCGATGATCGTCCTGGAGAAGGAGGCGGGCGCCTACGTCACGACGGCGTGACGGCGCGGGCCCGGCGCAGCCAGTACAGGGCCGACAGCGGCAGCAGGACCGGGATGAAGAGATAGCCCATGCCGTAGTCGGACCACACGGTCGCGTCGGGGAAGGCCGACGGGTCCGCCAGGGTCCAGGTGCCGACGACGAGGACGCCCACGAGCTCGGCGGCGCAGCACACCAGCGCCGCCCTGCGGGCCCGCTCCCCGCCGCGCACCAGCGTGTACGTGATGAAGCCGTACACCACACCGGCCACCGCGGACAGCGTGTAGGCGAGCGGGGCCCGGCCGAAGTCCGTCGCGATCTGGTACGCCGAGCGCGACACGGCCCCGACGACCATCACGCCGTACAGCCAGACCAGCAGCACACCGGGCCCGCTGATCAGCCGTGCCGGCCCGTCCTCGGTCGTGGCCATCTCAGCCTCCCCAGATGTCATAGAGCCGCACCTCCAGCACGGCCAGCACCACCCCGCCCGCGGCGACCGTCACCGAGCCCCACTTGGACCGCTCCGCCAGCGACATGAAGCCCGCCGCCGGGACACAGGCGAACGCGCCCAGCAGATACGCCACGAAGATCGTCGTGCCCTGCTCCGGCTCCTCGCCCCGCGCCAGCAGCACGATCCCGGCGATCAGCTGCACCAGCGCCAGCACCGTCACGACGGCCATGCCGATGAAGTGCCAGTCCTTCGTCGGCTGGTCACGGGAGGCGGCCCAGCCGCACCACGCGGCGAGCAGCAGCGCGGCGACACCGGTCACCAGCATCAGGGCAGCGAACATGCCGGTGAGCCTATTACGGGCCAAAAGGCCTGATGCGGCCGCCCCCGGACAGCGGTCGTAGGGTCGGGGGCATGAAGATCCGTGCACAGGCCCTCCTGTTCGACAACGACGGCACCCTCGTCTCCTCCCTCGCCTCCGTGGACCGCTGCTGGACGCGCTGGGCCGCGGAGTACGGCGTCACGGAGGCGTTCGGCAGGATCGAGCTGCACGGCCGCCCGGCCGTCGAGATAGTCGCCGACCTGCTGCCCGCCGCACGCGTCCCCGAGGCGCTCGCCCGGATCGAGGCGCTGGAGGTCGAGGACGTCCCGAACGACGGCGTCCACCTGCTGCCCGGCACCCGGGACTTGCTCGACGCGCTGCCCGCCGACCGCTGGGCCGTCGTCACCTCCGCCACCCGACGGCTCGCCGAGGCCCGGCTCGACGCGGTCGGCATCCTGCCCAAGACGATGGTGACCGCCGACGACATCACGCGCGGCAAGCCCGACCCCGAGCCCTATCTGCTCGCCGCCCGGGAACTGGGCGTCGACCCGGCCGGCTGCGTCGTCCTCGAGGACGCCCCCGCGGGTCTCGCGGCCGGCCGCGCCGCCGGGATGACGACCGTGGCGTTGACCACAACCCACCAGGCCCACGAGCTCGACGCCGACCTCGTGGTGAAGGACCTCTCGGCCTTGTCCGCGCTGGTCGGCGACGGCGCCGTGGAGATCTCCGCGCGCGTCTGACCCTGTCCGCCGCTGTCCACCATGCGGACAGCGGCGGCCGGTAAGGACCGTACGTCTGCTTTACTGATCGCATGACCACCACGAGCAGCCGCATTTCCGCGACCGAGGCGCCCCTGACGCCCGGTGCTCGTTGTATGTGTCGAATGTGCGCCTTCTAGAGGGCCCCCGCACCATCCGAGCCTCGCGCCCCGAAGCGAGCCCGCTCAGGTCCGCCCGCCCCGGGTTCCAGGACTGAGCCACGCCCCCGCGCACACGTTCTCCGCGTTCACCCCTGTCACGGGACCGTGCCGCGCCCGGCTGCCTTCGACCACGTATGCCCCGTGCCCGGCGACCACGACGCGCCGCGCACTCGACAGTGACGGAACTCCAGTGATCACCACTTCGGGCCTGACCAAGGTCTACCGCTCGCGCGGCCGCGAGGTCACCGCCCTCGACGGCGTCGATCTCCACGTCCGCGAAGGCGAGGTGTACGGCGTCATCGGCCAGTCCGGCGCCGGCAAGTCCTCGCTCATCCGCTGCGTCAACCTGCTCGAACGCCCCACCTCCGGCACCGTGACCGTCGCCGGCCAGGACCTCACCGCCCTCGCCGGACGCGGCCCCCGGGCCGGCCGGGAGCTGCGGCGGGCGCGCAGCCGGATCGGCATGGTCTTCCAGCACTTCAACCTGCTGTCCTCGCGGACCGTCCAGGACAACGTCGAGCTGCCGCTCGAAATCCTCGGCAAGTCCGGGAAGGAACGTTCCCGCAAGGCGCTGGAACTGCTCGACCTCGTCGGCCTCGCCGACAAGGCCAAGTCCTACCCCGCCCAGCTCTCCGGCGGCCAGAAGCAGCGCGTCGGCATCGCCCGCGCCCTGGCCGGCGACCCCAAGGTGCTGCTCTCCGACGAGGCCACCAGCGCCCTGGACCCGGAGACCACCCGATCGATCCTCCAGCTGCTGCGCGACCTGAACCGGCAACTGGGCCTGACCGTCCTGCTCATCACCCACGAGATGGACGTCGTGAAGTCGATCTGCGACTCCGCCGCGCTGATGGAGCGGGGCCGGATCGTCGAGTCCGGCACCGTCGGCGAACTGCTCGCCACCCCCGGCTCCGAACTGGCCTCCGCCCTGTTCCCGGTGGGCGGCGAGGCCTCCGCCGACGACCGCACCGTCGTCGACGTCACCTTCCACGGCGAGGCCGCCACCCAGCCGGTCATCTCCCAGCTCTCGCGCACCTACAACATCGACATATCGATCCTCGGTGCCGCCATCGACACCGTCGGCGGCCTCCAGGTCGGCCGGATGCGCATCGAACTGCCCGGCCGCTACGAGGACAACGTCGTGCCCATCGGCTTCCTGCGCGAACAGGGCCTCCAGATCGACGTCCTGGGCCAGGAGCCCGTACTGCTGAAGGAAGGTGCCCGGCTGTGACCTGGTCCGAGATGCAGCCCCTGCTGGAACAGGCGTGTTGGGACACCCTCTACATGGTCGGCTGGTCCACGCTGATCGCCGTGGTCGGCGGCCTCCCGCTGGGCATCCTGCTCGTCCTCACCGACCGCGACGGACTCCTGCAGAACGTCGTCGCCAACAAGGTCATCGGGCAGATCGTGAACATCGCCCGGTCCATGCCGTTCATCATCCTGATGGTCGCGCTGATGACCTTCACCCGCTGGGTCACCGGCACGACCATCGGCCGCGAGGCCGCCATCGTGCCCCTCGCCATCGGCGCGATCCCGTTCTTCGCACGGCTGGTCGAGACGGCCGTCCGCGAGGTCGACGGCGGACTCGTCGAGGCCGTGCAGGCCATGGGCGGCAACACCTGGACCGTGGTCCGCAAGGTCCTCGTCCCCGAGTCGCTGCCGTCCCTCATCGCCAGCACCACGACCACGATCGTCGCCCTCATCGGCTACTCGGCCATGGCCGGCACGGTCGGCGCCGGCGGCCTCGGCGACATCGCCATTCGCTACGGCTTCCAGCGCTTCGAGACCGAGCTGATGTGGATCACGGTGGCGATCCTCGCCGTCGTCATCTCCCTCATCCAGGCCGCCGGCGACTTCGCGGCCCGCTCGCTGCACCACCGGGGCGGCCGCTCCGGGCCCGCGCCCAGGCTGCGCCTGCTGAAGGCCGCCACCGCCACGAGCAAGACCGTCTAGTCGCGCTCGCCCCCCTGAACTCCCCGGGCACCCATGCCGGGGTCGCACCACCCTAGGAAAGGCACTTTTCGTGCGTAACACCGCCAAGATCACCACCGCCGCCCTCGCCGTCGGAGCCCTCACCCTCGGGCTCACCGCCTGCGGCTCGGACAACGACTCCGCCTCCGACGCGAACGCCCCGCTCAAGGTCGCCGCCACGCCGACCCCGCAGGGCGAGATCCTCACCTACATCAAGGACAACCTCGCGAAGAAGGCCGGCCTCGACCTCGAGGTCAAGGAGTTCACCGACTACGTGACGCCGAACACGGCCGTCCAGCAGGGCGAGGTCGACGCCAACTACTTCCAGCACCAGCCGTACCTGGACGACTTCAACAAGAAGAACGGCACCGACATCGTCGCCGTGCCGAACGCCACGGTGCACCTGGAGCCCCTCGGCGTCTACTCCAAGGGCGTCAAGAAGCTCGCGGACCTCGAGAAGGGCGCCACCGTCGCCCTGCCGAACGACACCACCAACGAGGCCCGCGCGCTCAAGCTGCTCGAGGCCAACGGCGTGATCGAGCTGAAGGCGGGCGTGGGCTACGAGGCGACCCCCAAGGACATCGCCTCCAACCCGAAGAACCTGAGCTTCAAGGAGCTGGAGGCGGCCCAGCTGCCCCGCTCCCTCGCCGACGTCGACGCCGCCGTGATCAACGGCAACTACGCGCTCGAGGCCGACCTCAGCCCCGCCGAGGACGCCATCGCGGCCGAGTCCCCCAAGGACAACCCGTACGGCAACTTCCTCGCCGTGAAGAAGGGCAACGAGGACGACCCGCGCGTCGAGAAGCTCGCCAAGCTGCTCACCTCGCCCGAGGTGAAGAAGTTCATCGAGGACAAGTACGACGGCGCCGTCGTCGCCTCCTTCTGAGCCGTCGGACCGTCATCTGACGGGGCGTTCGACGCGTATCGCCCACCACGGGGTCCACACCTTCACCGGGTGCGGACCCCGTGGTGCGGTTCAGTGCTTTCATGCTGCATGCTGGGCAGTTCGCAGGCCCTGAAGGTATTTCCGACGGTTACGGAGCGGCGCATGACTGGCACCTTCCCCACCATCTCCATCAGCACGGAGCGGTTGGTGCTGCGTCCCCTCGACGAGGACGACGTGCCCGCACTGGCCGAGATGATGAACGACGAACAGGTCGGCGCCTGGACCGACGTGCCGCAGCCCTTCACCGAGGACAGCGCGCGCTCCTGGATCACCGAACACGCGCCCGCCGAGCGGGAGGCCGGCCGCGGACTCGACCTCGCCGTCACCGAGTTCCTCACCCAGCGCCTGGTCGGCATCGTCCAACTGGCCAAGACCAACTGGCACGTACGCGCCACCGAACTCTCCTACATCGTCGCCCCCTGGGCCCGCGGCGAGGGCTACGCCTCCGAGGCCGCCCTCGCCACCGCCCAATGGCTGTTCGCCGACCAGAAGTTCGAGCGCATCGAGCTGCGCACCGCCGCCGACAACACCGCCTCCCAGCAGGTCGCCCAGAAGATCGGCTGCATCAGCGAGGGCGTCCTGCGCAACGCCTGCATAGCCCACGTGCGCACCGAGGACGGCACCTGGACCGATGTGCGCACCGACTTCATCGTCTGGAGCCTCCTCCCCGAGGACCTCGACGGCGCCGGGGACCACCTGGCCGGATCCGGCGGTTTCACCTCCTACGGCGAGTGGAACTGACCCGGAGCCGATCCCCGGGCCCCGGCGGCGGCCCCGCCCCGACCAGGTACCCTCACGAGGCCCGGTCCTCGGGCTCCCCATGACGACCTGCGCGACACCAGGAGACTGACGACGATGGCCGACCGCGTCACGGTGATCGGCTGGGACGGCTCGCCGCTGACCGCCGCGGCACGCTCCGCCCTCGGCGCGGCCACCCTCGTGGCCGGCGCCGGCCACCATCTGGCGCTCCCCGAGGTGCCCCCGAACGCCGAGCGCATCCGCCTGGGCAGCGTCGCCCTCGCCGCCCGCCGCGTCGCCGGCCACCGCGGCACCGCGGTCGTCCTGGCCGACGGCGACCCCGGCTTCTTCGGCGTCGTACGCACCCTGCGGGCACCCGAGTTCGGCCTGGAGGTCGAGGTCGTCCCCGCCGTGTCCTCGGTGGCCACCGCCTTCGCCCGCGCCGGGATGCCCTGGGACGACGCACAGGTGGTCGTGGCACACCCGCGCACCCTGCGACGCGCGGTGAATGTGTGCCGGGCCCACACCAAGGTCGCCGTGCTCACCTCGCCCGGCGCGGGCCCCGCCGAACTCGGCCTGCTCCTGGAGGGCGTCCACCGCACCTTCGTGATCTGCGAGGAACTCGGCACCGACCGTGAGCAGGTCACCGTCGTCACCTCCGACAAGGCCGCCGACCACACCTGGCGCGACCCCAACGTCGTCATCGTCGCCGGCGGCACCGCCCCCGCGCCCGACGGCATCGGCTGGATCGCCGGCCGCGACCCCTCCACCGGCCCGCGCGGCTGGACGCTGCCCGCACAGGCGTACGGCGGCCTCATGGGCGAGGGCGAGCTCGAACCCCTGCGCGCCGCCCAACTCGCCCGGCTCGGCCCGCGCGTCGGCGACCTCGTCTGGGACATCGGCTGCGGCAGCGGTGCCTTCGCCACCGAGGCCGCACGGGCCGGCGCGGCCGTCATCGCCGTCGACAGCGACCCCCGCGCCTGTGAGCGCACGGAGGCGAACGCGCGCGCCTTCGGCGTACAGACCCAGATCGTCCACGGCACCGCCCCGCACGTCCTGGAGGACCTCCCCGAACCGGACGTCGTCCGCGTCGGCGGCGGAGGGGCGGCCGTCGTCTCCGCCGTCGCCGACCGGCGCCCGCAGCGCATCGTCACCCACGCCGCCACCCGGGACGCCGCCGAGCTCATCGGCCGCGATCTCACGGAGCACGGCTACGACGTCGAGTGCGCCCTGCTGCAGTCCGTCGAACTCGACACGCGGGCCTGGACGGAACGCGAACGGAGCGTTGCGTTCCTGCTCAGCGGGGTACTGCCCGATCGCACGGTGTGACCGTCCGACCATCCCCGTGATCCTGTTGTCGTACCGCTCGCGGTAGGCTGGCCGATCGTTGTACCGCACGCGGGCGCCCGGCAGTTCGTCGGTCGATGTCCGGAAAAACGCTCCCTGTTCGGGGCGTGTGTGGTACGGCGGAACCGGAGGACGCGCAACGTGGCGCAGTCCACAGCGGCCCGTCGCGGATCAGCCTGTCGCGACGGCCGAACGGCCACGACAATGCCACTCAATGGCTTTGTCGCCTTTTTTGGGCGGGTCGTTCGTGCCGCTGGGCTCGGACGCTCGTTCTTCATAGCGGGGGCGGTCGGTGCGCCGTCCCCGGTGGCTGGTCGTAGAAGCACTAACCGATGGGCGAGGGGTACGCATGACCGACACCGGCCAGGTCCCGGGCGAGGGACTGCCGGAGAGCGCAGGCATGGTGGAGCAGCCGGGCGTCCCCGCGGCGCCGGATGCGTACAGCTACCTCTCCGAGACTCCCGCTGAAGAAGAAGACCTGCTGCTGCCCGGCTCCCAGGGCGCCTGGGGCAACGAGGTCGCTCCACCCGCGCCGGAGCCGGTCGTCGAGGCCGTGCACGAGCCGGACGCGCACGAGCTCTCCGGCCGTGACAGCGGCTCCGTCGACCTGACCGGCGTCCGACTGCCCGGGCCCGCCACGCCCACGGCCCCGACGACGCCGATCCCTCCGATCACCCCCAGGCGGCCCCTGCACCTGGGCCCGCCCATCCCGGACACCTCCGCCAGCCCGGTCCGCTCGCTGGCCGACCGGGGCGCCGTCGGCATGCCGGCCCGCCAGCCGGGACCGGCCGTCCCCGAGTACGCCGAGACGGCGCAGGCCCCGGCGCCCGCGGGGGCCTGGGGTGCGCCCGTCCCCGGGCCGGTGACCGCGGAGGCCCAGACTGCCGAAACGGTTGTTCCGGTTCCGGTCGCAGAGCCGGTCGGGGCCGCGCAGGCGGTTGTGGCGCGCGTCGCCACCGAGGCCGGGGCCGCTGCCGCGCAGGTCGCTGAGGCTCAGGCGCCGGTGGGGCAGGACGAGACGTACGGTGCGCCGGAGCCGTCGCCCGAGCATGCGGCCGCTGATCCGGGGCAGGCCGGGGCGCCGACGCCGGTCGCGCATGAGGCGCAGGGTGACGCTGCCGCCGCCGATCCTGTTGGGCAGGAGCCCGGGGACGGGGGACAGGCCCAGCCGGTCGAGCCCGCCCCGCAGGACGTTCCGGTCGACGCCGTCCCGCAAGGGGTTCCGGCCGGCGAGCCCGCGCAGGTCCCGGTGGGGCCGGAGGGCCCCGAGGGCGCGGAGCACGGCGAGGTGCCGGTGCCCGAGGCCGTCGTACCGGAGGAGCCGCAGCCGGTGGCCGAGGCCGTCGTCGAGGCGGAGCCCGAAGGCGTCGTTCAGGAGGCGGTGGTCGTAGAGGCGCCCGAGGCCGCCTCGCAGGACACGGAGGCTCCGGCCGACGGTGAACTGCCCGCTCCCCATGCCGCAGAGGTTCCGGGCAGCACCGAGCCGGCCCAGGCCGTCCCCGAGGCCGAGCCCGCCGAGACCCCCGAGCCCGCCCCGGCGCATGCCTCACAGGCCATGGCAGAGGCGCACGTCCCGGAGCCCGCAGCGGAGGCACACGTCCCGGAGCCCGCAGCGGAGGCACACGCGCCGGAGCCCATCGCGGAGGCCTACGCCCCCGCCCAGGCGCTCCCGCCCCACGCCCCGGCCGGGGCCCTGGCCCCCGAGCCCCTCCCCGCCGAGCCGGAAGCAGGCGTTCAGCCCGGCGCCCCGGAGCAGGCCGAGCCGCCGGCGGACCAGGCAGCGCATCCCGAGCCGCGGACCGAGGCCCCCGCGCCGCAGGCACAGGCACAGGCCCCCGAACAGCCCGACCAGGCCCCCGCCGCCGAGGAGGCCGCCGTGCAGCCGAGCGAGCCCGCCCCGGCGGAGCAGTCGGCCCAGACGCCCGAGCCCCTGGCGGCACACGCCGGTCAGCCGTCGCCGGAGACCGCCCCCCAGGCCGACACAGCCGTCCCCGCCGAACCCGCGGAAACCGTCCAGCCGCTCGCCGCAGCGGCACCGGCACCGGCGATGGCCCCCATCCCGGACCAGCCCTCGGCCGAGCAGCAGCAGTACCTCGCCGAACCGGCCGGCCCCCAGCTCAGGCCGGCCGCCCACCCGGACGAGGCCGTGGCCGTGATGCCCGGTGCCGTCCCGCAGGAGCCGGCGCCCGGTCAGCCCCTCGGCCGGTTCGTCCCGGTCGAGGGCACCGTGCCGACCACGCCGCACCTCGCGCCCACCCCGCCGCAGCCGCTGATCCTGCCCACCGAGGAGCCGCAGGACCCCGCCGTCGCCGAGGTGCCCGCACCCCGCGAGGCCGACGCCGGGCTCGTCCAGCACGCCGACGACCTGGACACCCGGGCCGCCGACGAGGACCGGGCGGACCAGGACGCGCAGACCGAGGAGGTCCCGGCCGAGGCGGAGCCGCGCGGCAACGGCGGTCCCGCCGCGCCCGGCTACGACGACGCCGAGCGCGAGGCCGTCCTCAAGGTGATGCGCGAGCGCCGCGACATCCGCAACGGCTTCCGCAGCGACCCCATCCCGCACGAGGTGCTGCTCCGGGTCCTGGAGGCCGCCCACACCGCGCCCTCCGTCGGCCACTCCCAGCCCTGGGACTTCGTTGTCATCCGCTCCTCGGAGACCCGGCGCACCATGCACGAACTGGCCATGCGCCAGCGCGAGGCGTACGCCAAGTCGCTGCCCAAGGGCCGGGCCAAGCAGTTCAAGGAACTGAAGATCGAGGCCATCCTCGACACCCCGGTGAACATCGTCGTCACCGCCGACCCCACCCGCGGCGGCCGCCACACCCTCGGCCGGCACACCCAGCCGCAGATGGCGCCGTACTCCGCCGCCCTCGCGGTCGAGAACCTCTGGCTCGCCGCCCGCGCCGAGGGCCTCGGCGTCGGCTGGGTCAGCTTCTTCGACGAGCGCGAGATGGTCCGCGCCCTCGGCCTGCCCGAGCACCTGGAGGTCATCGCCTACCTGTGCGTCGGATACGTCGACGAGTTCCCGGACGAGCCCGAGCTGCTCCAGGCGGGCTGGTCCAAGCGCCGCCCGCTGTCCTGGGTCGTCCACGAGGAGACGTACGGCCGCCGCGCCCTGCCCGGCGAGGAGCCGCACGACCTGCTCGCCGAGACCGTCGCGCAGATCCGCCCGCTGGACGCCAAGGCGCTCGGCGAGGCGTGGGAGCGTCAGAAGCGCATGACCAAGCCGGCCGGCGCGCTCGGCATGCTGGAGATCATCTCCGCGCAGCTGTCGGGCCTGTCCCGGCAGTGCCCGCCGCCGATCCCGGAGCCCGCGGCCGTCGCGATCTTCGCAGGGGACCACGGTGTGCACGCCCAGGGCGTCACCCCCTGGCCGCAGGAGGTCACGGCCCAGATGGTCGCCAACTTCCTCGGCGGCGGCGCGGTCTGCAACGCCTTCGCCGCCCAGGTCGGCGCCGAGGTCTGCGTGGTCGACGTCGGCGTGGCAGCCGACCTCCCGGCGACCCCGGGCCTGCTGCCCCGCAAGGTCCGCGCCGGCACCGCCGACATGACGACCGGTCCCGCGATGTCCCGCGAGGAGGCCAAGCAGGCCATCGAGGTCGGCATCGAGACCGCCCGCGACCTGGTGGCGGCCGGCAACAAGGCCCTGCTGACCGGTGAGATGGGCATCGCCAACACCACGGCGTCCGCCGCGCTGATCTCCCTGTACACCGGGACCGACCCGGCCGAGGTCACCGGCCGCGGCACCGGCATCAACGACGAGACGCTGGCCCGCAAGACCGAAGTCGTCCGGCGTGCGCTGGACTTCCACCAGCCCGACCCGGCCGACCCCATCGGGGTCCTCGCCGCGATCGGCGGCCTGGAGCACGCCGCGCTCGTCGGCCTGCTGCTCGGCGGCGCCTCCCTGCGGACGCCCGTCATCCTGGACGGCGTGAGCGCCGGCGCCGCCGCACTGGTGGCCCGCGCGATCGCCCCCGAGGTGCTCGCCGCCTGCATCGCGGGTCACCGCAGCGCCGAACCCGGCCATGTGGCCGCCCTGAACAAGCTCGGTCTGCGCCCGCTGGTCGACCTCGACCTGCGGCTCGGCGAGGGCACGGGCGCGCTCCTGGCCCTCCCGCTCGTCCAGAGCACGGCCCGGGCGATGCACGAGGTGGCGACGTTCGACTCGGCGGGAGTCACCGAGAAGTAACCGCATGTCTGCGGGGACCCGGAGCCACGCGCTCCGGGTCCCCGCCATGTGCGCGCGAGCGCGCCCAGCCTTCGGACACCCGTACCGCCGCCCGCGCCCGCAGCATAAAATCCGCACGTCAGGGCATCGCCCCGCCGCCACCCCCAAGGGAGCCGCACCCTCATGGCCGAACACCCCGCCTATCCCGTAGGCCTGCGCCTGACCGGTCGCCGGGTCGTCGTCCTCGGCGGTGGCCAGGTCGCCCAGCGCCGCCTCCCGGCGCTCGTGGCGGCCGGCGCCGACATCCGGCTGGTGTCCCCCGAGGTGACCCCGTCGGTCGAGGCGATGGCGGACGCGGGGGAGCTCACCTGGGACCGGCGCCGCTACGAGGAGGGCGACCTCGCGGACGCCTGGTACGCCCTCATCGCCACCAGCGACCCCGAGGCGAACACGGCCGCCTCCGCCGAGGCCGAGCGGCACCGCGTGTGGTGCGTCCGCTCCGACGACGCCGACGCCGCGACGGCCTGGACCCCGGCCACCGGCCACAGCGAGGGTGTCACCGTCGCCGTCCTGACGACCGAGGCACGCGGCCGCGATCCCCGGCACACCGCCGCCATCCGTGACGCGGTCGTCGAGGGCCTGCGCGACGGCACGCTCGTCGCCCCGCACCACCGCACCCGCAAGGCGGGTGTCGCCCTGGTCGGCGGCGGTCCTGGCGACCCGGACCTGATCACCGTGCGCGGCCGCCGGCTGCTCGCCGAGGCCGACGTCGTCATCGCCGACCACCTCGGCCCGCGCGACCTCCTCGCCGAACTGCCGCCCGGCGTCGAGGTGATCGACGCGGCGAAGCTGCCGTACGGCAGGTTCATGGCGCAGGAGGCCATCAACGAGGCCCTCATCGAGCACGCCCGGCAGGGCAAGTCGGTCGTCCGCCTCAAGGGCGGCGACCCCTTCGTCTACGGCCGGGGCATGGAGGAGGTCCAGGCGCTCGCCGAGGCCGGTATCCCGTGCACGGTCGTACCCGGCATCTCCAGCTCGATCTCCGTGCCCGGCGCCGCCGGCATCCCGGTCACCCACCGGGGCGTGGCCCATGAGTTCACCGTGGTCAGCGGTCATGTCGCCCCCGACGACGAGCGGTCCCTGGTGGACTGGCCGTCCCTCGCCAAGCTGACCGGCACGCTGGTGATCCTCATGGGCGTCGGCACCCTCGGCAAGGTCGCCGAGACGCTCATGGCGCACGGCAAGTCCCCGGACACCCCGGTGGCGCTGGTCCAGGAGGGCACCACGGCCGGACAGCGCCGGGTCGACGCGACACTGGCCACGGCGGGCGCCGCGGTGGTCGAGCACGAGGTGAAGCCGCCCGCGGTCATCGTCATCGGCGACGTCGTGAAGGCGGGCCCGGCCCCCACCGCCTGAGCCATTCCGTAACCCGGGGTAACAGACCCTCTCCGCACCGTTGGCACCGCACCCAGGACAAGGCAGTATCACTCTGTGGCCGATCTCATCACCGTCGACGACCCCGACGACCCGCGTCTGCGCGACTACACGGGCCTGACCGACGTCGACCTGCGCCGACGGCGCGAGCCCGCCGAGGGCCTGTTCATCGCCGAGGGCGAGAAGGTCATCAGACGGGCCAAGGAGGCCGGCTACGAGATGCGCTCGATGCTGCTCTCCGCCAAGTGGATCGACGTGATGCGCGACGTCATCGACGAACTCCCGGCCCCCGTCTACGCGGTCAGCCCGGACCTCGCCGAACAGGTCACCGGCTATCACGTGCACCGGGGCGCGCTGGCGTCCATGCAGCGCAAGCCGCTGCCCGACGCGACCGAACTGCTGCGAAGCGCCCGCCGGGTCGTCGTGATGGAGGGGGTCAACGACCACACCAACATCGGCGCGATCTTCCGCTCCGCCGCGGCCCTCGGCATGGACGCCGTCCTGCTCTCCCCGGACTGCGCCGACCCGCTGTACCGCCGGAGCGTCAAGGTCTCCATGGGCGCGGTCTTCTCCGTGCCGTACGCCCGTCTGGACACCTGGCCCAAGGCGCTGGAGACGGTCCGCGAGGCCGGCTTCTCCCTCCTCGCCCTGACCCCGGACGAGAAGGCGAAGACCCTGGACGAGGCCGCCCCGCACCGGATGGACCGGGTCGCCCTGATGCTCGGCGCCGAGGGCGACGGCCTGTCCACCCAGGCCCTGGTCGCCGCCGACGAATGGGTCCGCATTCCGATGTCGCACGGCGTCGACTCGCTCAACGTCGGCGCGGCGGCCGCGGTCGCCTTCTACGCGGTCGCGACAGGCCGCCCCGACCTGTAGTCCTAGGGCGTGTTTCGAAAGTCCCGTCTGGCGCGCGACGTCTGGCACGGCACCTCGCCGCGTTGTCGGACCGTCCACGTACGTCCAGTACGCGGACGGTCCCCCGCCTTGCGATGCTCCCCCACTGCCTGAAGGGCGTGGGAGGTGCCCCCGGCACCAGACGCCGCGCGCCCCGCCCTCCGGGCGAACGACGCCACTTTCGAAACACGCCCTAGTCCTACTCCGGGATCTCGAACTCCGAGGAGTACCGCTCGTCCATCGTTCCGTGGTCCGGCGCCACCCGCTCCTGCGCGGGCGGCCCGCCGGTGCCGCCGAGGCCGCGGTCCGGGCCCTGGCAGCCCTGGGCGGCCGCGATCCCGAGCGCCACGAGCAGCGTCACCACGACGAACACGAACAGCCGCTGCCGCAGCAGCTGCGGATTGGCGGGCCGGCGCCCGGTCCCGGTGGGACGCGGCGCCTGACGCCCGGCGCCGCCGCGGGTCGTGGGCCGGCCGCCGTTGCCCCCGCGCGGATTGCCGCGCGGCGCGGGCGTCGGCCGGGACCCCGCGCGGGACGCGGAGCCGCCACCGGTCCGCGATGCGGGACCACCACCGGTCCGCGGCGCGGAACCGTCCCGGGCGGGCCCGGGCACCCGTCCCGCGCCCCCGCCGCGCGGTCCGGCCGCGCCGCCCCGGGGCGGCGGAGTGCCTGGCGAGCGCCGCTGCACCCGCTGCGGTTCGGGATAGGTCTCGGCGAGCCGGCCGGTCACCCGGTCCGCCTCGGCGGCACGCTGCGCCGGCGGGCGTACGTCCCCGAGGTCCTGCGCCTCCCGCGCGGCGATCTCCTTCAGCCGCAGCGAGAGCTGGAGCGTGCTGGGCCGTTCCTCGGGGTCCTTCGCCAGACAGGCGCGCACGAGCGGCGCGAGGGCGTCGGGCACCCCGTGCAGCTGCGCCTCCTCGTGCACGACGCGGTACAGCATCACCTCGGAACTGCCGTGCCCGAACGGCGAGTCACCCATCGACGCGTACGCGAGCGTCGCACCGAGCGAGAAGACGTCCGTGGCCGGCGTGACGGCGGCGCCGCGCACCTGCTCCGGTGCGAGGAAGCCGGGCGAGCCGACCGCCGTCCCGACATGGGTGAGGGTCGAGGCGCCGGTGGCCCAGGCGATGCCGAAGTCGATGATCCGCGGCCCCTTGGGGGACAGCAGGATGTTGGACGGCTTCAGATCCCGGTGCACGACCCCGGCCTCGTGGACCGCGACCAGCCCCTCGGACAGCGCGGCCCCCACCGCCGCGACCTCCGCCGCGCCGAGCGGGCCCTCGTCGGCGACCTTGTCGTGCAGGGAGGGGCCGGGCACGTACTGCGTGGCGAACCACGGACGGTCCGCCTCCAGATCGGCGGCCACCAGCCGGGCCGTACACCCGCCCCGGATCCGCCGTGCCGCCGAGACCTCCCGCGCGAACCGGGAGCGGAACTCCTGGTCCTCCGCCAGATCGGGCCGGATCACCTTGAGCGCGACCCGCTGCCCCTTCTTGTCGGAGCCCAGGTACACGACGCCCATTCCGCCCGCGCCCAGCCGTCTGTGAAGCCTGAACGATCCGACGACGCGCGGGTCCTCGCGCCTCAGGCGCATCATCGCCATGTTCATCCCCGCTGCCCGGTCCGTGTGACGTGCCACAGCTTACGTTTCCACGGCCCGCCGTGCGCAGAGGCCGCGCCCTCTCGGCCCGGTGGATTGTCGGGCGCGGACCGGGAAGGTGAAAGGTGGTCAGAGCGCCGACCGCTCAAGCGACTTCACCTCGGACGGTCCGTCAATCTCCGGCCGGGCAACGGCGGTTGGGGCCGGACAGGAGACCGGTGTGCCGGGAGTGACGGGGGAGGGGGACACGAGCCGTACGGCGGGGTCGGCGGCGGGCGGAAGAGGAACCCCCGGAAAGATCGCGGTCCCATCCACCGTCACCGAGTGAGCGATGTCACCCGGAAGGCGAGACAACGCCCGGTCCGTGCCACCGCACGACCTGTGTCCTCCTCGAGAGCCCCCTCGGACACCCGGAGAAACCGGGCGGACCGGGCGCCCCCTCCGGGAAGACCCCGAGACCCGCGCACCCGTCTCCACCCAGGGGAGTACACCGCCCGCGAGGGCTCATCCTCCGGGAGGCCCGCCAATCGGTACGAGGGCATGACGTGCGGAACGGGCCGCGCCCCTAGATTTGAGGTCAAGCGGCGGGTGCAGCACTCGTCCCCCGAGGTCAGACGCCCGCCGCTGCAGACGAACATCCGACACAGGTCAGGAGAGGGGCCATGGCCCAGACGGCACCGCGGGCACTGATCCGCACCCAGGCGCGCACCGCGCCGCGCCGCCAGGGCCGCCGCCACCCGCTGGTGGCGACACTGATGGCCCTTCCCCTGGCGGCCCTGCTCCTCCTCGTCTTCGACGGGTGGGAGACGGTGGCCACACAGGCGTCGTCCGTGGGTGTGATGCTGGGGCGCTGAGCGGCGACCCCAGGCCCGGAAGAGCGGTCCGGGCGGGGACATCCCATCCATGAAACCCCGTGGGGACGGGGGTGCGGCGGACGGCACAGATGCCGGCGCAGCTGGGGAGCTGCGCCGGCATTGCTCTTGCCCGGCACCGCGGGCGGCCACGTACGCTCGCTCCAGCCGACCCGCCTGCGAGGGACCGAAGTGACCGCCCATTCCCTGTTGTCCGGCCTCGCCGCGCGCGCCGAGGTCTCGGCCCACTCCCGCGCTCCCGACTGCGGGTCGTGTGCGGCCGTCACCCTCGCCGACCGCCCCGACGCCACCGTCGTCCGGCACGCCGGCACCGTGGCCAAGGCCCACCCGCCGGACAGCACCCCGGCCGACCTGGTCCCCCGCCTCACCACCGCCGCGGGCCTCCCCGGCCTCCTCCTGCCCCCGCTCACCCCCGCGCCCGCCGACCTGCACGGCCGGCTCGTCACCTGCTGGCCGTACGGCCGTCCCGTGGACCCCGCCGACCCCGACGCGGCTCCCTGGGAGGAGGCCGCGGCGCTGCTCGCCGGGCTGCACCGCGCGCCCGTCCCGGCCGGGCCGCCCGTGATGCGGGGACCGGCGAAGGCCGCGCTCGCCGTGACTCGGCTCCGCTCCGCCACCGGCACCCCGCGCCCGGCGGCGTCCACCGTTCTGCGCGCCTGGGACGCCCTCCCGGCCTGGGCCCGCGCCGAGGCCCCGCAGCCGGCCCCGGGCGCCCTGTGCCACGGCGACTTCCACCTCGGCCAGCTCGTCCGGCACCCGGCGCCGGACGGGCCGTGGCTGCTGATCGACGTCGACGACCTCGGCACTGGCGTCCCCGCCTGGGACCTGGGCCGCCCGGCCGCCTGGTACGCCTGCGGACTGCTGGAACCCGACGAGTGGAGTCGCTTCCTCGCCGCCTACCGGGCCGCCGGCGGCCCCGCCGTCCCGGCCGAAGGAGACCCCTGGTCGGCGCTGGACGTCCCGGCCCGTGCCCTCACCGTGCAGACCGCCGCCCGCGCGATCACCAAGGCGACCGCCGAGGGGCGGGCCCTGGACGAGGTCGAGCAGTGCCTGGTGGACGCCTGTGACCGAATGGTGCCCGTCCCGCCCGAGTTGACCCAGGGCACCCCGAAGTAGGGTGCAACCGACCGCAGCCGGGCAGAGTCTGTCCAGGCGAGACGCGAAGCAGAACCGACCGGCGAGGAGTTGAGCCGAACGATGCAGTGTCCGAAGTGCCATGCGCCGATGCACACCTACAACCGCAACGGCGTGCAGATAGAGCAGTGCAGCGGCTGCCGGGGGATCTTCCTCGACTACGGCGAGCTGGAGGCGCTGACCCGGCTGGAGTCCCAGTGGACCCAGCCGGCCCCGCCGCCCCCGGCCGCTCCGCAGGCCTACCCGGCCGCCGCCCCGCAGGCCCCGGCGTGGGGCGCTCCGCACGGCGGGCACGGCGCCCACTACGGCAACCGCCGCCACAAGAGCTTCGGCCACATGCTGTTCTCCAGCTGAGCCGCCAGGCCACGAAGAAGCCCCGGTCGACGACCGGGGGCTTCGGTGTGTGGACGATACTGGGATTGAACCAGTGACCTCTTCCGTGTCAGGGAAGCGCTCTCCCGCTGAGCTAATCGTCCTCGGGACCACGACCCGGGGGCCGTGGGCACTGCGTGCGCGATACTGGGATTGAACCAGTGACCTCTTCCGTGTCAGGGAAGCGCTCTCCCGCTGAGCTAATCGCGCGGGTCAGACCTTCGATGATCGGTCGAAGATCCAGTGGACGATACTGGGATTGAACCAGTGACCTCTTCCGTGTCAGGGAAGCGCTCTCCCGCTGAGCTAATCGTCCTTGGAGGTGGAGACGGGATTTGAACCCGTGTAGACGGCTTTGCAGGCCGTTGCCTCGCCTCTCGGCCACTCCACCAGGAGTGAGGGGTCGGGAAGATCCCCTTGTTCCTTCGAGCGGACGACGAGGCTCGAACTCGCGACCTCAACCTTGGCAAGGTTGCGCTCTACCAACTGAGCTACGTCCGCTTGTCGTTTCCCGATCCGCTCCCGCGGCCCGGCGACGAGTTGAACTCTAGCGGATTCCCGGGCCAGTACAAAAACGCGTTTGCGCAGCGTGCTGCGCCTCACCTGCTCGGCGAGCCGGGGAGCCGCCCCGGAAGGACAGGTCCAGGTCACGCCGCGGACACCGGCCATAGACTCGACGGCGTGCACGACCTCCCGCCTCTCGCCCGTTTCGGCGACCGCGTCGCCACCGGTCTCCTCGACGTCACCAGCGATCCCGCGGCCCTCGACTCCAGCGGCTTCTGGGCCGTCTGCGCCGATTTCGAGGGCGCGCTGACCTGCGCCCGCTTCCAGGACGTACTACGGGAGGAGGTGCCCGCCCCGGTGCCGGGGGCGTGGGCCGGGCCGACGGCCGGTGACTGGACGTCGTCCCTCGACCGCGTCGCGTACACGGCCGGGGTGCGGCGCATCCGCGAGCACATCGCGGCCGGCGAGGTCTACCAGGCCAACCTCTGCCGGGTGCTCAGCGCGCCGGTCGCGGCGGACGCCGACGTCGACGCGCTCACCGCCCTGCTGGCCCGCGGCAACCCGGCGCCGTACGCCGGAACGATTCGGCTGCCGGGGCACGGCGTCGAGATCGCCACCGCCTCGCCCGAGCTCTTCCTGCGCCGCGACGGCCGTGTCGTCGAGTCCGGGCCGATCAAGGGCACCGGCCGCACCGAGGCGGACCTCCTGGAGAAGGACTACGCCGAGAACGTCATGATCGTCGACCTCGTGCGCAACGACATCGGCCGGGTCTGCGCCACCGGCACGGTGACCGTCCCCGACCTGTGCGCCGTGGAGAAGCACCCCGGGCTCGTGCACCTGGTGTCGACCGTCCGCGGTGAGCTGCGCCCCGGCGCCGGCTGGCCGGAGCTCCTCGACGCCGCGTTCCCGCCCGGCTCGGTCACCGGCGCGCCCAAGTCCAGCGCGCTGCGGATCATCGACGCGCTGGAGACGGCACCGCGCGGGCCGTACTGCGGCGGGGTCGGCTGGGTCGACGCAGACCGCGGCACCGGCGAGCTGGCCGTCGGGATACGGACCTTCTGGATCGACCGGGACGCGGGCGTACTGCGTTTCGGCACCGGCGCGGGGATCACCTGGGGGTCGGACCCCGAAGGTGAGTGGCGGGAGACCGAACTGAAGGCGTCCCGGCTGCTCGCGGTAGCGTCGGGCACGTACGAGGTGAGTGGAGAGGGACTGCAACCGTGAAGATCTGGCTCGACGGCGGGCTGAAGGACATCGAGACCGCCCGCGTCTCCGTCTTCGACCACGGTCTGACCGTGGGCGACGGCATCTTCGAGACCGTGAAGGCGGTGGACGGCCGGCTGTTCGCGCTGACCCGGCACCTCGACCGGCTGACGCGTTCGGCGCTCGGGCTCGGCCTGCCCGCCCCCGACCACGACGAGGTCCGCCGGGCCTGTGCCGCCGTCCTGGAGGCCAACCCGATGCCGCTCGGCCGGCTGCGCATCACCTACACCGGTGGCCAGGGCCCGCTCGGCTCCGACCGCGGCGAGCACGGCCCCACGCTCGTCGTCGCCCTCGGCGAGACCAGCCGGCGCCCCGACAGCACGGCCGTGGTCACGGTCCCCTGGACCCGTAACGAGCGGGGCGCGCTCACCGGCCTGAAGACCACCTCGTACGCCGAGAACGTCGTCGCGCTCGCCCGCGCCCATGAACACGGCGCCTCCGAGGCCCTGTTCGCCAACACCGTCGGACAGCTCTGCGAGGGCACCGGCTCCAACGTCTTCGTCGTCCTGGACGGCGAGATCCACACCCCGCCGGTGGCGTCGGGCTGCCTCGCCGGCATCACCCGCGCCCTCACCGTCGAGTGGACCGGTGCCAAGGAGACCGACCTGCCGCTGGACGTCCTGGAGCGGGCCGACGAGGTCTTCCTCACCTCCACCCTGCGCGACGTGCAGGCCGTGCACCGCGTCGACGACCGCGAACTGCCGGGCGCGCCCGGCCCGGTGACCGCCAAGGCCATGCGGATCTTCGAGGAGCGCTCCGGCGACGACCTCGACCCGTAGGGACGACCCGACCGGTAGGGAAATTCGTCTGCCGCAGGGGCTGTCCGCCGGGTAGAACACACCTGATGACCACGACCCTGCGGCCGACCGAGCCGCTTCAGCGCCATCCCGACGGGACCCGTTCGCGCCGCTACCAGGTGTGTGTGAACGGCCGCCCCGTCGGCGTCCTCCTGCTGGGCACGCACCCCGTCTTCGGCGAGGGCGTGGCCCGGGTGACGGAGCTGCGCATCGAGGAGGCCGACCGGCGGCGGGGCCGGGCCACCGTCGCCGCGCTCGCCGCGGAGGAGGTGGCGCGCGGCTGGGGCTGCACCCGGATCGAGGTGACGGTTCCCGGCGACGCGGTCCCGGCGCTGCGCCTGGTCACCGCGCTCGGCTACCTCGTGCGCAACCGGGGCATGGCCAAGGCCCTCGGCGACAGCCCGCCCGCGCTGCCGCCAGGCAGCCGGGCGCGGCCCATGACCGAATCCGAGTACGCGGAGTGGATCGTCAAGAGCGACGAGGACTACGTGCGCTCCTGGGTCGAGCGCGGCGTCCCCGAGGACGAGGCCCGGGCGAAGTCGCGCCGGGACCACGAGGCACTCCTGCCCCACGGGTTGCGGACGCCGGGGACGACCCTCGACGTCCTGGAGCACGAGGGCACACCGGTGGGCACCGTCTGGGTCGGCACCCACCAGGGCCGTGCCTATGTGTACGACGTCGAGACCGTCCCGGAGCACCGGGGCCGGGGTCACGGCCGCTCGCTGATGCTGCTGGCCGAGGGCCGGGCGATCGCCGCCGGGCACCGGATGATCGGCCTCAACGTCTTCGCGGGCAACTCCGCCGCCGAGCGGCTCTACGACTCGCTCGGCTACGAGACGACGGCGTACGCCCTCTACAAGAACCTGCTCTGACGGCGGTCAGGCCCCCTGCTCCGCCAGCAGCCGGTCCACGATCTCCTCGACGCGCTCGCGCAGCCCCTCCTGGCTCCTGCCGCCGTCGAGGCGCTCACCGTCGATCACATAGGTGGGGGTGCCGGTCACGCCGATCGCCTTGCCCTCGGCCTGGTCGGCGTCGACGATCAGGATGTGCCGGCCGTCGATCAGCGCGGTGTCGAACTCCTCCGCGTCCAGGCCGAGTTCCCGGGCCGCCTCGATCAGGAAGGGCTCGCCCTGGCGGTCCAGCTCCTCGACCCGGCCGAGCACGGCCTCGATGTACGGCCACCCCTGCCCCTGCTCCAGGGCCTCCTCGGCGGCCTGCGCGGCGGCGAACGCGTGCTTGTGCTTCTCCAGGGGGAAGTGCCGCAGCCGCAGCTCCAGCCGGTCGCCGTAGCGGGCGCGCAGGGCACGCAGATCGTCGAGGGCGCTACGGCAGTCGGGACACTGCAGCTCGCACCAGAAGTCGAGGACGACAGCGGTGCGGTCGGGGGAGGAGTCGTTCATGGTCCCAGTCTCCCAGTCCCGGCCGGGCCCACCCAATCCGGCCCGCGACCGGGACCTCGGGAGGAGACGACCCCGGAGATGTCCCTGATGTCGGCCCGAGCCGTGGCCGGGCGGGGTGGCGGCGGTGCAGGATGGAAGGAAGAAGTGCCCTGTCGGACGCAGCCCGCCTGGAGGCCCGGAATGATCGCCGAGACCGTCTGTTCCGCCGTCGCCGCGGCCGGCCTGGGCATCGCGGCGGTCACGGCGTACCGCAAGCGTTTCCTCGCGGCCACGCGTATCGCGGCGTACGCGCTGGTGCCCCTGGGGCTGGTGATGACCGGGGTCGTCGAGTGGCTGGCCGACACCGCCTTCAGCCCGACGGCCTGGGTGGGCTTCGGTGTGCTGGGGCTGTCCTGGGTGCTGTTCGCGACCAGCCGCGCGGTGGAGCGCCGCCGCGGCGGCACGCGCAAGGAGCGCAAGGAGGCCCGGGCGGCCGAGCGCCGCGAGGCAGTGGCGCCTGCGGCGTCCGCGCCCTCGCTGGGGGAGGGGTCCAAGCCGTCGAAGCGGCCCGCGAGCGCCCCGCGCGCCGAGCCCGCCGACGACTTCAGCGACATCGAGGCCATTCTGAAGAAGCACGGCATCTGACCGGGGCGTTTCCGGAGCGAAGCGACACAGTGGGTCGCCGTCCGGCCCCGAATGATCACGACTCGGACCGGACATCACGGAATACAGCGAACACCCGCTCATTCCGGGCGTGTTGATCGCGGAGCGGGGTCCGTCTGCGCCATCATCGCCCGCGAGATGCTGGACACGACACAGAGCGAGGCCGCGCCACCTCAGGACGAGCCTCGTGGGTGCCTCTTCGCCCTTTCCCAGCCACCGCTGATGATCTTCCTTGCGGTGATCGGGTGTCTGCTGCTCATGGCTGCGCTGCACGATCTGCTGCTGCTCTGAGCCGTACCCGCGGTCCCCGGCGCCACCCGCCGGGGCCCGCGTCCAGGCCCCCGTCCGCGTGTCCGCCCGGCGTCTCAGCCTCTCAGCCGGTGGCCTCCTTGCGGCGCGCCCGGTAGGCGGCCACATGCAGACGGTTGCCGCAGGTCCGGCTGTCGCAGTACCGGCGCGAACGGTTGCGCGACAGGTCCACGAAGGCGTGCCGGCAGTCCGGTGCCTCGCAGCGCCGCAGCCGCTCCTGCTCCCCGGCCACCACGAAGAAGGCCAGCGCCATGCCGCAGTCGGCCGCGAGATGGTCCGCCACGGACGCGCCCGGGGCGAAGTAGTGCACATGCCAGCCGTGGCCGTCGTGGTCGGTGAGGCGCGGAGTGGTGCCCGCCGCCGCCACGAGTTCGTTGATCAGCCCGGCCGCGGCCCTCGGGTCCGACGCCGCGAAGATCGACGCGAACCGGCCGCGCACCTTGCGCACCGCCGACAGATCGAACTCGGACAGCACCCCGACATCGCTGATGTCGTGCTTTCGTACGAAGTCGGCAAGGGCCGTGATGTCCGACAGCCCGTCCTCGCCGCCGTCCTCGTCCGGCGCGGTGTTCACCAGATCCACCACGACATCGAGTGCGCACCGGGCGTCATGGGTGATCAGCACGTTCTGCTCCCTGGCCTGGAGGTGGGCGTGGGCGCCCGCCGATGCTGGCCGATGGTAGTGGCTCACGCCGCCGGCACACCGCCGTCGTCCGCACATGGCTTCGAATAGAACGCCCGGGGCCCGCCCACGGTTCCCATGGGCGGGCGGAACGGCCGTCCGGTGCCCTGGCGACGCACCAGAGCCCTCAGGGGCCCCCACAGGCCCCGACACACCGGCGCCGCCCTCGCGGTGCGAGGACGGCGCCGGTGGCCTGCCTATGCGGTTGTCCTGGCCCGAGCCGTCACCCCGAGTCGACGGCGCCGGGCGGCTTGCGGGGATCTCGCCCTAGCTTTCCGCCAGGATGTGCGAGAGCTCCTGGTCGAGGTCGAAGTGACGGTGTTCCGTACCGGGGGGCACGGCGGCGTCCGTCCGCTTCAGGAAGGACTCCAGGGCTCGCGCGGGGGCCTCGAGCAGTGCCTCGCCCTCGGGCGAGCTCAGGGCGATGCAGACGACCCCCTGACCATGACTGCGCGACGGCCAGACACGGACGTCGCCGGTACCGGTGGGCCGGTGGAGGCCCTCGGCGAGGAGGTCGCGGGCGAACACCCACTCGACGGTCTCCTCGGCTCCGGTGTGGAAGGTGGCGTGCACGGCGTAGGGGTCGGCCGTGTCGTACCGCAGGCCTGCGGGGACAGGCAGGGAGGACTCGCTCGACACAACGAGGCGCAGGTGCAGCTCGCAGCTGACCGTGGTGTTCATAAGCGCCAGGGCCTTTCGCTCAGTGTGCGCTCGGGGATTCGCACGTCGGCGAAATCGACATGCCACCTACGGTGCCGTTGTAAACCCCTCTGAGTGTTTTGCGTGGGATTACGTAACTCTTCCGGCCGAGAACCCGTTCGCGCGGTACGACCATTTCGGTGACCGGATTCGGTCCGGTAGGGTTTGGCCGTATGAATACGGGGAGTGACGAGTCCGGGGGCGCCGCCGTGGCGTCCGAAAGGACGCACGTGAGCAAGGCGCGGGACGACGCTGAGCGGGCCCTGGGATCCCGGGCGCCCGAGTTCGTCAAGGCGCGGCGCCTGCTGCACCTGAGCTGGCAGGTGGGCGTCTTCATCATCGGCCTGGCGGTCGTGGGCGCGGGGATCGTCATGCTGCCGCTGCCCGGCCCAGGCTGGGTAGTGATCTTCGGCGGCATGGCGATCTGGGCGACCGAGTTCGTCTGGGCCCAGCTGGTGCTGCGCTGGACCAAGCGCAAGGTCACGGAGGCGGCCCAGAGGGCGCTCGACCCGAGGGTCCGCCGGCGGAACATCGTCCTGACCTCGGTCGGTCTGGTGATCATCGCCGTACTGGTGGGGATCTACCTGTGGAAGTTCGGCGTCGTCATGCCCTGGAAGATCAAGGACCAGTGAGCCCGCGGGGGGCGCGGGCGTCCTCCCGGCTCCGCTCGGGGCGGTCACCCGCACCCCCTGACATGGGGTAATGTTCTGTCTGCGCCGGGGCGATTAGCTCAGTGGGAGAGCGCTTCGTTCACACCGAAGAGGTCACTGGTTCGAACCCAGTATCGCCCACCCGGATCCGACGGCCCGCCTGTGAGACCACAGGCGGGCCGTCGGCGTTTCCGCGTCCCGGCCTTGATCCCGTCGGAGGCCCCGGACACCGGACGGTGACGATCCGTTACACGGAGTGGAGTCCCGGGCGCCGCACCGAAATGATCAGCGCGCGTCCAAGGGAACTATCCGAAGATCAAGGTCAAGACGGACTTTCGGCCGTACCCGGACTTCCGGAAGAAGTTCAACACACGGGCGCCCGGGGGGAATCCGCCCGGACGTCTTCCGGAATTCCCGCGGGAATACGGCCTGGGAATGCGCTGCGCGATCATGTGCGGGTCGCACGAGGGGGACCGCGTGCCCGTGCGGTCCCCCTGCTACCTCCTCCTGCCGTCAGCGCATGGTGCCCAGGAAGTCCCGCACCCGCCGGGCGTCCCGCAGACGCTGTTCGTACGTCGCCCCGACGGCCAGGAGCAGAAGGCCGGCGAGGGCGGGCGGCACCCAGCGGGGGAGCGCGTCGGTCACCTGGACGATGTATGGGGCGAGTTCGTGCAGGGCGTCCAGGGCGAGCACCGTGCCGCCGAGCAGGAGCGGCGCCTGCAGATGGTGCCGGGCGCCGAGCAGGGTGACCGCCAGCGCGGCCAGGCCCAGCAGCAGGGGGCGCGCCCAGTGCGGGTCGCCCCACGCGGCCAGCAGACTCGGCACGAGCGTCGCGGCGAGCCCGGGGCCGTACGCCGTCCAGGAGGAGGCGGCCGTGTCGCGGCGCCTGCTCAGGAAGCCGACGACCAGGGCCGGGACGGTGACCGGCAGGGTGTACGCCTCCGGGGTACCGACGTCCCACGCCGCGAGGCGCACCCACGTGGCCGGCACGAAGAGCGCGGTGCCCGCGAAGGCGAGGAGACGGCGGCCGGGGCGCAGCGCGGTCGCCGAGACGATCACCCCGCACAGCGCGAGGACCAGGGCCAGCATCGGCAGATCACCGGACGCGGCCGCCAGAGCGAAGGCGAGCAGTGCGGACACGGCGCCCGTGACCTCGACCGGGACGGTCGCGCGGGCGCCGTCCCCGAGCCGGGCCGCCAGCAGCGCCGCCACCACCGGGACCACCAGGACCAGGACGGCGGTGTCCTGCGCCCGCCAGCCGGCCGCGGCACCGGAGGCGCAGGCGAGCGCGGTCGCGTACCCGAGGGCGGCCGGGGCCGTGACCGGCGCGAGGCGCGGTGTCCAGGAGGCCGCCGCGAAGAGCGCGGTGAGGGCGGCCGTCACGGCGAGCGTCGCGCTCTCGTCCGCCAGGGAGAGCAGGACGAGGGGCAGCGTGGTCAGCAGGGCGAGGATCGTGGCGGTCAGGTGGAGGGGTTCGGGCCGCTCGGGCGTCGGGATCCAGACGGCCGCCGCGAGCGCCCCGGCGGTGGTGCAGCCGAGGGCCACCAGACCCACGGCGTACGGGACGTCGAGCACCGCCGGGAGCACCAGCGCCGTCGCCCAGCCGAGGACCAGCACCCCGGTCAGGGCCCGGGCCCGTCCGACCGCGTCGCGCGTCAGGAACAGGACACCGGCGACGGCCGCCAGGACGAGGGGCGCCGTCCCGGTGTGCGGGGGCCATGGCGCGTCGGCGGTGACCGCCGTCCGCACGGTTCCGGGCGCCCCCGACCACACCCGCTCGATCCAGGAGACCGGACCCGTCAGCGCGAGCGCCACCGGCGGCAGCGTCCACAGCAGGGCCAGCCCCTGTACGACGGCGGAGGCGTGGACCAGGCCCTGACGCACCGCCTGCGGCAGCCGGGCCGGCCGGGCCACGGCCAGCAGGGCCATGCCGCAGGCCAGATACGTCGGGACCGTCCACTCGGCGGGCAGCGCGGGCCGGACCGTACCGCCGGCCGCGGCGACCGTGAGGAGGCCGGCCGCCAGGGCCAGGCCGCCTGCCTGGCGTCCGGCCGCCGGCTGCCACGCGGCCGTCAGCACGACGCCTGCGGCGAGGAGGAGGAGCGCCGCCGCACGGGCGGCGGCGCTCGGGCCGGTGGCCGTCCACGACAGCCAGCCGGCCGCCCACACCCCCGAGACGCCCAGGCCGTAGGCGCCGACGACGGCGGTCAGCCGGACGGGCCGGGCGGACATCCGCAGCGCCACGGCCGTGTCGCACGCAGCCGTCACCAGCACGGCGAGGGTGACCATACGCACTCCCGCGTCGGCGGCCACCGCCCCCAGCACGAGCGGCAGTTGGGCGGCCACCAGGGCGGCCGGCAGGGGCAGGCGCAGGGCCGAGGCGCGCGGCAGCAGGCCGTACGCCGTCCACAGAGCGGCCAGCGTCGCCGAGGCGACTGCCGAGTACCCGGTGCCGTCCGTGCCGGGCAGCGCCGCCGCGTGCAGCGCGTACGCGTCGAGCACCGTCAGCGCGAGCCCGAGGCCCGCAACCGACTCGGCCGTCGAGCGCAGCCCCCGCTTCAGCAGCGGCACCGGCGCCGCGAGCACCGCCACCGTGACGGCGCCCAGCACCAGCGCCCGCCCCGCGATCCCCAGGTCACCCCAGCTGACCAGGGTGAACGCGATCGCCGCGATGGTGAGCAGCACACCGCCGAGCAGCAGCAGGACGTTCTGCACCCGGGGCGCCGAGGCCTCGGGGCGCGGCGGGGCGACGGGCGCGGGGGCCTGGGGCGCGGCCGCGTGGAGGGCCGTGACCAGCCAGGCGCGACGGTGCAGCAACTGGGCCCGGCGGGCGTCCAGTCGGCGCAGCTCCAGATCCAGGAGCCGCAACTCCTCGGCCGGTGGCGGAATGTGCGTCATAGACGGAGTGTGGTCCGCGTCACGACCGCCCGGCATGAGTGCGGGTACTCAGAGGACGTACTCAGTCGGCGTGCGGACCGGCCGGAGCAGGGCACACTTCGTGCATGGACTGGAGTCACTACCGCTTCCGCAGCCTCTGGGTCCTCCCGGCGACCCCGGCCGTCGTCCTGGAGGTGCTGGAGCGGGTCGAGGACTATCCGCGCTGGTGGCCGCAGGTCCGCTCGGTGCGCAGGACCGACGGCACCACCGGGGTGATCACCGTCCGGTCCTTCCTCCCCTACGACCTCACCTTCACGGCCCGCGAGGTGCGGCGCGACCGGGCGGCCGGGGTCCTGGAGATCGCCGTCTCCGGTGACCTCGACGGCTGGGCGCGCTGGACGGTCACCCCGCACGGCGACGGGTGCCGGGCCCGCTACGACCAGGTCGTCGACGTCAACAAGCCGTTGCTGCGCAGGCTCGCGGTACCGGGCCGGCCCGTCTTCCGGGCCAACCACCGGCTGATGATGCGCGCGGGACACCGCGGCCTGCTGGCGCTCCTCGCCGAGGGGCGGCAAGCGGTTTGAAGGAACCGCGCGGGGACCTGTATTGTTCAGTGCGTTCCCGGGCGATTAGCTCAGTGGGAGAGCGCTTCGTTCACACCGAAGAGGTCACTGGTTCGAACCCAGTATCGCCCACCGGGAGAAAGCCGGTCCGCCTGACGCGGGTCGGCTTTTCCGCTGTTCAGGTCGCGGCCTTCGAGACCGCAGCCGTTCAGGCCGCCGCCGGGAGATCCGGGCGCAGCGGCCACGCCGGGTCCACCGACTCCTCCGTGCCGCTGCGCGCGAACCACGCCTGCAGGCCACGGGCCTGCGCCGCGTGCCACACCGCCTGGAGCGTGTGCAGCTCCGCCGGGGACAGCCGCTCCAGCCGGGCAGCGAAGCGCCGGCCCACCGCGCGCACGACCTCCAGCGACGCCAGCGCGTCGGCCGCCGCGTCGTGCGCGTCCTCCAGCTCGACCTCGTAGTGCGCGCAGAGGTCGGTCAGGGTGCGGCGCCCCTTGCGGTAGCGGTCCAGATGCTTGTCGAGGACGCGTGGGTCGAGCACCGTCAGCGACCGCGTCTCGAACCAGCGGGACAGCGACGAGGCGCGGTGCCGCCTCAACTCGCGGTCCAGCAGCGTCAGATCGAACGGCGCGTTCATCACCACGAGCGGGCGGCCCGCCGTCGCCTGCACCGCCAGCTCCTCGGCTATCTCCTGCATCACCGGCGCCGGCCAGCGGCCGTGGCGCTGGAGGTGATCCTCCGTCAGTCCGTGCACCGCCGTCGCCGCCTCCGGCACCGGCACGCCCGGGTTCACCAGCCAGCGCGTCACCCGGGGCCGGGTCCCCGGGGCGTCCTGGACGACGACGGCCGCCGAAACGATCCGGTCGGTCTCGACGTCCACGCCTGTCGTCTCCGTGTCGAATGCCGCCAGCGGGCCTTCGTACCAGCACGCCATACCGCTCAACTCCTCGTCCGTCCGTGGCAGCTGACGTACCGTCTTCTGCCCGTTTGGTGATACCCGGGCTGTTTGCGGCGTACGCCGGAAGGAGACAACAGGAGTACGGGTCTTTGCAGTTCAGCGGCCCGTCACGGGGATTCACTTGCTGGGAAGGCTGTTCGTCATGGCGATCGCGCAGCCCGAGCGGGACGGGCTGCTGCCCGGACGGACGGGCCCTTCTCGCGGTTCACTCGCCACCACCGCGTGCATGGAGACGCTCCAGGTGGGCTATCTGCACGCGGTGGCCGCGGCGGCGGGATGCTCGCTGTCCCAGCCGTTCCCGGACAACGGCATCGACTGGCACGTCAGCCACAGCGCGCCCGGCCACACCGTCGACGACGAGGTCACCATCAAGGTGCAGCTGAAGGCGACGTACCAGGTGGCGCCGGACCCGCCCGGCCGCTTCTTCTCCTTCACACTCGACAACGCCCATCTGGCGAAGCTCGCCCGCACCCCGGTCTCGGTGCACAAGATCCTCGTCGTGATGATCGTGCCCCGGTCCCAGGAGCAGTGGCTGCGCGCCGGACACGACCGGCTCGACCTCAGGCACTGCTGCTACTGGGTCAACCTCGCCGGTCACGCGATCACCGGACGGCGCCGCACCACCGTGCGGATCCCGACCTCCCGCATCTTCGACGACCGGGCGCTCTGCGAGATCATGACGCGGGTCGGGACCGGAGGCAGACCATGACCCACCGCCCGCTGCACGAGAGCGCCCGGCCGGTCCGGCCGCACCCCGTCGACGCCGCCTGGGACCGGCCGCCCGAGCCCGGCGACGTCGACCCCGCGGTCCTCGCCGCCCTGCTGCACCGGCACGGCTGGCAGCGGCGCGGGGGAGCGGCGGGCCGCTACGGCCGCTGGACCCCGCCCGGACCGGGAGGCGGCGGCACCAGCCTGCTGGTCCCGGAGTCCCGCGCCTTCCCCGACAGCGACGACCTGCTCACCGAGGCGCTGACCGCGCTGTCCCGCAGCGGCACGGCCGCCGCCCGCGAGGTGCTGGTCTGCCTCGCCGTGCCCAGCGACGAGATCCGCTGGTGGCGGGACGCACCGCGCGGCCCGGCCGGGGCCGCGCCCTGGGCCGCCGAGGAGGAGCTGCGCACCGCTGCCCGCCGCACCCTGCTCGCCGCCGCGCTGGCCACCCGCGCGCGGGCCGGCTACCACGGCGCCCGGCACCGCCGCGCCGCCGTCGGCCTGCTGGAGGACGTCCTCGTCGGCTCCGCGCCCGACGGCCGCGGCCTCACCGCCTTCGTGCCCGTCGCCACCGGGCGCCCGCTCGCCGTCCGTCTCCACCAGGCGCTGTACGCGGCCCGCGAGGCCGTCGACTACCAGCGGGCCACCGGCGGCATGGACGCCTTCGACGGCGCCGTCGAAGCGGGCGTCAGCCGGGAGCTGATCGAGGGCCTGATCGCCCTGGTGCGCGGCACGGAGGGCGCGCGGGTCGCCGTGGAGTGGGCGCCGGCCGCCGGTGTCCCCGAGGACTGCCAGGCCGACGGCGAGCCCGTCGAGTTCTCACCCGGCGACCTGCCCGTCCTGCGCGCGGCCGGCGCCCGCTATCTGCGCGAGGAACCGTCGGTGCCGGTGCGGATCACCGGTGCCGTCGTACGGATGCGCCGGACCGGCACCCGCGGGGAGGGCACCGTGCGGCTGCGTGTCATCGCCGGCGCCGAGGTCTCGCACGTCCGGCTGACCCTGGACGAGGAGGCGTACCGCATCGCCGGGCACGCGCACCTCGTCGGACTGCCGGTGCGGGTGCGCGGCCGGCTGGAGAGCCGGGGCGGTTTCCGCAGGCTGGCCGGTGCCCGGGACGTGGTCCCGGTGCAGGTCGACGACGCGGAGCGGGACCGGCTGATGAAGGCGCTCCAGGAGGACCTGGACTTCTTCGAAGAGGTGTGCGCGGGCGAGGACACCGGCGACTGACGCCGGGCGGAGCCGGAGGGGCCGCGGTAACCGTTTCGCGATCGGTGGTCGCGGGTCGGTACGATCGCAGTCATGCGCGCGCTCCTGGTATGGCGCCGCACCCACCCTTCAGTCAGGAGAGACCGGTGTCAGACGTCCGTGTGATCATCCAACGCGATTCCGAGCGGGAAGAGCGCGTGGTGACGACGGGCACTACGGCCGCCGACCTCTTCGCCGGCGAGCGCTCCATCATCGCCGCGCGCGTGGGCGGCGAGCTCAAGGACCTGTCGTACGTGCTCTCCGACGGCGAGGAGGTCGAGGGCGTCGAGATCTCCTCCGAGGACGGTCTGAACATCCTGCGGCACTCCACCGCGCATGTGATGGCGCAGGCGGTGCAGGAGCTCTTCCCCGAGGCCAAGCTGGGCATCGGCCCGCCGGTCAAGGACGGCTTCTACTACGACTTCGACGTCGAGAAGCCGTTCACGCCCGAGGATCTCAAGGCCATCGAGAAGAAGATGCAGGAGATCCAGAAGCGCGGCCAGAAGTTCGCCCGCCGCGTCGTCACCGACGAGGCAGCCCGCGAGGAGCTGGCGGACGAGCCGTACAAGCTGGAGCTGATCGGCCTGAAGGGCTCCGCGTCGCACGACGACGGCGCGGACGTCGAGGTCGGCGCCGGCGAGCTGACGATCTACGACAACCTCGACGCCAAGACCGGCGACCTGTGCTGGAAGGACCTCTGCCGCGGTCCCCACCTGCCGTCGACCCGAGCGATCCCCGCGTTCAAGCTCATGCGCAACGCGGCGGCCTACTGGCGCGGCAGCGAGAAGAACCCGATGCTCCAGCGCATCTACGGCACCGCCTGGCCGTCGAAGGACGAGCTGAAGCAGTACCTGGAGTTCCTCGCCGAGGCCGAGAAGCGCGACCACCGCAAGCTGGGCAGCGAACTCGACCTGTTCTCGATCCCCGAGCAGATCGGCTCCGGCCTCGCCGTCTTCCACCCCAAGGGCGGCATCATCCGCCGGGTCATGGAGGACTACTCGCGCCGCCGGCACGAGGAGGAGGGCTACGAGTTCGTCTACACCCCGCACGCGACGAAGGGGAAGCTCTTCGAGCAGTCCGGGCACCTGGACTGGTACGCCGACGGCATGTACCCGCCCATGCAGCTCGACGAGGGCGTGGACTACTACCTCAAGCCCATGAACTGCCCGATGCACAACCTGATCTTCGACGCGCGCGGCCGTTCCTACCGTGAACTGCCGTTGCGCCTCTTCGAGTTCGGGACCGTGTACCGGTACGAGAAGTCCGGCGTCGTGCACGGCCTCACCCGCGCCCGCGGCTTCACCCAGGACGACGCGCACATCTACTGCACCCGCGAGCAGATGTCGGACGAGCTCGACAAGACGCTCACCTTCGTCCTCGGGCTGCTGCGCGACTACGGCCTGACCGACTTCTACCTCGAGCTGTCCACCAAGGACCCGGAGAAGTTCGTCGGCTCCGACGAGGTCTGGGAGGAGGCGACCGAGACGCTGCGCCAGGTCGCCGAGAAGCAGGGCCTGCCCCTGGTGCCCGACCCGGGCGGCGCCGCCTTCTACGGCCCGAAGATCTCCGTGCAGACCAAGGACGCCATCGGCCGCACCTGGCAGATGTCGACCATCCAGCTCGACTTCAACCTGCCGGAGCGCTTCGACCTGGAGTACACCTCCGCCGACGGCTCCAAGCAGCGTCCGGTCATGATCCACCGTGCGCTGTTCGGCTCGATCGAGCGGTTCTTCGCCGTGCTCCTCGAGCACTACGCGGGCGCCTTCCCGGCGTGGCTCGCGCCCGTCCAGGCGCTCGGCATCCCGATCGGTGACGCGCACGTCGAGTACCTGGAGAAGTTCGCCTCCGCCGCGAAGAAGCAGGGACTGCGCGTCGAGGTCGACTCGTCCTCGGACCGGATGCAGAAGAAGATCCGCAACGCCCAGAAGCAGAAGGTGCCCTTCATGGTCATCGCGGGGGACGAGGACATGGCGAACAACGCCGTCTCCTTCCGCTACCGCGACGGCTCCCAGGAGAACGGCATCCCGTTCGACGAGGCCATCGCGAAGATCGCGAAGATCGTCGAGGAGCGGGCGCAGGTCTGATCCACCGGCTGTGGGAGGCCCCCGGGAGCTCAGCTCTCCGGGGGCCTCCTGTCGCTCTCGCGGGAGAAGACCTGGAGCAGCCAGGAGGAGAACGACCCGGTCACCGCGCCCAGCAGGGCCAGCCCGCCCGCCATCATGCCCGTCGCGATGGTCCGGCCGCCCGTGGTCACCGGTGTGATGTCGCCGTACCCGACCGTGCTGAGGGTCGACGCCGCCCACCACACCGCGTCGCCGAAGGTCCGCATGGTGGCGCCGGGCGCTCCGCGTTCCTGCTGGAAGACGGCCAGGGCGCCGGCGAAGCCGAGGAGCAGCGTGGACAGGCTCGCGTAGGCGATCACCCGGGCGTGCAGGGACAGCCGTGGCTCTCCCTGCCGGTGCTCGATCGCGTCGTAGAGCGGCACGATCCGCAGCGGCCGCAGCAGCGGCAGCAGGACCACGACGGTGTGCAGGAAGTGCGTCCGGGCGAAGCGCAGGAACGTCTGCCCGCTGAGCCGCTGGCGCACCACGAAGTCGGCGGCGAACAGCAGCCACAGCGCGGCCATCGTGTACGTGCACACGTCCCTCCAGAACGGCAGCGAGCTCACCGCGAGGACGCGGACGGCGTAGGCGGCCAGGAAGAGCAGTGACGCCAGGAACAGGGGGATCTCGGTGCGCTGCTCCCAGCGGGCGGAGGGGCTGTCGTCGTCCACGGGTCCAGCTTGGCCGGTGGCTGCCGCCCGGGCGCCCCGGCGACACGCCGGGAACGGTCGAAGCCATATGCTGCACGCATGACGAGTGAGCCGGAGCAGCAGTGGGGAGTGGGCATCCAGGACGCGTTCCAGCGCTTGTGGACGCCCCATCGGATGGCGTACATCCAGGGTGAGAACAAGCCGACCGGTCCCGGCGCGGACGACGGCTGCCCCTTCTGCTCGATCCCGGCCAAATCGGACGAGGACGGGCTGGTGGTCCGGCGCGGCGAGCAGGTCTACGCGGTCCTCAACCTGTACCCGTACAACGGCGGGCACCTGATGGTCGTGCCCTACCGTCATGTCGCCGACTACACCGACCTCACGGAGCCGGAGACCGCCGAGCTGGGGGCGCTGACCAAGCAGGCCATGACGGCCCTGCGGACCGCCTCGGGCGCCCACGGCTTCAACATCGGCATGAACCAGGGCACGGTCGCCGGTGCCGGGATCGCCGCCCACCTCCACCAGCACATCGTGCCGCGCTGGGGCGGGGACACGAACTTCATGCCGGTCGTCGGGCACACCCGGGTGCTGCCCCAGCTGCTGGCGGACACCCGGAAGATGCTGGCGGAGGCCTGGCCGACGGCCTGACCCGGCGCCTGTGGACCTGCCGGGGCCGGCACTCGGCCCCGGCCCCTACGCGTCGTAGACGTCCGCCTTGCGGGGCGACGGGTCCTGGACGGCCGTGCTCAGGAAGGCCGAGCGCGCACCGAACTTCTCGGTGTCCACGCCGTTCTCCGCGAGCACCCTGATCGCCGAGGCGTGCACGGCCCGCAGCACCGGGGTGGCGGCGCGCAGCGCGTCGTCGGCCATGAAGCGGTGCCGCCACGGCTGGTCGGCCCAGGCGTGCCGCAGCCCGAACGGCTCGGGCAGGGCGATCGTCCCGCCCAGCCAGTTCAGCGCCGGCGGATACCAGGTGATCGGGGCCCGCACCGCGAGGCGCACCACCTCGTCGGTGCTGACCAGCGGGAGCTTGATCGTGCGGTTCTCCCACGGCTTCAGCGACTTGGCGACCTCCCTGGTCGGCGCCTCGGGCTTCTCCTGGAAGAGCCCGTTGACCGGCCCGAGGGCGTGACCCGTCACCTCGATGCGCAGCGTCTCGTGCAGCACCGTCACGGTGATCAGCATCGTGATGATCAGCTGGCCGTCCCACAGCGTCCACTGGACGCCCAGGTAGTGCCGGTCGCCGCTGCCGAACTGCTGCTTGTTGCAGATGTCCTGTATCGCGTGCGGCTTGACCTGGTACGCCTCGACGTCCGTGCCCTCCGGCCGGGACACCGCCGAGGCGCCCTCGGCGATCGGCGTGACGACCCAGTGGCGTATCGAGGGCTTCGGGAAACCGCCGGTGTTCAGCGGGCCGCGCTCCAGCATGCTCAGCTGGTCGTGGATCGAGCGGATCACGTCCCAGCTGCGGAAGGGGTGGATCTCGCGGGACGGGTCGGCCGGCACCAGCTCCTCGGCGAGCTGCCAGCTGCCCCAGCGCGTGCCCATGCCGAGTATGCCCTTGGGCCCGGCGTAGAAGACGGAGTTGGACTGCTGCTCGGCACTGAGCTTGGCCAGCGCCTGCCGCAGATGCTCGGCCTGCGTCTCGTTGGGACTCGTCGGCACCGCCTCCGGCACCTTCGCGCCGACGCTGCTGCCCGCGAGCAGGCTGTCCCAGCGCTCCCGCAGATCCCGCGCGGTGCGCTCGCAGACCTGCTTCGCCCAGAACCAGCCGAGGACCGGCATCACCACCGAGGCACGCGCGTACCAGGCCCAGATGCCGGTGAACGGCATCTTGAGCAGGAAGAGCACGGCCAGCGCCCCCATCGCGACGAGGAGCACGGACCCGAGCGCCCCGCCCCGCTTGGCGTCCCGCTTGACGATGGTGGTGCGCAGCGTGAAGACCATCAGCCACACCAGGAGTCCCGGCAGGAACAGCAGACCGCAGACCACCATGATCCCGCTGAGCGTCCGGTCCCTGGCCTTGCGGATGTTGTTGGCGGCCAGGCAGTGCTCGACCACGACCTGCGGCTCGGTGCCGAAGGACTGGATCAGCGGCTTGCGGCCGTCGCCGAGCATGCGGTCGACCACGGCCCGCGAGAACGCCTCACCGAGGTTCGGCCGGAAGATCCGCGCCCAGGCACGGCCGGCCTTGACGTCCGTCTTGTGCCACTCGTTGTCGGCCTTCTTGATGTCCTCGTAGGGATTGTCCCGATAGGCCGCCGAGGCCAGCGCGAACGTCGCCGTCTGCCCCTCGCCCGCCGTGCGCGGCACCTGCGGACCGAAGATGTCCGCGTAACCGCCGTCAACGGTCATTCCCGCCCCGATCGCCGCAGTGTCGCTCCTGCGGCCTTCCCGACTTCCGTACTGCGCACACCTGTTGATCGCCTGTCGATCGCCTGCCGATCGATGATCAGCGTATCCCCAGCCACCGACATCCGTCGGCGGACGGCCGAAGCCGCCCACCGACGGGCGGGGAGCGCTCAGGTCGGCGTCCGGAAGGCTCCGGCGCGTCGCCGTGGCGGCACGCGCGCCCAGGGAGCTACCGGGCGGCGCCCGGCGCGCCCTACGAGGCCACCCGCATGAGGGCGCGCCCTACGAGGCCACCCGCGTCTCCTCCCGGATCTTCTCCGCGATCTGCTGCGGCATCGGCTCGTGCCGCGCGTACCGCCGGCTGAAGCGGGCCGTGCCGTGCGACAGCGACCGCAGGTCCACCGCGTACCGGCCGATCTCGATCTCCGGCACCTCGGCCTTGATCAGGGTGCGGCCGCCGCTGGTCTGCTCGGTGCCGAGGACGCGGCCCCGCCGTCCGGACAGATCGCTCATCACGGCCCCGACGTAGTCGTCGCCGACCAGGACGGAGACCTCCGCCACCGGTTCGAGCAGATGGATCTTCGTGTCGTTCGCGGCCTCGCGCAGCGCCAGCGCACCGGCCGTCTGGAACGCGGCGTCCGAGGAGTCCACCGAGTGCGCCTTGCCGTCGAGCAGGGTGACCCGGACGTCGACGAGCGGATGCCCGGCCGCGACGCCCTTGGCCGCCTGCGCCCGCACGCCCTTCTCCACGGACGGGATGAACTGGCGCGGCACCGCGCCGCCGACGACCTTGTCCACGAACTCGATGCCCGAACCGCCGGGCAGCGGCTCCACCTCGATCTCGCAGATCGCGTACTGCCCGTGCCCGCCGGACTGCTTCACATGCCGGCCGCGGCCCGCCGCCCTGCCCGCGAACGTCTCCCGCAGGGACACCTTGTACGGCACCACGTCGACCTGCACGCCGTAGCGGCTGCGCAGCCGCTCCAGCGCGACGTCGGCGTGCGCCTCGCCCAGCGCCCACAGCACCACCTGGTGGGTCGCCTGGTTCTGCTCCAGGCGCATGGTCGGGTCCTCCGCGACCAGCCGGGCCAGACCCTGCGACAGCTTGTCCTCGTCGGCCTTGCTGTGCGCCTGGATGGCGAGCGGGAGCAGCGGGTCCGGCATCTGCCAGGGCTCCATCAGCAGCGGGTCGTCCTTGGACGACAGGGTGTCCCCGGTCTCCGCGCGGCTCAGCTTCGCCACGCACGCGAGGTCGCCCGCGATGCAGTGGCTGAGGACGCGCTGCTGCTTGCCGAAGGGCGCCGACAGCGCGCCGACCCGCTCGTCGACGTCGTGGTCCTCGTGGCCGCGGTCCTCCAGTCCGTGCCCGGACACATGCACCGTCTCGTCGGGGCGCAGCTTGCCGGAGAAGACGCGGACCAGCGAGATCCGGCCGACGTACGGGTCGGACGCGGTTTTCACGACCTCCGCGACCAGCGGACCGTCCGGATCGCACGGCTTCAGCTCGCGCGGGCGGCCGTCGACCGTGGTCACGGCCGGCGCCGGGCGCTCCAGCGGGGTCGGGAAGCCGCGGGTGATCAGCTCCAGCACCTCGACCGTGCCGAGGCCCTGCCGGGCGCCGTCCGCGGCGGGGGCGGCCGCCAGCACGGGGAAGAACGTGCCGCGCGTGACGGCCCGCTCCAGGTCCTCGATGAGCGTCTTGACGTCGACCTGCTCGCCGCCGAGATAGCGGTCCATCAGGGTCTCGTCCTCGCTCTCCGCGATGATCCCCTCGATCAGCCGGTTGCGCGCCTCGTCGATCACAGGCACCTCGTCGGTGCCGGGTTCGGACTCCTTGCGCTCCCCGGTCGAGTAGTCGAAGAGCTTCTGCGACAGCAGGCCGATCAGACCGGTCACGGGCGCGTGCCCGTCCGGGCCCGGCTCGCCGTGCAGCGGCAGGTACAGCGGGAGCACCGCGTCGGGGTCGTCGCCGCCGAACGCCTCCGCGCAGATCCGCGTCATCTCCTCGTAGTCGGCCCGCGCTGCCTCCAGATGCGTCACGACGATCGCGCGGGGCATGCCGACGGCCGCGCACTCGTCCCACACCATGCGGGTCGAGCCGTCGACGCCGTCCGAGGCCGAGACGACGAAGAGGGCCGCGTCCGCCGCGCGCAGACCGGCCCTGAGCTCCCCGACGAAGTCGGCGTATCCGGGGGTGTCCAGCAGGTTGATCTTGATGCCGTCCCATTCGACGGGCACCAGGGAGAGCTGCACCGAGCGGTGCTGCCGGTGCTCGATCTCGTCGTAGTCGGAGACGGTGCCGCCGTCCTCGACGCGGCCCGCCCGGTTCACCGCCCCCGCCGTCAGCGCGAGGGCCTCGACCAGAGTCGTCTTGCCCGAGCCGCTGTGGCCGACCAGCACCACGTTCCGTACGGACGTGGGGTGGTCGGCCGCTGTAGCCCTGCCGGCGGCTCCGGGGTGTGCGTTCGCCTTGTCGCCCATGATCCTGCCTCCCGTGCACGGTGAGGTCACTGTGGGCGCGGACGTACGGTCCCTCTCCCGGGCCCGGGCCCGGAAGGCGCCCCCAGCGATGGCGGCTGCGACGACGCCCGCGGTCCTTCGAGCTTTCCACTCACCGCACGGCGCGTCCATACGACGGACGCGACCGCGCGCCGGGCCCCGCACGGACCGGCCGCCGGGCCCCTGGACGAGTGCCCGGCGGCAGCCCGCACGCGCGCGTGGCTACGATGGGCCAGCCGGTGGCCAGCAGGGGCCGCCCGGCGCCACACCGACCCTCGGGAAGGCCATGCTGAACAAGTACGCGCGTGCTTTCTTCACGCGTGTTCTCACGCCGTTCGCCTCATTTCTGATCAGAAGGGGCGTCAGCCCCGACACCGTCACCCTGATCGGGACCGCCGGCGTGGTCGCGGGCGCGCTGGTCTTCTACCCCATGGGCGAGTTCTTCTGGGGCACGGTCGTGATCACGCTGTTCGTGTTCTCCGACCTCGTCGACGGCAACATGGCGCGCCAGCTGGGCCGCTCCAGCCGCTGGGGGGCCTTCCTCGACTCCACGCTCGACCGGGTCGCCGACGGCGCCATCTTCGGCGGCTTCGCCCTCTGGTACGCCGGGGGCGGCGACGACCTCGTGCTGTGCGCGGTGTCGATCTTCTGCCTGGCCAGCGGCCAGGTCGTGTCGTACACCAAGGCGCGGGGCGAGTCGATCGGCCTGCCGGTCGCGGTCAACGGCCTGGTCGAGCGCGCCGAGCGCCTGGTGATCTCGCTGGTCGCCGCCGGTTTCGCGGGCCTGCACAAGTTCGGCGTGCCCGGCATCCAGTACCTGCTGCCGGTCGCGCTGTGGATCGTCGCCGTGGGCAGTCTCGTCACGCTGATCCAGCGGGTCGTCACCGTCCGCCGGGAGTCCGCCGAGGTCGAGGCCGCCGAGGCGCGCGACAATCCGGAGAGCGCCTCCCACGGGAGCGAGGCCGCCACGTGAGCGCCCAGGACCGGCTGACCGACGCCCTGTACGGGCTCGGCTGGGGCACCGTGAAGAAGCTCCCCGAGCCGGCCGCCGTGCGCCTCGGCCGCACCATCGCCGACCTGGCGTGGAAGAAGCGGGGCAAGGGCGTCCAGCGGCTGGAGGGCAACTACGCGCGCGTGGTGCCCGACGCGAGCCCGCAGCGCCTGGCCGAGCTCTCGCGCGCGGGCATGCGCTCGTATCTGCGCTACTGGATGGAGTCCTTCCGGCTGCCCGCCTGGAGCGAGGAGCGGGTGCGCGAGGGCTTCACCCCCAAGGACGTCCACCACCTCACCGACGGGCTGGCCGCCGGCAAGGGCGTGATTCTGGCCCTGCCCCACCTGGCCAACTGGGACCTGGCCGGGGCCTGGGTCACCACCGAACTGAAGACACCGTTCACGACGGTCGCCGAGCGCCTCAAGCCCGAGACGCTCTACGACCGCTTCGTCGCCTACCGCGAGGGCCTCGGCATGGAGGTCCTTCCGCACAGCGGCGGCAGCGCCTTCGGCACGCTGGCGCGCCGGCTGCGCGACGGCGGCCTGGTCTGCCTGGTCGCCGACCGCGACCTGTCCGCCTCCGGCGTCGAGGTCGACTTCTTCGGCGCGACCGCCCGGATGCCCGCGGGCCCGGCCCTGCTCGCCCAGCAGACCGGCGCGCTCCTGCTGCCCGTGACGCTCTGGTACGACGACTCTCCCGTCATGAAGGGCCGTGTCCACCCACCGGTCGAGGTACCCGAGTCAGGCAGCCGGGCCGAGAAGACGTCTGTCATGACACAGGCGCTGGCCGACGCCTTCGCCACGGGTATCGCGGAACATCCGGAGGACTGGCACATGCTCCAGCGCTTGTGGCTCGCCGACCTGGATCCCACGAAGGGGACCTCGTGAGAATCGGCATCGTCTGCCCGTACTCCTGGGACGTCCCGGGAGGCGTCCAGTTCCACATCCGGGACCTCGCCGAGTACTTCGTCCGGCAGGGCCACGAGGTGTCGGTGCTGGCCCCGGCCGACGACGACACCCCGCTCCCGCCGTACGTCGTCTCGGCGGGCCGGGCCGTCCCCGTGCCGTACAACGGCTCGGTCGCCCGGCTGAACTTCGGCTTCCTGTCGGCCGCGCGCGTGCGCCGCTGGCTGCACGACGGACGGTTCGACGTCATCCACATCCACGAGCCGACGTCGCCGTCCCTCGGCCTGCTGGCCTGCTGGGCGGCCTCGGGGCCGATCGTCGCCACCTTCCACACGTCCAACCCGCGCTCGCGCGCGATGATCGCCGCCTACGCGATCCTCCAGGCCGCCCTGGAGAAGATCAGCGCCCGGATCGCGGTGAGCGAGTACGCCCGCCGGACGCTGGTGGAGCACCTGGGCGGCGACGCGGTCGTCATCCCCAACGGCGTCGACGTCGACTTCTTCGCCCGGGCCGAGCCGAACCCCGACTGGCAGGGCGACACCATCGGCTTCATCGGCCGTATCGACGAGCCCCGCAAGGGCCTGCCGGTGCTGATGCGGGCCCTGCCGAAGATCCTCGCCGCCCGCCCGCAGACCCGGCTGCTGGTGGCCGGCCGGGGCGACGAGGAGGAGGCCGTCGAGGCCCTGCCCGCCGAGCTGCGCTCCCGCGTCGAGTTCCTCGGCATGGTCAGCGACGAGGACAAGGCGAGGCTGCTGCGCAGCGTCGACCTGTACGTGGCGCCCAACACCGGCGGGGAGAGCTTCGGCATCATCCTGGTCGAGGCGCTGTCGGCGGGCGCCCCCGTCCTCGCCTCCGACCTGGACGCCTTCGCGCAGGTCCTGGACCAGGGCGCGGCCGGCGAGCTGTTCGCCAACGAGGACGCGGACGCCCTCGCGGAGGCCGCCGTACGCCTGCTGGAGGACCCCGCCCGGCGGGCCGCGCTGCGGAAGCGGGGGAGCGCCCATGTGCGCCGCTTCGACTGGTCGACCGTCGGCGCGGACATCATGTCGGTCTACGAGACGGTGACGGCGGGCGCTGCGGCCGTCGCCGCCGACGAGACCCCCGGTTCGGGCACCGTGAGCGGGCTGCGCGCCCGGCTGGGGCTGGCACGGGACTGACGGGTCTCCCAAGCCGGGAGTGGGCGGCTGGGGCGCCCCGCGCGCGGGGCGGGCGGACCGGCGCCGCTAGTCTGCGCCCGTGACTGCGACACTCATCTGGATCCTCGTCGTCCTCGTGGCGATCGGCCTCTACCTCAGCTGGACCGCCGGCCGGCTGGACCGGCTGCACGCCCGGATCGACGCGGCGCGCGCCGCGCTCGACGCCCAACTGCTGCGCCGCGCCTCCGTCGCCCAGGAGCTGGCCACCTCCGGGGTCCTGGACCCGGCCGCCTCGATCGTGCTGTACGAGGCCGCGCACGCGGCCCGGCAGGCCGAGGAGGAGCAGCGGGAGGTCGCCGAGAGCGAGCTGAGTCAGGCCCTGCGCGCCGTGTTCGCCGAGACCCAGCAGGTCGAGGCAGTCCGCGAGGCGCCCGGCGGCGAGGCGGCCGCCCGTGAGCTGACCGAGGCGGTCCGCCGGGTGCCGATGGCCCGCCGGTTCCACAACGACGCCGTCCGCGCGGCCCGCGCGCTGCGCCGGCACCGCAAGGTCCGCTGGTTCCGGCTGGCCGGCCACGCCCCCTTCCCGCTGGCCTTCGAGATGGACGACGAACCGCCCGCCGCGCTGGTCGAACGCGCCTCCTGACCGTTCGATACGCCCCCCCGGGGACGCCCCTGCAACGGGAAAACGATCCACCGGCTTCTCATTGGCCCTTGCTGTGGACTGGTCCGCTGCCGTTTCCTCGATGCTCGCAGCAACCCTTCTCCACCTGTAGTGAGGTCACCCGTGTCCATCTCCGAAAACCAGGCTCCCGAGACCGGCACCGCCCGTGTGAAGCGCGGCATGGCCGAGCAGCTCAAGGGCGGCGTGATCATGGACGTCGTCACCCCGGAGCAGGCGAAGATCGCCGAGGACGCGGGCGCGGTCGCCGTCATGGCCCTGGAGCGGGTGCCCGCCGACATCCGCAAGGACGGCGGCGTGGCCCGGATGTCCGACCCGGACATGATCGAGGGCATCATCGAGGCCGTCTCGATCCCCGTCATGGCCAAGTCCCGCATCGGCCACTTCGTCGAGGCCCAGGTCCTGCAGTCCCTCGGCGTCGACTACATCGACGAGTCCGAGGTCCTCACCCCGGCCGACGAGGTCAACCACTCCGACAAGTGGGCGTTCACGACCCCCTTCGTCTGCGGCGCCACCAACCTCGGTGAGGCCCTGCGCCGTATCGCCGAGGGCGCGGCCATGATCCGCTCCAAGGGCGAGGCCGGCACCGGCAACGTCGTCGAGGCCGTCCGCCACCTGCGCCAGATCAAGAACGAGATCGCCCGCCTGCGCGGCTACGACAACAACGAGCTGTACGCCGCCGCCAAGGAGCTGCGCGCCCCCTACGAGCTCGTCAAGGAGGTCGCCGAGCTCGGCAAGCTCCCGGTCGTGCTGTTCTCCGCCGGCGGTGTCGCCACCCCGGCCGACGCCGCCCTGATGCGCCAGCTCGGCGCCGAGGGCGTCTTCGTCGGCTCCGGCATCTTCAAGTCCGGCGACCCGGCCAAGCGCGCCGCCGCCATCGTGAAGGCCACCACCTTCTACGACGACCCCAAGATCATCGCGGACGCGTCCCGCAACCTCGGCGAGGCCATGGTCGGCATCAACTGCGACACCCTGCCCGAGGCCGAGCGCTACGCGAACCGGGGCTGGTGATGACCTCACCCGTCATCGGAGTCCTCGCGCTCCAGGGCGACGTGCGCGAGCACCTCGTCGCCCTGGCCGCGGCCGACGCCGTGGCCAGGCCGGTGCGCCGCCCCGAGGAGCTGGCCGAGGTCGACGGCCTGGTCATCCCCGGCGGTGAGTCCACCACGATCTCCAAGCTGGCCGTCCTCTTCGGGCTGATGGAACCCCTCCGCGCGCGCGTGCGCGACGGCATGCCCGTCTACGGCACCTGTGCCGGCATGATCATGCTCGCCGACAAGATCCTCGACCCGCGCTCGGGCCAGGAGACCGTCGGCGGGATCGACATGATCGTCCGCCGCAACGCCTTCGGGCGCCAGAACGAGTCGTTCGAGGCGGCCGTCGACGTCAAGGAGATCCCGGGCGAACCGGTGGAGGGCGTCTTCATCCGGGCCCCCTGGGTGGAGTCCGTGGGCGCCCGCGCCGAGGTCCTCGCCGAGCACGACGGCCACATCGTGGCGGTCCGCCAGGGCAACGCGCTGGCCACGTCGTTCCACCCGGAACTGACCGGCGACCACCGTGTGCACGGGCTGTTCGTCGAGATGGTGCGCGCGTACCGGACGTCCGAGTCCTTGTAGGATTCCTGCGTTCGTTGCAGTGATGGGTTACGCGAAGGAGACAGGCAGATGTCCGGCCACTCTAAATGGGCTACGACGAAGCACAAGAAGGCCGTGATCGACGCCAAGCGCGGCAAGCTCTTCGCGAAGCTGATCAAGAACATCGAGGTCGCGGCCCGGATGGGCGGCGTCGACATCGAGGGCAACCCGACGCTCTACGACGCCATCCAGAAGGCCAAGAAGCAGTCGGTCCCGAACAAGAACATCGACTCCGCGGTCAAGCGCGGCGGCGGCCTCGAGGCCGGCGGTGCCGACTACGAGACGATCATGTACGAGGGCTACGGTCCGAACGGCGTCGCGGTGCTCATCGAGTGCCTCACCGACAACCGCAACCGCGCCGCCTCCGACGTCCGGGTCGCGATGACCCGCAACGGCGGCTCCATGGCCGACCCGGGCTCGGTGTCGTACCTGTTCAACCGCAAGGGCGTGGTGATCGTCCCCAAGGGCGAGCTGACCGAGGACGACGTCCTCGCCGCCGTCCTCGACGCGGGCGCCGAGGAGGTCAACGACCTCGGCGAGTCCTTCGAGGTGATCAGCGAGGCCACCGACCTGGTCGCGGTCCGCACCGCGCTCCAGGACGCCGGCATCGACTACGAGTCGGCCGACGCCAACTTCGTCCCGACCATGCAGGTCGAGCTGGACGAGGAGGGCGCCAAGAAGATCTTCAAGCTGATCGACGCGCTCGAGGACAGCGACGACGTGCAGAACGTCTTCGCCAACTTCGACGTCAGCGACGAGATCATGGAGAAGGTCGACGCCTGACGCGGGCACGCGCCGCACGCGCTCAACGGGCCGACGGGACACACCCGTCGGCCCGTCGCATTGTCAGCGGCACCCGATAGCCTGCACAAACAGGTGAGCGAAGGGAGGGGCGCGGTGCGCGTACTCGGGGTGGACCCCGGACTGACCCGCTGCGGCGTCGGCGTCGTCGAGGGGGTCGCGGGCCGGCCGCTGACCATGCTGGGCGTCGGAGTCGTCCGCACTCCGGCGGACGCCGAGCTGGGCCATCGCCTGGTCGCCGTCGAGCAGGGCATCGAGCAGTGGCTGGACGAGCACCGGCCCGAAGTCGTCGCCGTGGAGCGGGTGTTCAGCCAGCACAACGTCCGGACCGTCATGGGCACCGCCCAGGCCAGCGCCGTCGCCATGCTCTGCGCCGCCCGCCGCGGCATCCCCGTCGCCCTGCACACGCCCAGCGAGGTCAAGGCCGCCGTGACCGGCTCGGGCCGCGCCGACAAGGCACAGGTCGGCGCCATGGTCACCCGGCTGCTGCGGCTCAGCGCTCCGCCCAAGCCGGCCGACGCCGCCGACGCCCTCGCGCTCGCCATCTGCCACATCTGGCGCGCCCCCGCGCAGAACCGCCTCCAGCAGGCCGTCGCCCTGCACACCGCCACCGCATCGAAAGGCCGCCCGGCATGATCGCCTTCGTCAACGGCACCGTCGCCGCCCTCGCCCCGGACGCCGCGGTCGTCGAGGTCGGCGGCGTCGGCATGGCCGTCCAGTGCACGCCGAACACACTGTCCACCCTGCGCGTCGGGCAGCCCGCCAAGCTGCACACCTCCCTCGTCGTCCGTGAGGACTCCCTCACGCTCTACGGCTTCGCCGACGACGACGAGCGGCAGACCTTCGAGCTGCTGCAGACCGCGAGCGGCGTCGGCCCCCGCCTCGCCCAGGCCATGCTCGCCGTGCACACGCCGGACGCCCTGCGCCGGGCCGTGGCCACCGCCGACGAGAAGGCCCTCACCGCCGTCCCCGGCATCGGCAAGAAGGGCGCCCAGAAGCTCCTCCTGGAGCTCAAGGACCGCCTCGGCGAGCCCATCGGGGCGCCCGCCGTCGGCGCCCCCGTCACCCAGGGCTGGCGCGACCAGCTGCACGCCGCCCTGATCGGCCTCGGTTACGCCACCCGCGAGGCCGACGAGGCCGTCAGCGCCGTAGCCCCGCAGGCCGAGGCCGCCGAGGGCACCCCGGAGGTCGGCCGCCTGCTGAAGGCGGCGCTGCAGACCCTGAACAGAGCGCGCTGACCGCCCCACCCGACGACACCGGCGTACGGCACCCCCGCGTACGCCCTCCACCGCGACCCGCGAGGCACACGCAATGAACTGGGACGACGACACCACCGGCACCCCTGCCCCCGAGCGGCTGGTGGGCTCCGTCGCCGATCGCGAGGACCAGGCCGTCGAGGCCGCGCTGCGCCCGAAGGACCTGGACGAGTTCATCGGGCAGGAGAAGGTCCGCGAGCAGCTCGACCTGGTGCTGCGGGCCGCCCGCGCGCGGGGCGCCACCGCCGACCACGTGCTGCTCTCCGGCGCCCCGGGTCTCGGCAAGACCACCCTCTCCATGATCATCGCGGCCGAGATGGGCGCCCCCATCCGGATCACCTCCGGCCCCGCCATCCAGCACGCCGGCGACCTCGCCGCGATCCTGTCCTCCCTCCAGGAGGGCGAGGTCCTCTTCCTCGACGAGATCCACCGCATGTCCCGGCCCGCCGAGGAGATGCTGTACATGGCCATGGAGGACTTCCGCGTCGACGTGATCGTCGGCAAGGGTCCCGGCGCCACCGCCATCCCGCTGGAGCTGCCCCCGTTCACCCTGGTCGGGGCCACCACGCGCGCGGGCCTGCTGCCGCCCCCGCTGCGCGACCGCTTCGGCTTCACCGCGCACATGGAGTTCTACGAGCCCGTCGAGCTGGAGCGGGTCATCCACCGCTCCGCGAGCCTGCTCGACGTCGAGATCACCGCCGACGGCGCCGCCGAGATCGCCGGCCGCTCCCGCGGCACGCCCCGCATCGCCAACCGCCTGCTGCGCCGCGTCCGCGACTACGCGCAGGTCAAGGCCGACGGGATCATCGACCAGGACATCGCGGCCGCCGCCCTCGCGGTCTACGAGGTCGACGCCCGCGGCCTGGACCGGCTGGACCGCGGCGTCCTGGAGGCGCTGCTGAAGCTGTTCGGCGGCGGACCGGTCGGCCTGTCCACGCTCGCCGTCGCCGTGGGGGAGGAACGTGAGACCGTGGAGGAGGTGGCCGAACCCTTCCTCGTCCGGGAGGGGCTGCTCGCCCGCACTCCGCGTGGCCGGGTGGCCACACCCGCGGCATGGACGCATCTCGGACTCACCCCGCCCCGCACATCGCCTGCTGGAAACGGACAAGGGGACCTGTTCGGGGCGTGACGCCCCGGTGACGGCGAGCTCTGTGGCCGGAGCAGGAACCCCGGTGCCATGCTGAGCGTTGTTCCCTGCGCGGAGACTCGCTTAGACTCCGCCGATGCCGCCCTTGTCGGCGGCAGACAATCCCCCAACCATCAGGCCGCTCACCAACGCGGTCGTGTGAAGGAAGTTCCGACCCGTGAGTCTCGTGACCCTCCTCCCGTTCATCGTGCTCATCGGGGCCATGTTCCTGATGACCCGGTCGGCCAAGAAGAAGCAGCAGCAGGCCGCCGACATGCGGAACCAGATGCAGCCCGGATCCGGCGTCCGCACCATCGGTGGCATGTACGCCACCGTCAAGGAGGTCAACGACGACACCGTCCTCCTCGACGCCGGCCCGGGCGTGGACCTTCTCTTCGCCAAGAACGCCATCGGTGCCGTCCTCTCCGACGACGAGTACAACCGCATCGTCCACGGCGTCGAGCACGACCTGAAGTCCGACGTCGTCCCGGACGACGCCTCCTCCCTCACCGAGGCCGACGAGCCCGCTGCCGCCGCCTCCGACGAGAAGTCCGTCGACCTCGGCAAGAAGGACGAGACGGACAAGACCGAGGAGCCGTCCGAAGCCGTGGCCGCCGAGGCCAAGACGGAGGACGCGCCGAAGAAGACCGAGGGCGACTCCGACGCGAAGTAGCCACGTTCCGGGGCGCGCGGGCGACGCCTGCGCGCCCCCGGGCGTGCGGAGCTCGCACGGTATCCCGACACCATGTCATGGCTGCCCGCCCGTAGATCCGGCGCGAGGCGGCCCGAGAGGGAGTACGAGAAGGTGGCAGCACCTAAGAAGGGCCGTAAGGCGAGCGCCCAGAGCAAGCCAGGGCGCTCGCTGGCCCTCATCCTGATCGCCATCGCGGCGCTCACCGGAGGGATGTTCGCCTCGGGGCACACCACTCCGCGACTCGGCATCGACCTGGCCGGCGGCACCAGCATCACGCTGCGTGCGGAAGCCGAACCGGGCCAGGAATCCGCGATCAACAAGACCAACATGGACACCGCGGTCCAGATCATGGAGCGCCGCGTCAACGGTCTTGGTGTCTCGGAGGCCGAGGTTCAGACCCAGGGCGACAAGAACATCATCGTCAACATCCCCAAGGGCACGGACTCCAAGCAGGCCCGGGATCAGGTCGGTACCACCGCCAAGCTCTACTTCCGCCCCGTCCTCCAGCGCGAGGCGTCCGGCGGCGCGGCGCAGCCGACGCCCAGCGCGTCGCCCAGCGGCTCCCCGAGCGCGTCGCCCAGCGGCTCCTCGGCCAAGGACCCGGCGAAGTCCACCGGCTCCGCGACTCCCTCCGCGACGGCCACCACCCAGGGCCGCGCCGTCACCGGCGGTCTGAAGGCGGACACCTCGCCCTCCCCGTCCGCCGGCGCGGACGGCGACGTCGCCAAGCTCCAGGCCGCGTACACCGCGCTCGACTGCTCCAAGCCCGCCCAGCGCGCCGACGCCGGCAAGGACGCCAAGCCCGGCGAGGCCACGGTCGCCTGCGGCAAGGACGGCGAGGTCTGGACGAAGTTCCTGCTCGGCCCGGTCGCGGTCGACGGCACCGAGGTCAAGGACGCCCAGGCCTCCTTCGACACCACGCGTGCCGCCGGCTGGCAGGTCGACATGAAGTTCACCGGCACCGGCTCCAAGAAGTTCGCGGACATCACCGGCGAGCTGTCCAAGCAGCAGTCCCCGCAGAACGAGTTCGCGATCGTCCTCGACGACGAGGTGGTCTCCCACCCGTACGTCCAGCAGGCCATCACCGGCGGCAACGCGCAGATCTCCGGCAGCTTCACGCAGGAGGAGGCCAAGAGCCTCGCCAACATGCTGTCGTACGGCGCCCTCCCGCTGACCTTCAGCGAGGACAGCGTCACCACGGTGACCGCCGCGCTCGGCGGCGAGCAGCTGGAGGCCGGCCTCATCGCCGGCGCCATCGGCCTCGCCCTCGTCGTGATCTACCTGCTGGTCTACTACCGCGGCCTGTCGATCATCGCGATCCTGTCGCTGCTGGTCTCCGCGGCCCTGACCTACACGATCATGTCGCTGCTCGGCCCCACCATCGGCTTCGCGCTGAACCTCCCGGCCGTCTGCGGTGCCATCGTCGCCATCGGCATCACCGCGGACTCGTTCATCGTGTACTTCGAGCGCGTCCGCGACGAGATCCGGGAAGGCCGCAGCCTGCGCCCCGCCGTCGAGCGGGCCTGGCCGCGCGCCCGGCGCACCATCCTGGTCTCCGACTTCGTGTCGTTCCTCGCCGCCGCGGTGCTCTTCATCGTCACCGTCGGCAAGGTCCAGGGCTTCGCGTTCACGCTCGGCCTGACCACCCTGCTCGACGTGGTCGTGGTGTTCCTCTTCACCAAGCCGCTGCTGACGCTCCTGGCCCGCACGAAGTTCTACGGAGGCGGACACCCCTGGTCCGGCCTCGACCCCAAGCGACTGGGCGCCCGGCCGCCGCTGCGCCGCACCCGCCGCCCCTCCGCCCCCATCGAGACGAAGGAGGCGTGAGATGTCGAAGCTCGGCAACCTCGGCGCCCGACTGCACCGTGGCGAGGTCGGCTACGACTTCGTCCGCAACCGCAAGCTCTGGTACGGCATCTCGATCCTGATCACCATCACGGCCATCGTCGGCCTGGCGGTGCGCGGCCTGAACATGGGCATCGAGTTCCAGGGCGGCGCGGTCTTCAACACCCCGAAGACCACCGTCTCGGTGGCCCAGGCCCAGGAGATCGCGGAAGAGGCCTCCGGCCACGACGCGATCGTCCAGAAGCTCGGCGGCGGCGACAAGGCCACGCTGCGCATCCAGGTCGCGGGCATCGACACCAAGCAGGCCGACAAGGTCTCCGCGGAGATCGCGGACAAGCTCGGTGTCTCGGAGAACGACGTCACCGGTGAGCTGGTCGGCCCGAGCTGGGGCGAGCAGATCGCCAACAAGGCCTGGCAGGGCCTCGGCATCTTCCTGATCCTGGTCGTGATCTATCTGGCGATCGCGTTCGAGTGGCGGATGGCCCTCGCCGCGTTCGTCGCCCTGATCCACGACATCACCATCACCGTCGGCATCTACGCCCTCGTCGGCTTCGAGGTCACGCCCGGCACGGTGATCGGTCTGCTCACGATCCTCGGTTACTCGCTCTACGACACGGTCGTCGTCTTCGACAGCCTCAAGGAGCAGACGAAGGACATCACCAAGCAGACCCGCTGGACGTACAGCGAGATCGCCAACCGCTCGATCAACGGCACCCTGGTCCGCTCGATCAACACCACGGTGGTCGCGCTGCTGCCGGTGGCGGGCCTGCTGTTCATCGGCGGCGGCTTCCTCGGCGCCGGCATGCTCAACGACATCTCGCTGTCGCTGTTCGTCGGCCTCGCGGCCGGCGCGTACTCGTCGATCTTCATCGCCACGCCGCTCGTCGCCGACCTCAAGGAGCGCGAGCCCCAGATGAAGGCCCTCAAGAAGCGGGTGCTCGCCAAGCGGGCGCAGACCGCCGCGGAGGGCCCGGCCACGGACGTCCCGGCCGACGACGAGTTGTACGACGACGAGCCGGAGGACACCGCGGCGGCGGTCGTCGGCCCGCGCAACCAGCCCGCATCGCGCACCCGCGGCCGCAACCGCCCCTCGGGGAAACGCCGATGACCGACATCAGCGAGCTGCTGCTCAGCAAGATCCGGGACGTGGCTGACTACCCGGAGCCGGGCGTGATGTTCAAGGACATCACCCCGCTCCTGGCGGACCCGGCGGCCTTCACGGCGCTCACCGACGCGCTCGCCGAGGTGGCGGATCGGACCGGTGCCACCAAGGTCGTCGGCCTGGAGGCCCGGGGCTTCATCCTCGGAGCGCCGGTCGCGGTCCGGGCCGGCGTCGGCTTCGTCCCCGTGCGCAAGGCGGGCAAGCTCCCCGGGGCGACGCTCAGCCAGGCGTACGACCTGGAGTACGGCTCGGCGGAGATCGAGATCCACGCCGAGGACCTCAGCGGCAGCGACCGGGTCCTGGTCGTCGACGACGTCCTGGCGACGGGCGGCACCGCCGAGGCCTCGATCCAGCTGATCCGCCGGGCCGGTGCCCAGGTCTCGGGCCTCGCCGTCCTGATGGAGCTGGGCTTCCTGTCCGGCCGGGCCCGTGTGGAGCCGGCGCTGGCGGGCGCCCCGCTGACGTCGCTCCTCACGGTCTGACCCCGTCCCGCAGCACCCGATGCCGCGTGTCCGCTGGGCGGGCACGCGGCATCGTCGTGCCGCGGCCGGGGCACGTGACCAGGGGTGGCGACCGGCGTCCCGGAATCCACGGGACGCCTCACGTGTTTCCGGGGTAGACGGCCCTCACACGGCCTGAAGGCGATCCTGCGCCCCAGGATCGCTACCATGGGGTCTCCGGAGCCTGACCGGGGGACCCGGATCGCGCACGAGGAGTCCTCTTGCCAGACGAGGCCCAGCACCTGACCGCCGCAAAGCCCGAGTCCGCCTCGGCCGCCGCGGCGAAGCCCGCGCCGAACGCACCGCACGCCAAGAACGACTCGCGCGGGACGGTCGAGCACGCCCAGTCGGCCCCGGTCGACAAGCCGGCCGAGCAGGCGCGTCCCAAGCCGGCCCCGCCCGAGCGCTCCACCCCCGCGGTCCGCCCGAACACCGGCCAGCCCGCCCGCTCCGGCTCCTCCAACCGCGTCCGGGCCCGCCTCGCCCGCCTCGGCGTCCAGCGCTCCAACCCGTACAACCCGGTCCTGGAGCCCCTGCTGCGCATAGTCCGCGGCAACGACCCCAAGATCGAGACGGCCACCCTCCGCCAGATCGAGAAGGCCTACCAGGTCGCCGAGCGCTGGCACCGCGGCCAGAAGCGCAAGAGCGGCGACCCGTACATCACGCACCCGCTGGCGGTCACCACCATCCTCGCCGAGCTGGGCATGGACCCGGCCACCCTCATGGCGGGGCTGCTGCACGACACCGTCGAGGACACCGAGTACGGCCTCGACCAGCTGCGCCGCGACTTCGGGGACTCCGTCGCCCTGCTCGTCGACGGCGTCACCAAGCTGGACAAGGTCAAGTTCGGCGAGGCCGCCCAGGCCGAGACCGTGCGCAAGATGGTCGTCGCCATGGCCAAGGACCCGCGCGTCCTGGTCATCAAGCTCGCCGACCGCCTGCACAACATGCGCACCATGCGCTACCTCAAGCGCGAGAAGCAGGAGAAGAAGGCGCGCGAGACCCTCGAGATCTACGCGCCGCTCGCCCACCGCCTGGGCATGAACACCATCAAGTGGGAGCTGGAGGACCTCGCCTTCGCGATCCTCTACCCCAAGATGTACGACGAGATCGTGCGGCTGGTGGCGGAGCGTGCCCCGAAGCGGGACGAGTACCTGGCCATAGTGACCGACGAGGTCCAGCAGGACCTGCGCGCGGCCCGTATCAAGGCGACCGTCACCGGCCGCCCGAAGCACTACTACAGCGTCTACCAGAAGATGATCGTCCGCGGCCGTGACTTCGCGGAGATCTACGACCTGGTGGGCATCCGTGTCCTCGTCGACACGGTCCGCGACTGCTACGCCGCCCTCGGCACCGTGCACGCGCGATGGAACCCGGTCCCCGGCCGGTTCAAGGACTACATCGCGATGCCGAAGTTCAACATGTACCAGTCGCTGCACACGACGGTCATCGGCCCCAACGGCAAGCCGGTCGAACTCCAGATCCGCACGTTCGACATGCACCGCCGCGCCGAGTACGGCATCGCCGCGCACTGGAAGTACAAGCAGGAGGCCGTCGCCGGCGCCTCCAAGATCCGTACCGACGCCCCGAAGACGTCCGGCAAGGGCAAGGACGACCACCTCAACGACATGGCGTGGCTGCGCCAGCTGCTGGACTGGCAGAAGGAGACGGAGGACCCGGGCGAGTTCCTGGAGTCCCTGCGCTTCGACCTGTCCCGCAACGAGGTCTTCGTCTTCACCCCCAAGGGCGACGTCATAGCGCTGCCGGCCGGTGCCACCCCCGTCGACTTCGCCTACGCCGTCCACACCGAGGTGGGCCACCGCACCATAGGAGCGCGGGTCAACGGCCGTCTCGTCCCGCTCGAGTCCACCCTGGACAACGGCGACCTCGTCGAGGTCTTCACCTCCAAGGCGGCCGGCGCGGGCCCCTCCCGCGACTGGCTGGGCTTCGTCAAGTCGCCGCGCGCCCGGAACAAGATCCGGGCCTGGTTCTCCAAGGAGCGCCGCGACGAGGCCATCGAGCAGGGCAAGGACGCCATCGTCCGGGCGATGCGCAAGCAGAACCTGCCGATCCAGCGCATCCTCACCGGCGACTCGCTCGTCACGCTCGCCCACGAGATGCGCTACGCCGACATCTCCGCGCTGTACGCGGCGATCGGCGAGGGCCATGTGTCCGCGCAGAACATCGTGCAGAAGCTGGTCCAGGCGCTCGGCGGCGAGGAGGCGGCCACCGAGGAGATCGACGAGTCGGTCCCGCCGGCCCGCAGCCGCCGCAAGCGCCGCTCCAGCGCCGACCCGGGCGTCATCGTCAAGGGCGTCGAGGACGTGTGGGTCAAGCTGGCCCGCTGCTGTACGCCGGTGCCGGGCGACCCGATCATCGGGTTCGTCACCCGCGGCAGCGGGGTGTCGGTGCACCGCAGCGACTGCGTCAACGTCGACTCGCTGTCCCGCGAGCCCGAGCGGATCCTCGAGGTCGAGTGGGCGCCGACCCAGTCCTCGGTCTTCCTGGTCGCCATCCAGGTCGAGGCCCTGGACCGCTCCCGGCTGCTGTCGGACGTCACCCGCGTCCTGTCGGACCAGCACGTCAACATCCTGTCGGCGGCCGTCCAGACCTCCCGCGACCGGGTCGCCACCTCGCGCTTCACCTTCGAGATGGGCGACCCCAAGCACCTGGGCCACGTCCTGAAGGCCGTCAGGGGAGTGGAGGGCGTCTACGACGTCTACCGCGTGACCTCGGCGCGCAACCGGTCGTAGCGGCCGTCCAGGAACGAAGAGAGGGCTCCCGTACGCGATGTACGGGAGCCCCTCTCGTTCCGGCTCGGGCGGGGATCAGCCGCCGAACTCCTGGAGACCCTTCAGGGCGGTGTCCAGCAGCGCCTGGCGGCCCTCCAGCTCACGCTCCAGCTTGTCGGCCTTCGCGTTGTTGCCCTGGGCGCGGGCCTGCTCGATCTGGCCCTTCAGCTTGTCCACGGCGGCCTGCAGCTGACCGGTCAGCCCCTCGGCACGCACGCGTGCCTCCGGGTTGGTCCGGCGCCACTCGGCCTCCTCGGCCTCCTGGATGGCCCGCTCCACGGCGTGCATCCGGCCCTCGACCTTCGGCCGGGCGTCGCGCGGCACATGGCCGATGGCCTCCCAGCGCTCGTTGATCGAGCGGAAGGCGGCGCGCGCCCCCTTCAGATCGCCGATGGGCAGCAGCTTCTCGGCCTCCCCTGCCAGCTCCTCCTTCAGCTTGAGGTTCTCCGACTGCTCGGCGTCCCGCTCGGCGAACACCGAGCTGCGGGCGGCGAAGAAGACGTCCTGGGCGCCGCGGAAGCGGTTCCACAGATCGTCCTCGTGCTCACGCTGGGCACGGCCCGCGGCCTTCCACTCGGTCATCAGCTCGCGGTAGCGAGCGGCCGTCGGACCCCAGTCCGTCGAACCCGACAGCGCCTCGGCCTCGGCGACCAGCCGCTCCTTGGTCCGGCGGGCCTCCTCGCGCTGCGCGTCCAGCTGCGCGAAGTGCGCCTTGCGCCGCTTGGAGAAGGCCGACCGGGCGTGCGAGAAGCGGTGCCACAGCTCGTCGTCCGACTTGCGGTCCAGCCGCGGCAGGCTCTTCCACGTGTCCACCAGAGCCCGCAGCCGCTCACCGGCGGCCCGCCACTGGTCGGACTGCGCCAGCTCCTCCGCCTCGGCGACCAGCGCCTCCTTGCGGTGACGCGCCTCGTCGGACTGCTTGGCCCGCTGCTGCTTGCGCTCCTCGCGGCGCTTCTCGACCAGCTCGACGAGCTTGTCCAGCCGCACCCGCAGAGCGTCCAGATCACCGACCGCGTGGTGCGCGTCGACCTGCTCGCGGATGTGGTCGATCGCCGCCGTCGCGTCCTTGGCGGACAGGTCGGTGGTCTTCACTCGCTTCTCGAGGAGGCCGATCTCGACAACCAGGCCCTCGTACTTGCGCTCGAAATAGGCCAGCGCCTCTTCGGGGGAGCCGGCCTGCCAGGAACCGACGACCTGCTCGCCGTCGGCCGTACGCACGTACACGGTCCCCGTCTCGTCGACGCGGCCCCACGGGTCGCTGCTCACAGCGCCTCCTCCACATGATGCCTGCGAGGGGCTGGTGTCCCCCCGGGCATCGTCCACAGTTTCGTCACGGCCAACATAGGCGACCGGCGGGTTGCCTGTCCGCATCCCGCGCGACCGAAATTACGCAGTTGGGGGTCAGGATTTGGTGACCGTCGCCTTGTCGATCACGACCGTCGCGTTCGGCGCCCCGTCACCCGCACCGGTGCTCTCACCGGCGTCGGCGATCTTCTTCAGCACCTTCATCCCCGACTCCGAGACGGTACCGAACGGCGTGTAGCTGGGCGGCAGCTGACTGTCCTGGTAGACGAGGAAGAACTGGCTGCCTCCAGTGTGCTTCTGACCCGTGTTGGCCATCGCCACGGTGCCCGCGGGATACGTGTTGGCCTTGAGACTCTTGTCCTTCAGATTCTCGTCCGGAATCGTGTAGCCGGGACCGCCGGTGCCGGTGCCCGTCGGGTCGCCGCACTGCAGCACGTAGATGCCGTTGGTGGTGAGCCGGTGGCACTTGGAGTGGTCGAAGTAGCCCTTGTCGGCGAGGAAGTCGAACGAGTTGACGGTGTGCGGCGCGGCCGACGCCTTCAGCGCGATGTCGATGTCACCGCACGTCGTCGCGAGCTTCATCGTGTACTTCGCCGACTTGTCGACGGTGAGCTCCGGCTCCTTCTTCCAGGTCGCCGTCTTCACCTTGCCCTCGGCGGGCTTCTCGCACGGGTCCGGGGCCTTGCTCGGCGCGCTCGCGCTCGGTGTGACCTCCGCGCCCGCGTTCTGCTTGGTGTCGTCGTCGCCCTTGAGGACATCCGTCGTGTACAGCGCGACGCTGCCGATGACGACCACCGCGAGCACCGACGCGATCACCGAGTTGCGCACGCGTGCCTTGCGCCGGGCGTCCGTACGCCGCTGCTGCTGCCGCAAGAACTTCTCCCGGGCGAGCTGACGCCGCCGCTGTTCCTGGCTGACCACCGGGTTCTCTCCTCATGCGTCGTGTGTGTCGACCGGTACACAAGTGCTCAGTGAGTCGACCGTCTGCGTGTGACCCGTACCGTATATGGGTTCGCTGAGTGTTCGGCAGCGCCGGTAGGCTCTGACGACAGGCGACGCCCGCCGACAAACCACCCGTGTCGACACAAACGAAGGACGATCGTGCTCATTGCCGGGTTCCCCGCCGGGGCCTGGGGGACGAACTGTTATCTCGTCGCCCCCGCCGCCGGTGAGGAGTGCGTGATCATCGACCCGGGCCACGAAGCGGCCCCCGGAGTCGAGGAAGCGCTGAAGAAGCATCGGCTCAAGCCCGTCGCCGTCGTCCTCACCCACGGCCACCTCGACCATGTGGCCTCGGTCGTCCCGGTGTGCGGCGCACACGACGTACCGGCCTGGATCCACCCCGAGGACCGGTACATGATGAGCGACCCCGAGAAGGCGCTCGGCCGGTCCATCGGCGTGCAGTTGATGGGCGAGCTGACCGTCGGGGAACCGGACGACGTCAAGGAGCTGACCGACGGTGCGACGCTCGGGCTGGCGGGGATGGAGCTCACCGTCGCCCACGCGCCGGGCCATACCAAGGGGTCGGTGACCTTCGGCCTGCCCGAGACGGCGGACATCCCGCCGATCCTGTTCTCGGGCGACCTGCTGTTCGCCGGCTCCATCGGACGCACCGACCTGCCCGGCGGTGACATGGCCGAGATCCTCGACTCGCTGGCCCGTGTGTGCCTGCCGCTCGACGACTCGACCGTGGTGCTGTCCGGCCACGGCCCCCAGACGACCATCGGCCAGGAGCGCGCCACCAACCCGTATCTGCGGCAGGTGGCCGCCGGCCAGGGAGCCCAGCCCGCTCCCCGACGAGGAATGTGACAAGACTTCCGTGAGCACCTTCAAGGCCCCCAAGGGCACGTACGACCTGCTGCCGCCCGACTCCGCCAAGTACCTCGCGGTGCGCGAGGCGATCGCCGCGCCCCTGCGGAACTCCGGCTACGGCTACGTCGAGACGCCCGGCTTCGAGAGCGTCGAGCTGTTCGCACGCGGCGTCGGCGAGTCCACCGACATCGTGACCAAGGAGATGTACGCCTTCGAGACCAAGGGCGGCGACAAGCTCGCGCTGCGTCCCGAGGGCACGGCCTCGGTGCTGCGCGCCGCCCTGGAGGCCAACCTGCACAAGGCGGGCAACCTCCCGGTCAAGCTCTGGTACTCGGGCTCGTACTACCGCTACGAGCGCCCCCAGAAGGGCCGCTACCGCCACTTCTCCCAGGTCGGCGCCGAGGCGATCGGCGCCGAGGACCCGGCGCTCGACGCCGAGCTGATCATCCTGGCCGACCAGGCGTACCGCTCCCTGGGCCTGCGGGACTTCCGCATCCTGCTGAACTCCCTGGGCGACAAGGAGTGCCGCCCGGTCTACCGCGCCGCGCTCCAGGACTTCCTGCGCGGACTGGACCTCGACGAGGACACCCTGCGCCGCGCCGAGATCAACCCGCTGCGCGTCCTCGACGACAAGCGCGAGTCGGTCCAGAAGCAGCTCGGCGGCGCCCCGCTGCTGCGCGACTACCTGTGCGACGCCTGCAAGGCCTACCACGAGGAGGTCCGCGAGCTGATCACGGCCGCGGGCGTCGTCTTCGAGGACGACCCCAAGCTGGTGCGCGGCCTGGACTACTACACGCGGACGACCTTCGAGTTCGTCCACGACGGTCTGGGCTCCCAGTCCGCGGTGGGCGGCGGCGGCCGCTACGACGGCCTGTCCGAGATGATCGGCGGCCCCGCGCTGCCGTCCGTCGGCTGGGCCCTCGGCGTCGACCGCACGGTCCTCGCCCTGGAGGCCGAGGGCGTGGAGCTCGAACTGCCCTCCACCACCAGCGTGTTCGCGGTGCCGCTCGGCGAGGAGGCCCGCCGCGTGCTGTTCAACAAGGTCACCGAGCTGCGCAAGCTCGGCATCGCGACGGACTTCTCCTACGGCGCCAAGGGCCTCAAGGGCGCCATGAAGAACGCCAACCGCAGCGGCGCCCGCTACACCATCGTCGCCGGCGAGCGCGACCTCGCCGAGGGCGTCGTCCAGCTCAAGGACATGGAGTCCGGCGAGCAGACGGCGGTCGGCGTCAACGAGATCGTCGCGGAGCTGGAATCCCGTCTGGGCTGATTCCACGAGGAATGCGGGACAGAGGGGGACCTTCCGGGTCCCCCTCTTTTCGCTGCTCGCGGGGTGTCCGAAACCCTGCGCGCGCCTTGGCACGGGCGTACTTCCTTATGCGCAGCGAACGGTGGGGACCCGCGCGGGTGCGGCACAATGTGCCCTGTCCGGGGAAACTCCAAGTCTCAAGTGACGGAATCGGCGTGATGAGCAAGACGACAGTCAAAGACGTCTCCACCGAGCCCGAGTCGGAGCCCGCACCGTCCGCCACGCGGTCGGTCGGCGGCAGCCGGGCGCTCGCCCTGCTGCTGGTGATCACCGGCGCCGCGGGACTGCTCGCCGCCTGGGTCATCACGATCGACAAGTTCAAGCTGCTCGAGGCCAAGGTCGAGGGGAAGACGTTCACCCCCGGGTGCAGCCTGAACCCCGTCGTCTCCTGCGGCAGCGTCATGGAGTCCAAGCAGGCCGCCGTCTTCGGCTTCCCCAACCCGATGCTCGGCCTCGTCGCCTACGGCATCGTGATCTGCGTCGGCATGAGCCTGCTCGGCCGCGCCCGCTTCCCGCGTTGGTACTGGCTCACCCTCAACGCCGGCACCTTCTTCGGCGTCGTCTTCTGCGCCTGGCTGATGTACCAGTCGCTGTACAACATCAACGCGCTGTGCCTGTGGTGCTCGCTCGCCTGGGTCGCGACGATCGTCATGTTCTGGTACGTGACCTCGTTCAACGTCCGCAACGGCCTGCTGCCCGCCCCGAACTGGCTGAAGGGCTTCTTCGGCGAGTTCACCTGGGTCCTGCCCGTGCTGCACATCGGCGTCATCGGGATGCTGGTCCTGACCCGCTGGTGGGACTTCTGGACCAGCTGACCTCGCGGGCCGCGTTGTCAGTGCGGTGATTTAGGGTTTCCAGAGTGGAGCCCGACCTGTTCACCGCAGCCGCAGAGGAACGCCAGGAGAAAGACCCCGCGGGGAGTCCCCTGGCGGTACGGATGCGCCCCCGCACCCTCGACGAGGTGGTGGGCCAGCGGCATCTGCTGAAGCCGGGCTCACCCTTGCGCCGCCTGGTCGGCGAGGGCGCCAAGGGCCCCGCCGGCCCCTCCTCGGTGATCCTCTGGGGCCCGCCCGGCACCGGCAAGACCACCCTGGCCTACGTCGTCTCCAAGGCCACCAACAAACGCTTCGTGGAGCTCTCCGCCATCACCGCCGGGGTGAAGGAGGTCCGCGCGGTCATCGACGGCGCCCGCCGCGCCACCGGCGGCTACGGCCAGGAGACCGTCCTCTTCCTCGACGAGATCCACCGCTTCAGCAAGGCCCAGCAGGACTCCCTCCTGCCCGCCGTGGAGAACCGCTGGGTCACCCTGATCGCCGCCACCACCGAGAACCCCTACTTCTCGGTCATCTCCCCGCTGCTCTCCCGCTCCCTGCTGCTCACCCTCGAACCGCTGACCGACGACGACATCCGGGACCTCCTGCGCCGCGCGCTGAGCGACGAACGCGGCCTCAGGGACGCCGTCGCCCTCCCCGAGGACACCGAGGACCACCTGCTGCGCATCGCCGGGGGCGACGCCCGCCGCGCCCTGACCGCGCTGGAGGCCGCCGCCGGGGCCGCCCTCGACCAGGACGAGAGCGAGATCAGCCTGGCAACGCTGGAGCAGACCGTCGACCGGGCCGCCGTGAAGTACGACCGCGACGGCGACCAGCACTACGACGTGGCCAGCGCCCTGATCAAGTCGATCCGCGGCTCCGACGTGGACGCCGCCCTGCACTACCTGGCCCGGATGATCGAGGCCGGCGAGGACCCCCGCTTCATCGCCCGGCGCCTGATGATCTCCGCCAGCGAGGACATCGGGCTCGCCGACCCGCACGCCCTGCCGACCGCGGTCGCCGCGGCCCAGGCCGTCGCCATGATCGGCTTCCCGGAGGCCGCGCTCACCCTCAGCCACGCCACGATCGCCCTCGCGCTCGCCCCGAAGTCCAACGCCGCGACGACCGCCATCGGCGCCGCCCTGGACGACGTACGCAAGGGCATGGCGGGACCCGTGCCGCCCCATCTGCGCGACGGGCACTACAAGGGCGCCGCCAAGCTCGGGCACGCGCAGGGGTACGTGTACCCGCACGATCTGGCCGAGGGCATCGCCGAACAGCAGTACGCGCCCGACGCCCTCAAGGACCGCGAGTACTACACCCCGACCCGGCACGGCGGCGAGGCCCGCTACGCCGACGCCGTGGAGTGGACCAGGAAGCACCTCGGTCGCAAGCGGTCCTGAGCACCCTGTAAACTGCTCCGAAGTGCTGTGTCCCGTGCAGTCAGAACGGGACGGTCAGCCGGAACCCCCAGTGGGTTCCAGGAGCGTCGCGCACCGTTCGAATGGTGTCGCGGGCAGCCCACCACCCTCCGTCCCCGGACGGAACCGGTCGGTGGGCCACTCGCGTGCTGCACGTATGTGCCCAGACCAGGGAGCGGCTGCCCACCCCGTCCGCGAGGACGAGGAGGGTTTCCCCGGCTGCGGATTGCGACCTCCCTCAACCCTGACGAGCCGAACATCCAGAAATGAGAGATCGTGGCGAACCAGTCCCGCCCCAAGGTCAAGAAGTCGCGTGCCCTCGGCATCGCGCTGACCCCGAAGGCCGTCAAGTACTTCGAGGCCCGTCCCTACCCGCCGGGTGAGCACGGCCGCGGCCGCAAGCAGAACTCGGACTACAAGGTCCGTCTGCTGGAGAAGCAGCGTCTGCGCGCGCAGTACGACGTGTCCGAGCGCCAGCTCGTCCGCGCCTACGAGCGTGCCTCCAAGGTTCAGGGCAAGACCGGTGAGGCCCTGATCATCGAGCTCGAGCGCCGCCTCGACGCCCTGGTCCTGCGTTCGGGCATCGCCCGCACCATCTACCAGGCCCGTCAGATGGTCGTGCACGGCCACATCGAGGTCAACGGCCAGAAGGTCGACAAGCCGTCCTTCCGCGTCAAGCCCGACGACGTCGTGATGGTCCGCGAGCGCAGCCGCGAGAAGACGCTCTTCTCGATCGCCCGCGAGGGTGGCTTCGCCCCCGAGGGTGAGACCCCGCGCTACCTCCAGGTGAACCTCAAGGCCCTGGCGTTCCGCCTGGACCGCGAGCCGAACCGCAAGGAGATCCCGGTGATCTGCGACGAGCAGCTCGTCGTCGAGTACTACGCCCGCTGATCCTTCGGCGGCCGTAGCACCCCAGCGCACCGGAGCCCGTCGTCTCCCCACCTTCCCGGTGGGGCGGCGGCGGGCTTTCGCGTCCGCGGCGACGCGGCCGTGCGCGGAGGGTAATCCGGTACGGCGGCGCATCGACGGCGCGATAGGCTCGGTGCACGACTTTTTCGATGCAGACCGATGCGAAGGCACATATCAGGGAGCGGGTGCACACAGTGTCCGGTGGAGAGGTTGCCGGGATTCTGGTGGCGGTCTTCTGGGCGATCCTGGTCTCCTTCCTCGCCGTGGCGCTGGCGAGGCTGGCCCAGACGCTGAAGGCGACCACCAAGCTGGTCGCGGACGTGACCGACCAGGCCGTGCCGCTCCTCGCAGACGCCTCCTCGGCGGTGCGCTCCGCGCAGACCCAGATCGACCGGGTCGACGCGATCGCCTCCGACGTCCAGGAGGTCACGTCGAACGCCTCCGCGCTGTCGACCACCGTCGCCTCCACCTTCGGAGGCCCCCTGGTCAAGGTCGCGGCCTTCGGCTACGGCGTGCGCCGGGCCCTCGGCCGCAAGGACGGCGAGCCGGCCAAGGCCTCCGGCTCCAGGCGCACCGTGATCGTCGGCCGTACCGTGCCGGCCGCGCGGCGGGAGAAGCGAAACCGCGGGAAGAGGGACTGAGGCCCAGCATGTTCCGCCGTACGTTCTGGTTCGGCACGGGCGTCGCCGCCGGTGTCTGGGCCACCACCAAGGTCAACCGGAAGCTGAAGCAGCTGACCCCCGAGAGCCTCGCCGCGACCGCGGCGAACAAGGCCCTCGACGCCGGTCACCGCATCAAGGACCGCGCCGTCGGCTTCGCCCTCGACGTCCGGGACAACATGGCCCGGCGGGAGGCCGAGCTCCACGAGGCCCTGGGCATCGACGAGCGCCCCGAACTCCCCGTTTCCCGGCGGTACTCCGCCATCGAGAACCACAAGCAGCCGAAGTCGTACGTCATCGACAGCACGACGTACACGAACAACCGGAATGAGGACCACTGATGGAGTCGGCCGAGATTCGCCGCCGCTGGCTGAGCTTCTTCGAGGAGCGCGGGCACACCGTCGTCCCTTCGGCGTCGCTCATCGCGGACGACCCGACTCTGCTCCTCGTCCCGGCCGGCATGGTGCCCTTCAAGCCCTACTTCCTGGGTGAGGTCAAGCCGCCCTTCTCCCGCGCGACCAGCGTCCAGAAGTGCGTGCGTACGCCGGACATCGAAGAGGTCGGCAAGACCACCCGGCACGGCACCTTCTTCCAGATGTGCGGCAACTTCTCCTTCGGCGACTACTTCAAGGAAGGCGCCATCACCTACGCCTGGGAGCTGCTCACCACGCCCCAGGACAAGGGTGGTTACGGCCTGGAGCCGGAGAAGCTCTGGATCACCGTCTACAAGGACGACGACGAGGCCGAGCGCATCTGGCACGAGGTCGTCGGTGTGCCGAAGGAGCGCATCCAGCGCCTCGGCATGAAGGACAACTACTGGTCGATGGGTGTCCCCGGCCCCTGCGGCCCGTGCTCCGAGATCAACTACGACCGCGGACCCGAGTTCGGCGTCGAGGGCGGCCCCGCCGTCAACGACGAGCGGTACGTGGAGATCTGGAACCTCGTCTTCATGCAGTACGTGCGGGGCGAGGGCATCGGCAAGGACAACTTCGAGATCCTCGGCGAGCTGCCGAGCAAGAACATCGACACCGGCCTCGGCCTGGAACGCCTCGCCATGATTCTGCAGGGCGTGCAGAACATGTACGAGATCGACACCTCCATGGCCGTCATCAAGAAGGCCACCGAGCTGACCGGCGTGGCCTACGGCGACGCCCACGACTCGGACGTCTCCCTGCGCGTGGTCACCGACCACATGCGCACCTCCGTCATGCTCATCGGCGGCGGCGTCACGCCCGGCAACGAGGGCCGCGGCTACGTCCTGCGCCGTATCATGCGCCGCGCCATCCGCAACATGCGCCTGCTCGGTGCCACCGGTCCGGTCGTGAAGGACCTGGTCGACACCGTGATCGAGATGATGGGCCAGCAGTACCCCGAGCTCATCACCGACCGCGAGCG